>NZ_JBBPHM010000020.1:0-63878 GCF_038039755.1 Myroides sp. C1519
TATTTTCCATTTTTAACTGTTTTAAAACTGTACAGTTATTTCAGGACGGGTCAAGTGTTATATCCTTAGAAGAATATGGCTGATAAATGAATATTGATAAGTATTAAATTGTGGTTTTACACCTGAAGAAGAAAGTCAAAATACAGTTGAATAAGTCTTTTGATGTCTGAAGTAAAATGTTTGTTATTTTGATTAGTAACAGACTTTATTCAATTATAAATAAAAGGTTATTTAAAGCAAACGGGAATTATTTCTCCATCTGCTAAACAATATTTTTCAATTTCTTGTTTAGATAGTGTTTTGGTGTAATCAACCTCTTTGACATTAAATCCGATTTTACGCAATTTGTCAAAGTAATCTCTACCATAAATACGAACGTGGTCATATTGTCCAAAGATTAATGTACGTTCTTTAGGGTCGGTGATAGAGTCGTCTTGGAATGTCTCTTGGCGATTTAAATCCTGTGGAATTTGGAAAATCCCCATTCCACCTGGCTTTAGAATGCGGTATAGCTCTTGCATTGCTTTTGTGTCGTCAGGGATATGTTCCAATACGTGATTACACAAAATTATATCAAAGCTATTGTCTTCAAAAGGCAAGTTGCATATATCAGCCTTTACATCAGCTAAAGGCGATTCTAAATCAGTTGTAGTATATTCTAAATTAGCTTGTTTTCTGAACCTTTTGTAGAAAGCTTGTTCAGGAGCAAAGTGCAGTACTTTTTTAGGGGTGCTAAAGAAGTCTGTTTCATTTTTTAAATAAAGCCAAAGCAGGCGATGTCTTTCTAAAGACAAGGTACTTGGCGATAAAACATTGTTTCGCTGTTTAGCGTACCCATAAGGTAAAAAACTTTTAAAACTCTTTCCATCAATAGGGTCCGTATACGTATCACCCTTTAAAGAAAAGGCAATAATAGGGCGAACAAGGTAGCTCAACCGAATTAAAATCGGTCGAGGCACAGTGTTCAATATTGTTTTGAAAAGTTTTTTCATAAAGGAAAAACGAATTATAAAACTAAAGGATTAGCTCTAAATTCATCTTCTTCATTACTTTCGATACCTAAAGCTTGGTAGATGTATTTGAAAGTAGAAAGTAATTCTGGTTTACCATTAACAAGAGCTACATCGTGTTCAAAGTGAGCAGATGGTTTTCCGTCACGAGTAACGATAGTCCATCCATCATTTAATTGTTTGATGTTTCTTGTACCTAAGTTGATCATAGGCTCAATAGCTACCACCATTCCTTCTACAAATTTCTTACCTCTTCCTGGTTTACCGTAGTTAGGCATTTCAGGGTCTTCGTGCATTTTGCGTCCAACACCGTGTCCTACTAATTCGCGAACAACAGTATATCCTTCAGCTTCACAAAAACGTTGAATAGCACTACCAACATCTTCTACGCGATTTCCAATGCGGAATTCACGAATACCTACATATAGCGATTCTTTTGTAATTTGTAATAACTTTTTAGTCTCAGCAGCAACTTCACCTACTTCAAAAGTATAAGCGTGGTCACCGTAGAAACCATTCATTACAGTACCACAGTCAATAGAAACGATATCACCATCTTCTAAAGGTCTGTTTGTTGGTAAACCGTGAACGATTTGTTCGTTTACACTTGTTAAAATAGAAGAAGGACATCCGTAAAGACCTTTAAATCCTGGTACAGCACCGTGATCTCTAATATATTCTTCTGCTTTTTTATCTAATTCTAAAGTCGTTACTCCTGGCTTTAGTTCTGTTGTAAGCATACCCAATGTTTTGGAAACAAGAAGGGCACTTTGTCTCATCAACTCAATTTCTTCTGGAGTTTTTGGAATGATCATACTTTAAATTTTTAAGTGGTACAAAATTACGCTATTGGAACGAATGAAAAAAATTAATAGAATTTGTTTTTTCTTGGACAATCAAATAGAAATACTTTAACTTAGCCTATTAGATGTTTTTAATTGTAAAAATTTGATTTTTAATACACAGTAATTTATTATGAAATATTCGTCGGCTCTTGAGGCTGCTAAGCTTGTCAAATCAGGAGATAGAATTTATGTACACTCAGTAGCTTGTACTCCTAACCATTTGATCGATGCTATTGTAGCACGAGCGTCAGAACTTCGAAATGTAGAGTTTTGTCATATTCACACTTTAGGAAATGCACCTTATGCTGATCCAAGTTTAAAAGATAGTTTTAGAGTTAATTCTTTTTTTATTGGTGGAAATGTTCGCCATACAATTAAAGCAGGAAATGGAACATATACTCCTGTTTTTTTAAGTGAACTACCTGGTTTATTTAGAAAGGGATTAGTACCATTAGATATTGTTTTAATTCAAGTTTCAGCACCAGATGAACACGGTTTTTGTTCGCTTGGGGCCTCAGTAGAAGCTACACCTGCTGCTATTGAAAATGCGAAAATTGTTATTGCTCAAGTGAATAGTTTTATGCCAAGAACATTTGGTGATAGTACGATTCACATTTCTAATATTGATGTTTTAGTAGAACATAATACCCCAATATTGACAGAGTATTCTGTGAATATTAGTGAAGAAGAGGATAAGATTGGAAAGTATATTGCTGAGTTAATTGAAGACGGTAGTACGTTGCAAATGGGGATAGGTAATATTCCTGAGGCAGTATTACAGAAATTGAAAAATCACAAACACTTAGGTTTACATACAGAGATGTTTGCAGATGGAGTTATTGATTTGATTGAAGCAGGTGCTTTAGACTGTACGCAAACGGTAGCTAATAAAGGTAGAGCAGTGTCTACTTTCTTTGTTGGTACAGAGCGTATTTATAAATATATGGATAACAATCCTTTCTTTATAATGAAGGAATGTTCTTATACGAACGACCCTTTTATTATTAGACAAAACCCAAATGTTGTAGCTATTAATTCTGCGGTTGAGATTGACTTAACAGGACAAATTTGTGCTGATTCAATCGGACATAGTTTGTATTCAGGAGTAGGAGGTCAGGTTGACTTTATGCGTGGTGCAGCTATGAGTCCGGGAGGAAAAGCTATTATTGCGATGTCAGCTACAACTAAAAAAGGAGCGAATAAAATTGTTCCATTCCTAAAAGAAGGAGCAGGAGTAGTTACTTCACGAGCACACGCACAATATATAGTAACTGAATTTGGAGTTGCTGATTTACAAGGGAAGTCAATTGACCAACGTGTGGAGGCATTAGCTAATATTGCACATCCAAATTTTAGAGAAGAAATTGTACGTGAGTATTACAACCGAACGTTGAGCAAATAGAAAGTTTATAAAATAAAAATAGCCACAGTATTGTGGCTATTTTTGTTTATAAGTAATTCATTAAATTAATGAATGTCTTGTCATTTCTTCTGGTTGAGGTACTCCCATCAACTTTAAGATAGTTGGCGCTAAGTCACCAAGTACACCGTGATTAACTTCTTTAATGTCTTTATCAACAATAATGATTGGCACCGGATTAGTAGTATGCGCTGTGTTTGGCGTACCATCAGGGTTAATCATTGTTTCACAGTTTCCGTGGTCAGCTAAGATAATAGTAGTGTAATTGTTTTCTAAAGCAGTTGTAACCACTTCTTTTACACATTCGTCTACAGCCTCACACGCTTTGATAGCAGCAGACATCACACCTGTATGTCCTACCATATCACCATTAGCAAAGTTTAAACACACAAAATCAACCTCACCTTTTTTCAATTCAGGAACAAGAGCGTCTTTTAAATCATAAGCACTCATTTCTGGTTTAAGGTCATAAGTTGCTACTTTTGGAGAAGGGCAAAGTAATCTTGTTTCTCCTTCAAAAGGTACTTCACGGCCTCCTGAGAAGAAGAAAGTAACGTGTGGGTATTTTTCTGTCTCTGCAATACGGATTTGTTTTTTACCGTGTTTTTCAAGAACCTCTCCTAAAGTATTTGTGATATTATCTTTGTCGTAAACAACGTGGATATTGTTAAACGTATCATCATAATTTGTCAAGGTAACAAAGTACAATGGTAGTTTCTTCATATTGTATTCAGCATTGTCTTCTTGTGAAAGAACGTGAGTTAATTCGCGACCTCTATCTGTACGGAAGTTGAAGAAGATAATCACATCATCAGCTTGAATTGTAGCCAATGGTTTATCGTTTCCATCTACCATAATGATTGGTTCAATGAACTCATCCGTAATATTATTAGCGTAGCTTTCCTCTAAACTTTTTACAGCATTCGTAGAATGAACACCAGTTCCGTTTACTAATAAGTGGTATGCTTTAGCAACGCGTTCCCATCTTTTATCTCTGTCCATAGCGTAATAACGTCCAACGACAGAAGCTAATTTAGCATTAGAAGTTTGTAAATGGTTTTCTAATTGTTGCACGTGTTTGATACCAGATTTAGGGTCAACATCACGTCCGTCAGTAAATGCGTGTACAAAAATGTCTTTTACTCCCGCATTGTTAGCAGCATCTACTAAACCATATAAATGCTTTTCGTGCGAGTGAACACCACCGTCAGAAAGTAATCCTAAGAAGTGAACTTTCTTGTTGTTTTGTTTCGCGTATTCAAAAGCGTTTTTTAAAGCAGGTTCATTAGCAATAGTACCACTTTCCACAGCCATATTAATTTTCACTAAGTCTTGGTAAACAATTCTACCAGCACCTAAGTTCATATGTCCAACTTCAGAATTTCCCATTTGACCTGCAGGAAGTCCAACGTTGAGTCCGTCAGTTAAAACATAAGTATTAGGATATTGTGTATATAAGCTGTCTATAAAAGGAGTCTGTGCGTGTTCGATGGCAGAAACTTTAGGGTCTTGCGTTTGTCCCCAACCATCTAAAATCATTAAAATAACTTTTTTATTCATGATAAAAATATTTAATATTTGAGTTGTGTCAGACAAATTTACGCATACTTCTGCGAAATCTTAAAAATTAACTTTTAAAAAATGACGAATTGCACGATAATTGTTTAAAAGAATGTATGGATAGATAATTATTTTTTCTATTTTTACAATTCTTAAAAATGAATGTGAAATACTATTAATGAACAGGTTAAATGAAAAATAAGACGTTTTATTGCAGTTTGATTGCAATTATGCTATGTGGGAATTTTGTAGGAAGTAGTACTTTGAATGCCGCAAAAAGTAAAAGTGATAATTTAACATATAAGATTGAAGAAACGAAAGAATCGAGTTTTGAAACGAAGGCAAGTTCTTTATTTTCAAACTTAGATTTAAAAGGATTTGATGCTCCTTCTCAAAACGTTTTTACAAAAGCGTTGAAAGGATATTATAAGTTAGCAGAATCAGGAAAAATACAGAATGAGAAGTTGACAATTGTAGATTTTAGTCTTTCGTCTTCTATTCCTCGTTTATGGGTTATTGATTTAAAAGAAAATGCTGTTGTGTTACAATCGTATGTTGCACATGGTAAAAAGACTGGTGATGAGTTTGCTACTACATTTTCAAATAGAGAAAATTCACATATGAGTAGCCTTGGTTTTTATACGACAGGAGAAACATATAGTGGTAGAAATGGTTTTTCACTTCGTTTAGATGGTTTAGAATCTGGAATTAATGATAATGCACGTAAGCGCGCAATTGTTATTCACGGTGCAGATTATGCTTCTCGCAAGCTTATTGATGCACAAGGGCGTTTAGGTCGTAGTTACGGTTGTCCTGCAGTACCACAAGAGGTAAATAAAGAATTGATTGAGTTAATCAAAGATAAGTCTTGTTTATTCATCTATTATCCAAGTAACGATTATACAAATCGCTCTAAACTTGTTTAATTAAGAGTTGTTTATAAACAATAAAGAAGCCCATTGTTCTCATAGAGCAATGGGCTTCTTTATTGTTGTCATTTCTGAAAGGAGTGACGTTAATTAGTAATTAATTTAGTTTTTGGTATAAGTCATTATCAAAACCATAAACGTCATTAAACCTCTTTATTTGTCCGTGATTATCTACTTGAATTGTCCAATATAATTGGTGAATAGTAATTCCGGCTTTATTAGTAGATATATTTTTCGTTTTTTCTGAGTCAAGAATAGATGTTATTTCATCTTTAGTTATTTCATTTTCTTGTACATCAAAAATAAACTGAGCTAAATCAAACGGATCTTGAACGCGTACACATCCCGAACTCAAGTTACGAGAAGCTCTGTTAAAGTTTGCTTTGTTTGGAGTGTCGTGAAGATATACTGCGTGGTTGTTGTCAAACATAAATTTAACTCTACCTAAAGTATTACCTGGACCACCTTTTTGAACATATCTATATGAGCTTGCTCTTGACGAATCCCAATTGGAAGGATCAACAGCTTTCCCTGTTTTTTTGTCGTAAATAGTGAAATTTCTACTGCTGAAATAACCTAAGTTACTTACTGCTTTAGGCACTAAATCATTCTTTAAAATTGTAGGAGGCACTGTCCACGTTGGGTTAAGTACCACTGTTTTCAATACAGAAGAAAGAATAGGCGTTTTTCTGGCAGTTGTACCAACAATTACTTTGTGTTTTTTGATGGTGTCACCGTGTGTTACAGCTACAAGACTAAAGTCAGTTATATTTATCAGAATATAGTTTTCTCCTAAATCTCTTGGAAACCATCTCCAACGTTCAAGGTTGGTAACTAATAATTTTTTAACTGCTTCTTCTTCGTTGGCAATAACATCTATTGTTTTCTTGTTAACAGTACCCGTTTCAATTAGCTTGTTGTTCTTTTGAAACTTTTTTAAACCAGCAATAACTTCTTTCGTATTGATATCATTGATGTCTAAACTGTCTGCATAGTAATTAAGAAAAGCTAAGTGTTTTTTTAACTTGCTTAAACCGATTACTGTGTCATTTACTTTTGGAGCAGGTGTAGCAGTAATTTGAATAGTGTCTTTCTTTAAGTCGTAAAAACGAACAAGTTTTCCTCTTAAGTTTTTGTACATACTTGAAGGAGATCTAATGCTGTCAAAGCTTGTGTAAACTTCTTGGTTCTCTAATGCAATCAGCATTGTAGTGGGAATATTGATTTCTTTTTTGTCAATATCCCAATCGTTGTATAATCTGCGAGGATTTAATACACCGTTGAACAAATTGTTTATCGCACTATTATATGCTTTAGAATAAAGAAAGTCGGCTTCAATTTTTAAACTATCAGATAAATCAACGTAGCTATTATTTAGCGTAGTAAGTTTGTCGATTTCTTTCGTTTTTACTTTAATACCATCTAAGTAAGATTCGTTTAAAGCTTTCAATAATTGCTCTCTGTTTTCTTTTTCAAACCATCCAATTTTGTACTCATTGTCGTGGTAAAATTGTTGTAGGTCTTTAGGAAGATTCGCCAGTTTTAGGGAATCAATGTTGATGGATGTGTCATCGTCAAGTGGGTTAGCGTGTATAGAATCACTGTACACCACTCGTGTGGCCATCGCATCAAATTTTTTGCAAGACATTAATAAAAATGTTGCTAAAAAACTTAATAATATTTCTCTCATAGCAAAGGATATATCCGGCAAATTTACTTGTTTTTTCAGTGATGTGCTATATTTTGATTTTTTTTTGCTAAAAATGGCCAATTTGAGATGGGTATTTCCCGGACTACCTTCTATTTTTAAACCGGACTACCTTTGTCGTGTGATATAAGGATAATTTTGCTGAAAATTATATTAAAATGGTTAAGAGAAGTGTTATTTTATCACTGATGCTTTCTGCTATTTCTGGTGTTTATGCACAAGAGAAAACAACAAGTGAACAAGAAATTACTAATAATATTGAAGAGATTGTTATCTATAATCAACGTTTACAACTTGCAAGTTCGTTGAAAAATAGAAACATCACTATTCTAAGCAAAGAACAGATAAAACAATTACCTGTTTCTTCTGTGAATGAATTACTTAGTTATGCAGCTGGTGTGGATTTACGCCAACGTGGTCCTTTTGGAACACAAGCAGATTTGAGTATTGATGGAGGTAGTTTTGAACAAAACTTATTGTTGTTAAACGGACAGAAGTTAACTGATCCTCAAACAGGCCACAATGCGTTGAATATTCCAGTTCCTTTAGAAGCGATTGAAAGAGTAGAGATTCTACGCGGACCATCTGCTCGTTTATATGGAGTAAATAGTTTGACTGGGGTAGTTAATATCGTTACTAAAAACCCTTCTAAAGATGGTGTGTTTGCACACGTTTATGGGGGTACAAGTTTTAAGAAGGATAAAGAAGACGACCACGGAGATATGTTTAACGGACGTGGAGTGCAAGTAGGGGGAACTGTGATTAAGAAAAAACACAATCATATGCTTTTTGGAACGCACGATTCGGGTAATGGTTATAGATATAATACGGCATTTCACAATAATAAGGTTTTCTATCAAGGGAATATTGTTCCAAATGAAAACAACTCTATTATGGTGTTAGGGGGATATGCAAGAAGTTCATTTGGTGCAAATGGTTTCTATGCTGCTCCTGGGGATAAAAACTCAAAAGAGATTGTTAGTACAACATTTGCTAATTTTAGTTCTAAACATCGCTTAAGTGATAAGTTCTTATTGTCGCCAAGTGTTGCTTACCGCTATAACTTTGACGATTATCAATATTTTAGACATAAGCTTGATGTAGCACGTAGTAGACACTACACACACGCTATTACAGCAGATGTAAAAGGACAGTATGAAGTTGACTTTGGAAAGTTTAATGTAGGTGCTGAAATGAGATATGAGGAGATTAATTCTACTAATATTGGAGATCACAGCAAGAGTAATTATGGATTCTTTGCAGAGTTTCAACGTGAGTTTTTCAATAGCTTAGATATTAATCTTGGAGCTTATGTGAATTATAATACACAATACGGTTGGCAAGTGTTTCCAGGGATTGATATGAGTTATGCATTTAATTCTAATTGGAAGGCTGTATTTAGTGCAGGAACAAGTCAACGTTTACCATCGTTTACTGATTTATATTTGAATCAAAGACCTGGGAATGTTGGGAACCCTAATTTAGATCCAGAAAAAGCTTACCAAGTAGAAGGGGGAGCAAAATATATTAAAGACGGATTCTCTGCTGAAGCATTTGTGTTTTACCGTGATATAGATGAGTTTATTCACTGGGTACGCTCAGATGTTTCACAACCTTTTGAACCTGTAAATGCTGCTAAGAATAAAACAACAGGGGTTAATACAACATTCAAATATGCGTTTGGAAATGATGTATCTCAATGGAATCTTGGTTTAGCGTATACTTATTTATCGCCAAAACTTGAGAATAGAGCAGAGAATAAGATTTCTAAATATTCTTCAGAGGCTTTAAAACATCAAGTAGTTGGTACAATTAATTATAAGTATAAAAACTTTAGTACAGCGTTTGTAAATCGTTTTAACGACCGATTAAGTTATAAGAGTTATTGGGTGAATGATATTAGAATGAGTTATACTGTAGATAAGTTTAATTTCTATGTAGATGCTCAAAATATCTTCAATACCACATATAACGAGGCAGGGGTAGTACCAATGCCTGGTAGATGGTTTACGTTAGGTGTTAAATTTAATGGACTATAGTTCTTCGGAATTATTGATTATAGTTAGCTATGAAAAGCAATCTTACAGTGTGTAAGGTTGCTTTTTTTGTTATACACTATTTAGAAGGAAGATGAGGTTTGCTTTAAAGGGCAATAAAAAAGGTCATAAAAGTTTTTAGCTTTTATGACCTTTGTTTTTATTGTTGCAGTAGGTTAAATAGTATTGACGCGCAATATTTATTTTAGTCTGCTATTTTTATTCCTTTTTTATTGATAACAAAAGAGCGGAACTTTATTTCAACCCTTGCTTCACCATCTTCAAAATTACTTGCATAATCGTATTGAAAAGGGATAACTGTTTTGCCTTGGTGATTGATATAACCAAATAGGTTGTTTTTTGAAGCAAGCGCTAATCCGTCTGAGAAACTTCCTACAAAGTCGTATTCGGCATTAATTACTTTTTCGCCTTTTGTATTGAAGAATCCCCATTTATCTATGTCTACATAGGCTATTTTAAATTCACTACTTGTTTGTAGTTCTTCATAAGAAAAAGGAATAATAACCTCTCCTTTGTCGTTTATAGCCCCTTGAAAGTCGTCTGTGGTTACAATAGAAACACCATCTATAAAAGATTCGATTTGATAAAATAACGGTTCGATATAGATTTCATCTTGGGCATTTTTGATACCGAATAATTCCAATTCAGGATCTTGGTACCAACGCAGTCCTTTTTTAAACTTAAAGTCTGGATCATTCTTTAAGTCAATAAAGATAGTATCTGTTTTGAAAGTATTTTCAACAAGATATTCATAGTTAATAGAAGACTTTTTAACAGCCCAACTATTGGTGCAATATAGTGCCAAAAATAGGCTAATTGCTATTGTTTTTTTCATAGGACAAAGTGCGCTAATAGTGCCACAAATGTATTCTTTAAAGTGAGACTAAAAAGAAAAAAATTATACTTTTTTATTGAAGGCAGAAGGACCAGCTTGTGCCTTTGGAAATACCGTCATATCAGCGATTTGCACGTGCTCAGGTTGGTTTACAGCATAAGCAATTGCATTAGCTATATCTTGTGCTTCAAGTGGTGTGTATCCTTTGTAAACCTGATCTGCTTTTTCTTTGTCTCCTTTAAAGCGAACAACAGAGAATTCTGTTTCAACTGCTCCTGGTGCAACATTGGTTACTTTGATACCACTTGTTAATAAATCTAAACGCATTCCTTTAGATAAAGCTTCGACTGCGGCTTTTGAAGCACAGTAGACTGTTCCATTTTGGTAAGTCTCTTTTCCTGCAATAGAAGATAGGTTTACTATATGCCCAGATTGGTTTGGTATCATAAAGGGTAGGACTGCTTTTGTAACGTAGATTACCCCTTTAACATTGATATCTATCATCGCTTCTAAATCGTCAATTGTAGCCTCTTGAAAGCTTGCTAAACCGTGTGCATTTCCAGCATTGTTTACTAATACATCAATTTGTTGCCATTGTTGCGGTAGTGAGTTAATTGCTGCAAACGTTTCTTCTTTGTGGCTAACATCAAAAGTAAGTGTGGTTACCTCAGTTACTTTAGAAAGTTCTTGGGCTACTTCATTTAGTTTGTCTGCTCTACGACCACATAAAATTAAGCGGTGATTAGGAGCTAAAGTTTCAGCAGTTGCTTTTCCGATTCCAGATGTAGCTCCTGTTATTAAGGCTGTTTTCATTTGTTTATAGTATGTTTTGTTGATTTATAATATTGTTTGTTTTAACCCTTGCATTACACAAAGCCATAAGTAGTTGAAAAAAGATTTCTCTTGAATACGATCTACTTTTTTAATGTTTACTGTTTTCACATCTCCTTTTGTATTGTTGCGAATAAAAAGATTACCCAAAGCTGAAACAACACGTCTCTTCGCTTTACCATCTTTTCGATAAAGGGTAACTTTTAAATCTTTGTATTCCATTCCAAAAGTTCCTGTTGCAGAGGTATTGTTTCCGTTGAAATTGAATTTTACAATATCCAATGTCCCTTCTGTAGAAGCTTTGGCGTAAGGCTGTAAAAACTGGTGCATTGCCGTTGCCGGAAAGTTAGTAATTACCCCTTGAATATTAAACTGATCACGTCTATTTAATATATTGAAAGACCAATCAACGCGAATTGGTGCTGCATTCATAAATCGCGCATCTACAGCAATTGTAGTACGTGGAACTTTCGTTCTGTTGAATCCACTGTAAACATTGTTTATTGTAGCACTAAAATTGGTAAATAAAATCTTACCAGGAGCTATGGCTTTTTCATCTGTTTCCTCATATACTAATTTAGAACGGCGAATGGTAACTTGATCTACTTGCATTCCGAATTTTAGGTCCCTTAGTTTTTTACTAAACATCGGTTTAATACTCATATTAAATTCAGGCGCTTTATCTCTAAAAATATTAGCATCAATACTTTCAATGTGGATGTTTTTAGTGTAAAAATCAAATACTCCATTTTTATCAAATCCCCATTTGTAATCGTTTAAGGCTATTTCACTGGCAGATAAATTAAAAATATCATCTGCATATCTGAACATACTCACCGTTTTTTTACGAGAGTATTTAGGTTTCATTGCAAAGTTTTTCATTACCAACTTGTTGTCGGTTATGTTAAGATTATCAGCGTGTATGTCGTAAAACTTCTGTGTATTATAATAGATTTTATCTACCTGTAGAAGAGTGTTTTTATAAGTAAACGGAACCTTTTCTAAGGTTGTTTGTTCATTGATATTAATGTCTTGAATAGTAGCATTAATATTGCTAAGTTCTAAAGTGTTTTTCTCGTATTTCTCTTCTTTTAAAACGTAATTAGCATTTTTAAGAACAAGAGAGTCGATAAAAATACGGTCGTCAATTTGTTTTAATTTAGCCTTTGGCGCATTGAACTTCTCTTTTGGTGTATGCGTAACAAGTGCATTCTCTAACTTGATTTTATCAATACGGAGTGTGTCATATACTTTGTTTTCGATATTATGAATCCACAGATTAGCCCTGTTTGTATTCCATACATCAAGAGAGTTGAAGTGAAAATTAGTAATCTTAATATCCCCAATCTTTAAGTCAAACGGAACAAGAGGAGGGAGTACTTTTTGAGCCGTTTTTTTTATCTCTTTTTGCGTTTTCTGTTTTTTCTGTAAAACTTTAAACGAAGTAGAGTCTGTTTGTATCGTACTTATTTCAACATAGAAATCACGGTTGTCTCTATATCCCCAGTCTGTTCCTAATAATTCAAGTTTAGGAATGTTTAGCAATAATAAGTTGTCTTTTTCAAGCGAGTCAATTTGTTGTCGAATTGGGCGAATAGTAATTTTGTTAGCGATAAACTTATCAGGGTCTATCTGAATACTACCAATTTTTAATCTGTGTAAATCATTCAATCTATTGTAAACAGAATCACAAGACATTGTATATTTTTCGTATGTAAAAGGAATAGGCTTGTTTTTAGTTTCCATTCCAAAGTGCACCCCTAATATATCAGCATTAAAGTTAAACACTTCATTGATGAGGTGATTGTCTTTAATTGCTTTGATTTTTACGTGTGCATTTTCAACAAATATTTTGCTGATATCAATGCTATTGGTAAGGTCAAACTTTTTGGCAGGAGGAGAAACGCTGTCACTCTGCATTACTGTAAAGTCAGGTTCAACTAATCTAATTTTATTAGCAATCAGGTTATGATTTCTAAACAACTCTTTAAAACCAACCCCTTGAACTATGATTTTTTTAACCGTACCCGAGAGATAAGTTTTGTTTTCTTGTTTCAGAGATTCTTTAGGAGTTAATTCAATGCCAGACACAGTAAGCTTGCGTAGCGCTAAAGAATAATCTACGTCTTTGTAGGAAAAGTTATAAGGAGTATCGTTTTTGTCTGCTATAATTTCGGGTAGTTTCGTATTGACAAATTTGTTTAAAAAGGTCTGCCCGAAGAAGTAAACAATTAAGAAGAATATTCCTCCGTAAAGGAATATTCTTTTACCGAAAGTTAATTTCATATATTTTCTATATTAAAACGTAATAAAGGTACGTTTTTGTTGCAAGAAAATGAAGTAAACTTAAATTATTTTAAAACTAATTGATGTTGTGTTAGTAATCCTGCTAATCCTTGAGCAGAGAAAATTGCTTTTTTAAGTTTAGTAGATTGTGGGTCAATTTCATAATTATAACTTGTATAAAAGTCTGCTTTTTCTGCGTTTGCCTTAGTAAATACAGCGCGATATAAGTTACAATTGTCAAACATAGCCATTGTTAAGTCAGCCTCCATAAAGTCAGCACTAACTAAACTACAATTTGAAAACAGTTGACGTTTCAGTTTTAATCCATAGAACTGTGTAAATTCAAGATTACAATCCGTAAAAGTAAACTCAAAAATAGTTTGATCTATCATTGCAAAGTTTACTCTTGTAAAGTTACACTTGTTGAAATTACAGTTTCTAATACCTACATAGTTTACTTCTGCATCTTTAAAATTACATTCTGTAAATTCGCAATCAATAAACAAGGTTGCTAAAAAAGAGCAAGCACTCAAGTCACAGTTGATAAACTTACAGTTCTCAAACTCTCTAAAAGAAATGTCGTTAAAGTTGAAAACAGTGTTTTCGTATGTCTTGTCATATATAAATTCTGGGGTCATCTAAGTTTGTTTTTATGTTTGAGAATTATAAATAATACCCAAGACTTATTCAATAATATGAGGTATAAATCTACTTTTATCCGTTGTAATTAGCTTATCACTTTCTCTAAATGTGATACCACAAGGTTCTTGTCCAATTACCCAGCTACCAATAATAGAGTACCCTGTTTCTTCTTTGTGAAGATGTGCTAATTCTTGACAGATGTATCCTTCTTCACCATATTCACCAGCAGAAGCCTCGATAATTTGGTTGTTTTTATACATTGTAACGTTAGCACCTTCTCTTGAAAGTAAAGGTTTTTTTACGTAGTCAGACATTCCTTTAGGTTCGTCAAAGTATGTTTCCAATAAAAGAGGATGGTTAGGATATAATTTCCACAACACAGCCATAATTGCCTTATTAGAAAGAATCATCTTCCAAGCTGGTTCAATCCAATTTGCTTTTGCATTATCATTTGGAATATGCAGAGCAAACGGTTCGTAGATTAACCATTCCCAAGGATAAAGTTTAAAGATATCTGTGATTACTTCTTCTTCTAAATCAGTGAATGTATCACCATTCCAACCAATATCATCAATGTAAATAAGCTTTGTATTTATGCCTGCTTGCATAGCACAGTCTCTTAAGTACTCTAAGTTAGTTAAGTCTTCAAGCGACTCTCTAACGCAGCTAAAATGTAAGGTATCTCCTTTTAGATAAGGTTTAATTTCTTGCCACGACTCAATTAATCTATCGTGAACAGCGTTAAATTGGTCAACGCTATCTTTGAAGTAGTTTTGCATCCATTGCCATTGTACAACACCAGTTTCATACAATGAAGTAGGTGTGTCAGCATTAAATTCTAACACCTTCAATTGTTTTTTTTGTTCATCAAAGACAAAGTCAAAACGACCATAGATACTCGGAACGTCATTTTCCCAAGAATCTTCTATGTATTGATGAATATATACAGGAATTTGAAACTGATCGTATAATTTGTTTGAAATAACGTGGTCAACAGCTTCTAAGCACATTGTCCATAAATCCGCTGTTGCAGTATACACTTCATCAGCAAAAGCTTCGTTAATACTATAATAGTAATTCTCTACCCAATACGGAGTGTTTTCATCATCCGTATGATAACCAAAGCCGTTTTGTTCTAAGCGGTGTTGCCAATTAGCATCGGCAGTTAAATATTTTATTTTCATTTCAATCGTTAAGAAGAAGCACTGCTATTTTTAGCAGTCGCTGTTTTTCCAAAACCACCTCTTGCAGATTGAGTTTTGGCATAAGCATTTGCTTTGTGCGTATTATTACCAACATTTGATTGAGGAGCAATTCCTTGGCTTGTATAGCCCATACCGCCACCCATCATAGGGCGGAAAGCCATATACCATAAAAAAGCACTACCCATTCCCATACCACCACTTCTTTGTTGTTGGTATTGGTCAGTTACTTCTGTATAAGGAGCGCTACTATCAGCACGCATATAGACGCGTTGCTTTTGCTCTTGGTTTTCTTGTGGCTTAGAACAAGCAGCTAAAGTTGCTGTAATCAGCACAAGAGAAACTGCTTTACTACTTTTCCTTCTCATATTCAATTATTCAACAGTTACATAAATAGGTGTTTTCACTAATGTAGTAGGTGTTTTTTCTCCCCACACAGTGATTTCTTTAGGCGTTTTTACAGTATCAACTTTTTGTGCAACTAATTGTCCGTTAGCCCATATTTTTTGACTTGTAATATGTAAGATACTATCACCAGCAACTACAGCTTTCAGAGTAACTTCTCTGGCAGATTGTTTGTCAATAGGCTCTAAGTTGTTTTGTTTTTGTTCAGAACAAGAAACTAATGTAAAAACGAATAAAAGAGGTAATATATATTTCATAAGAAATTCAATTAAAGGCTTAAAGATAATAAAGTTTGCTAAGAAAAGGAGGTAAAATAGTAGTTACCCATTTTCTGTTTATTTTATAATTGCGAATATTTTGTATGTATTTCACGTATGGAGAATAGGAGGTAGTAAGTGATTGTTGTTTTATTTGTTACTTTTGACCTTTAATTTTTGAGAATGGATGAAATAAGTATCTTACAAATGCGGGATTTGACGAAGAATGTACTTCGTGCTGATTTTTATGCAAATACAATCCCTAAGCATTTAATCTCGAATCATACACATATTGAGAAGCCTCATAAGCATAATTTTTATACCTGTATGATATTTACCAATGGCTCAGGTACACACGAAATAGACTTTAATAGTTTTGAGGTAAAAAGAGGAGCTGTTTTTATGCTTGCACCAGGGCAAACACATAGTTGGGAATTGTCAGCTGATATAGATGGTTATATCTTTTTTCATACTCAAGAGTTTTTTGACTTGTTTTTTGTTAGAGAGACAGTACGCGAATATCCTGTTTTCAAATCTGCAATTTATCCAAATGGTTTTGTTGTAGAAGAAAAGGAGATTGATTCTATTGTTTATTTAATGAAGCAGATGGTTGCTGAGGTTAAAAGTGCGAAATGGAAGAAAAATAATGTATTGGTGAGTTTAGCTTCTTTGTTTTATGTACAAGCGAACAGATTGTTGTTACACGGAGAATCATTTAAGGTGGTTGCAAATATGCATTACAATAACCATTTTCAACATTTTGAAGACTTATTAGAAAAGAACTTTAGAACAGAGAAGTCTGCTGCGGTATATGGAGAGTGGATGAATATGACACAAAAACATTTGAATCGAATTTGTAAGACACTTGTTGATAAAACGACAACAGATATAATATTGGATAGAGTAGTGCTTGAGGCAAAACGTATGCTTTTATATACAGGGAAAAGTTTTAGTGATATAGCAGTGATTTTAGGCTATGAAGATTACTCTTATTTTTCAAAAGTATTCAAGAAGAAAACAGGTTATACACCGAAAGATTTTATGAAGAAATATGAATAAAAAAAAACTCCTTAATTTCTTAAGGAGTTTTTTGTTGATCTGCACGGGTGGAGGGATTCGAACCCCCATCAACGGTTTTGGAGACCGCTATTCTACCCTTGAACTACACCCGTTTGTGTTTTTCAGTGGTGCAAATATAAAGAACTTTTATTTAATAATCCTACTCTTTTTTATAAAACATATTCAGCCACATAATTCTTGATAATCTATAGTTGAACGTCCATAAAATAAAGACTACGAAGACAATTGCAATGAAAGTTTGTAGTAAATTGATATTCAGGCCAAAACCTGCGTTTAAAATATAGCGAACTACCATTACTGCTACCATTTCAGCTACTGTAAGAGCATAACTCATATACATCGCACCGAAATAAAAACCTGTTTCTCTGTGAAAATTATATCCACAAGAAGTACAATCTTTAGTCATTTTCGGCATTCTGAACGTAACAGGATTCCCATTATCGTGAAAAATCTTCTCTTTCCCACAGTTTGGACATTTACCGCTAACAACTCTACTGATATAAGACATAATCTAATTTTTGTGCAAATTTCGTGAAAAAATATGAATTCAATCCGTTTAATACACTTGTATTTTTGTATAATTCGGACATTATTTGGTTAGATAAGGTTTGTAGATAAAAAAGAGCAAAAAAAAAGGAGATTAATAATCTCCTTCTTCTTCGTTATACTGTACTTCCCCATTTCCATTTGAATTCTCTTCTCTTATCTCTAAGTATTCAAGAGGACTTCTTTGAGTAGGTTCGTTATAATAATCATCATATTCTTTAGATAGGTTTAAAATTTCTTCTAAAGTAAGTACTTTTTCATCTTCTACTCCTTCTTCTAAATTAGCAACTTCATATTTCTTTTGAAGTTTTAGTTTTTTACCTTCAAGTTGTTTTCTTGCTATGTCTCTTTGAGCGTAATAGATCTTACGGTCTTTACTATATCTTCTATAAATCTCTTTAACGTTAGCTTTGTATTCAGTTTCTAACTCTTTTAATTCAGTTTTATAATCTGTTTCACCAGCTTTAGCTTCCTCAATTTCTTTTTTTATTTTTGTCCAATTCTCAAGTTGATCCTCTGTTAATGTACGCTCAATGAACTGAGTATATCCAATAACAAGGTCACGACGATTCATTTTTAATTCAGCTGGATCAATATCTGTTTTTGAATTAAGATTTTGTAAATCTCTTTTAATGAATTCATTTTTGATTGTAAAAGCTGCAGTTTGTTTAGATGTCAATCCTAATTCAGAAGTGTTTTCAAGAATTTCTCTGATATCTAAGTATTCGATTTTTGGTTTGGTTTCAACCTTTTTCGATTTACGTTGTCCATACACTGAGCTCAGTGATGTTAATATTAAAAATAAGAATATAACCTTTTTCATTTTCTTTATTTTATTAATTCAAATAACAATTTTGTTTTAACCTCTCGCAAATTTAATATAAAAAATATGATTTTATTTTAAATATTTTTAAACCTATATAATTGGTTATCAATAGTCCAATTCTTATAAGATATATAGACTTGAAGAAATAATTTCTTATTAAGCAAATTATAGATGTTGAATGATAACGGTACTTTATTTAGTTTATTGCAATTTACTACATTGTTGTAGTATATTAAAGTAAATTATTAATTTTTTGATTTAGATTTATTCTTTTTGTCTTTATCTGTGTAAATGTATGTGTTTATTAACACAAGTTGTTTTTTTGTGTATTACTGTAGTTAAATGTATTGGTAAATATTGCGATTATTAATGATCTATCATTGGTGAGGGAAGTGGTGTCTTGAGATTGTTTTTAAAAGTTAAGTGAATGTTACTGAGTGTTTTTTGTTGTCTCTATAAATTCATTTAAGAATAGACTTTTTCTTGAAAAGTTAATCAATGAATAGTTATGTGAATGGCGATTACTTATAGGTGGATTGTAATATTCTTACTCATTATTTATTAGAAAAAGAATGTTTTTGGAGTAAAAAGAGTTGTGTTTTTATCACTTTATTCCCCAAATATATAAAAATGAGTGATTTTTTATTGTTATTAGTATGTTGTTTTTTATTTTATAAGTTATTGGTTGTTAGTGTTTTGTTTTTTGTTTACCTGGTAATTATCATATTATAGCCCATTACTTAATATACGTATTTGTTAGGCTTATAGGGCATTTCTCCGACAATACTCCGACAATGTTCCGAGAATACTGGCTTTATAAGGATTTAGTCGGACAATAGTCAGAGGATTGTCGGATGAGTGTCGGAGTATCTTTGATTAAAAGTGTTTTTTGTATTGGTGATTTTATACTTATAATGTTAGTAATAAGAACTATGATTTGGGAGAATGGGCACTTAGATTTAACTTTAATTCAAGGATTAGGATTAAGAAATTTGTGATTGAGTTATGATTGAAGTTGTTATAGTTTTTTAACTTCGTTGTATTATAACTTTTTGAATTTTGAAAAGGATATATAGAAACGAAAACAGAGAAGTTATGCAGACAATATTAGGAGCAAATGGGCAAATAGGTACAGAATTAGCTAAAGCTTTAAAATTAAATTATACGTCAGACATAAGGCTGGTAAGTAGAAAGCCTAAGAAAGTAAATGATACGGATGCGTTATTTGTTGCGAATTTATTAGATAGAGAAATGGCTTTTAAAGCTGTAGAAGGAAGTGATATCGTTTATTTTACTTTAGGGTTACCAATGAATAGTCAGATGTGGGAAGAGCAGTTTCCTGTAATTATGCAAAATGTTATAGCGGCTTGTCAAGCGCATAACACTAAGTTAGTCTTTTTTGATAATACCTATATGTATCCTCAAAATGATAAAGTTCTTACTGAAGAAACAGCTTTTGCTCCTGTGGGGAGAAAAGGGAAGGTGAGAAGACAAATTGTAGAGATGCTTTTAGAAGCAATGAAAGCAAAGGAAATTGATGCAGTGATTTGTCGTGCTCCAGAGTTTTATGGTCCTGGTCAAACACAAAGTATTACAAACACATTTATTTTTGACGCTATAAAAGGTGGTAAAAAACTAAAAGTTTTGTTGAGAGATGATGTATTGAGAACATTGATTTGGACACCAGATGCAAGTAGAGCTATGGCATTGATAGGGAATACACCAGATGCTTATGGACAGACATGGCATTTACCTTGTGATGACAATCGCCTTACTTATAAACAGTTTATTACATTAGTTTCTGAAGTATATGGTGAGAAGTTTACTTATCGTGTTATTCCAAATTGGTTGTTGTCTATTGGTGCTTTGTTTGTTGAGAAAGTAAAAGAGTTACAAGAATTGTTACCTCGCTATGGAGAGGATAATATTTTTGATTCAAGTAAGTTTAAAAAACGCTTTCCTGATTTTAAGATAACAGCTTATAAAGAAGGAATTGAGAAGATTAAAGAGGAGCAGAAAAGAGTGTGATGTTTTAGAGTAAAAGTTTTTAATGCCTTAAAAAAAATAAACCCCTCACTACCAAGGTAATGAGGGGTTCTTTTGTGGTCTAACCTGGGCTCGAACCAGGGACCACCTGATTATGAGAAAAATAATGAAGCGTTGCAGATAGCTGTATTTTGTTTCAAAGTTATTGATTAACAGTGGATTATGATTTTTTAAAAATATTTTCGTTTCATCCAATTGCACCATAAGTGACTATTTGTTGTACGTATGTTGTACTCAAAACCAATTAAGATGAAAGCAAGTTTAAAAATCGTACTAAAGAAAACACAATTAAGTGATGGTACTTATCCAATCAACCTTAGAATTACTATTGATAGAAAGTCTAAGTTTTACAAAACACCTTATAGTGTAGCACCAAAACTATGGAATGAAAAGTTAGGTGAATTTACTTCAAAGTTTCCAAACTTTTTACAATCTAATAGAATATTGAATACGCTTAAACAAGAGGCATCAAAAATATTAGATTTAATGATGGAACAAGAAAAGAACTTTACTCTTGAAATGTTTGATTCCTTGTTTCGACCTGAGAAAGTGGAAGAGTTAAAGTTTATTGATTTCTTTCAGAAAAGAATTGATCTGTTTAAAGAATCTGGTCAAATTAGTTCTTCATATTCATACTACAATACTGTCTGTGCTTTAAAGCGCTTTAAAACTACAATAGTTCAGTACGAGTTTGCACAAATTGATTATGCCTTCTTGGTTGCATTTGAATCAGATTTAAGATCAAGAGGTTGTACTAATGGTGGTATTTCTTTATACATGCGTAATATTCGTGCTGTTTATAATTCTGCCATTAAATCTAAAATAGCATCCCAGGATAATTATCCTTTTAGAGATTATGTGATATCTAAGTTGAAATCAACTAAGATAAAGAAAGCACTTACAAAAGAGGAACTACAGATGTTACTTGACTATGATTTCTCTGAAAACCTTGAAAGAGCTAAGGTATTATACACTTATTTATTTAGCTTCTTTTGTCGTGGGATGAATTTTACAGACATCGCTGAGTTAAAGTGGGATGATATAAACTCTAATCGCTTTAGTTATATCCGCAATAAAACGGGGGTAGCTATTAATGTAAAGATACCTGACAATAAAGATTTAGATACTATTTTGAACTATTTTAGAATCTATAGACCATTTGATACAGACTATATTTTTTCGATTCTGGACAAGGATATAAGCCTATATACTAAAGAAGAGCTAAGGGCACGAAAAAGTAGTGTAAGAGATTATTATAACAAACAATTAGAATTGATAGCAAAAGATTGCGGTATTAAAACTAAAGTAACCTTCTATACTGCTCGTCATACTTTCGCTACTTTATCATTAAAAAAAGGTGTAAACCTATACATGCTTAAACAAGCCTTCGGTCACCAATCTATTAAAACTACTGAGGCCTATGTGGAAGATTTTAGTAAGGATGAATTAGATGAAGTGTTTGAGAGGTTGTTTTAATTTATTCGGGAGTTTAGTTATATACAACCTCAGATTTTATAAATAAAAAATTTCGATAAGAGTAGTGAGTATTATAGTAACCGATTAAGTTATAATTATTTAATTATATTAGTATGCGATTTTATATATTACGGTCATTTGTGTGGTTTTGGAAACTAGAATGTGTTTTGTTCTGTGAAAAAACATGTTGTTAGAAATCTCCATACATTGATGGCAATTATATTAAAAAAACGCAATAAAATAACTTCTTTTTATTTATACTAAGTAACTATGAGTTCTAGGACCTCAAAACCGAATTATACGGAAATTATTGATAATTATAAATTGGAACAACTTTATAATCATAAGATTGAAAATGGAAGGTTTTTTAAAATTGTATTTGCTAATGATGAGAAAACAGCGATACAACTTGCTTCAAAAACTTTTATGCAAATCAAATATTTACCTTCACGAAATGATATTGAAGGATTAGATATTATTAAAATTGTTAATGGAAAAGAAAGCCAAAAAGTGTCTTTCTCCAAATTCAACTTTGCTCAACTAGAGCTATTCTTAAATTTCATACATGATATTGATTTAAGTACTGTTGCAGAAAGAAGGTTAAAATTAGCTGATAATTCTTTGGATATTTTAGATGAAGAAACGAAAAAAAATATTTCTACTTTACTTCAAGGAAATGAAGGTGCGGAAGTAATCCAAGAGCTACTTGATAATGATATTATTACAAGTCAAGATATCGTAAACACTGGTTACCGAAAAAATCAATTAAAAATCTTCGAACGTTTACTTAATGAAAAAAATTATCTTCAACAATATAAACTCAATGAAGAGGATTTATCTAATAATACAAAAGACGAGATTGCTTGGCAGCATTTCTTCAATAAAAATCCTTGGATATTTGGTTATGGTTTGGATTATAGATATCAAAGTATTTTACAAAAAGAATTTTCAGCATCTAATACAGACGCAGCGGGTAAAGGACAAGTTAACGCAGACTTCTTAATTGGAGATAATTACTTTACAACATTTGTAGAACTAAAAACTCCTGATACAGATTTGTTTGTAAATACAGGTAGTGGACAAAATCGTTCTGGAAGTTGGTGTTTGTCCACCAAATTAATTTATGCTGTTTCTCAAATTTTAGAACAAAAAGCTGTTGGACAAATTAAATTAGAGACTGAACCTTATAATTCCTTAGGTGAAAAAATTACTCAAAAAGGCTATGACTCCAAATGTATTTTAGTTGTAGGAAATTTGAATAAAGAAGTTGAGGAGTCTCAAGATTCTAGCCAGATAAAAGAAATTAAAAGGAAGACATTTGAATTATTCAGGAGAGATTCAAGAAATATAGAAATCATAACCTATGATGAACTCTATTTAAGAGCTTATCACATTTGTTATAAGAAAATTTAGTTATAGATGACCTCGTTTAAAACTTTTTAATCGAAGTGTATTTTCGAAAAACTCAAACCAAATCTTTTTATAACTAGAGGTTTAATTTCTCCCAATTTAGGAAAAACACCAAAATAGCTTCTTAATAAAGGCCTTTTGAATGACTAGAGGGAATTAAGTGAGGTTTGAGGTATTAAAGAATCTGAGTTGGGATGCCTTGTCTTTTATTTATCTTTACAAGAAATATTTCTTTTTACAAAAACATGAAAAAAACTGAAATACAGCAACGTTTACAAGATATATCGACCAACTTTGATAAAGAAAACTTTATTTACGATTTTCTTTTATCTTTTGGCTTGTCAAAAACCACCATAACACGTTTAAAAAAAGGTGATTATAATCTATCAAAAAACGAAGGAGAACTTTTTTATAAAGGCAAAATATTCTTTAAAAGCCTTACGGAAGGAAGTTTAATTGATACCATTGATGAGCTTTCAAAAGACGATAAAATCCTTAAACAAAAACCACGTTTTATTGTGGTTACCGATTTTGATCGTTTTTTTGCAACCGATACAAAACTTAAAACCAATAAGGAGTTTACGCTTGACGAATTAGCCGAACAAACCGATTTCTTTTTACCGTTATCGGGTGCAGAAATTTATCGTGTTCATAATAACAACGAGTTAGACCGAAATGCGGCTTATAAATTAGGGGAATTATATGATATTCTGGTCGTTGATAATCCCGATTGGATTGCACAGGGAAGTCATCAATTAAATATCTTTTTATCTCGTTTGTTATTTTGTTTCTTTGCTGAAGACACAGGCATTTTTCCTATAAAAAGTATTTTCACTGAAGCATTAGTTAACAACACTCAAGCCGATGGTTCTGATGTTGATGAGTTTTTATCATTGCTATTCAAAAAGTTAAATACTGATAAAGGTGATTTTCCTTCATATTTAACAGATTTCCCTTATGTAAATGGCGGTTTATTTCGGGATGATATCGAATGCCCGAAATTCTCTAAAAAAGCACGACAAATTTTAATTGATTCGGGTGAATTGGATTGGTCTGAAATCAATCCTGATATTTTTGGATCAATGATTCAGGCAGTTGCCGATCCAAGCGAGCGAAACAATTTGGGAATGCACTACACATCGGTAGTCAACATTTTAAAATTGATTAAGCCGTTGTTTTTGGATGAATTGTACGAAGAATTCGAGAAAAACAAAAACAATGCAAAAGCTTTAGACCGATTACGCATTCGTTTATCAAAAATTAAGTTTTTTGACCCTGCCTGTGGTAGCGGAAACTTTTTGATTATTACCTACAAAGAATTGCGTAATCTCGAAATTCAAATCATTAAACACCTGATTGATTTAGGTGAGAACAAATTGTATTTCACCGAAATTTCATTAAACCAATTTTACGGTATCGAAATAAAAGATTTTGCACACGAAATGGCGATTCTTTCACTTTGGTTAGCCGAGCACCAAATGAACCAGGTGTTTGAAAATGAATTGATGGATTATGGAAGATCGAAGCCTATTTTACCTTTAAAAGAAGCAGGAAACATTACCCACGGAAACGCTGCCAGAGTAGATTGGGAAACAGCTTGCCCTAAAAAGGAAAACGATGAAATCTATATCATCGGAAATCCGCCGTATTTGGGAGCGAGAATTCAAGATGCTGAACAGAAAAAGGATATCAGTTTAAATTTTCTAAAGTTAAAAGGAGCAAACAATCTTGATTACATTTTTATTTGGTTTTATAAAGGAGCAAAATATATTGAGGGTGTAAATGCTAAGTTAGGTCTGGTATCTACGAATTCTGTATGCCAAGGGGAACAAGTTTCCTTATTGTGGCCTGAAATATTAAATGATAAAATAGAAATTGGTTTTGCGTATCAATCGTTTAAATGGATAAACAATGCCAAAGCCAATGCAGGGGTTACGGTTATTATCGTAGGTTTACGTAATACGTCAAATAAACTTAAATGGTTATTTACAGAAAGTATTGCGAAAGAAGTAAAAAATATAAATGCTTATTTATTAGATTCTGATAATATATACATAACTCCAAAAACTAAATCCATTTCTAATTTACCGGAAATGAATTTCGGTAATATGCCAAATGACGGTGGCGGATTAATTTTGAATCAAGAAGAGTTTGATGAAATTAAATCTACTGTTCCAAACTCAAATACATTTCTTAAAAAATTTATTGGAGCAGAGGAATTCCTAAAAGGTAAGAGTCGTTATTGTTTATGGTTTGATATTGATAATTATAAAGAATTCGAAAAATATGAAATAATTAAATCTCGATTTGATAAGGTTTTCTCACATAGAAAGGAAAGCAAGAGAGAGGCAACTAATAAACTTAAACAGATTTATTTTTCTTTTGGAGAGGTTAGATTTAAAGAAACAGATTCTATAATTGTGCCACGTGTTTCTTCTGAAAGGAGAGAGTATATACCGTTAGGTTTTCTTAATTCTGACACAATTATTTCTGATTCTGCAATGGCTGTATACGACGCTCAACCGTGGCTATTCGGCGTCCTTCATTCCAAAATACACATGGTTTGGGTAGATGCTGTAGGTGGAAAATTAAAAACAGATTACCGTTATTCTGCTAAGTTGTGTTATAATACGTTCCCATTTCCTTCACTCAACGAAAAACAAAAAGAAACCATTAACCAATACGTTTTTGCTATTTTAGATGAGCGTGCTAAATATCCCGAAAAAACGATGGCTTGGTTGTATAATCCCGAAACCATGCCAGCAGGTTTAAAACAAGCACATCATGAGTTAGATTTGGCTATAGAACGCATATATCGTTTAACACCTTTTAATTCAGATGAAGAACGTTTAGAACATTTGTTTAAATTGTATGATGAAATGACGAAAAAAGGAACGTTGTTTACAGGGGAGAGGAAAGTAAAAAGGAAGAAAGTATAGTTTTGATAAGGACATTAATGTTCTTATCAAATAATAATAGACAGATAATATATAGCTCTTTATATCATATGAAAAAGTGAAATTAGTAATATATATATCACAGAAAGACATGCGTGTCCCACTGTGCTTTTACTTGATTTCAAATTTTATTTTTTTTTTATAAACAAAGAGTTTTGTCTTCATAAATTGTAATCAAACTATCTTGTTTACATCAATTTTGTGTTTATTGTAATCAAGGTGGTTTGTTTTCATTTTTTGTAATCAAAAAGGCTTGCCTACATAAATCTGTGTTTTTTTGTAAACAAAGAGTTTTGTCTACATAAATTGTAATCAAAAGTTTTTGTATTCACATTTATATTGTTTTTTGTAAACAAAAGCATTTGATTGTGTTTTTTTATTTAAATTTGTATTCAAAATAGCAATGTATGGATTACAATTTAGACAAAGCAGTAGATTATCATTACGGCAGTTTCCCACCAGAAAATATTAATTACTCCCTTTTTATACAAGAGTTGGTACAAGCTACCGATGCGTTGGCTCGTTTTGACCAAATGCTGAAAAACCTACATAACACTGAAATTCTATTAGCACCTTTACGAAATCAAGAAGCGGTAATATCTTCCAGAATAGAAGGCACCATTAGCACGATGGATGAAATACTTCAATATGAAGCTGATCATGAAGGAGAAGACACAGCTACTGCAAAAGCAGATGTTATTGAAACTATCTTGTATCAAAGAGCTTTAAAAAGTGCACAAAATGCCTTAGAAAGTGGCTATAATTTTTCATTAAGCTTTATTAAACAAATGCACCAACAGTTATTGTACTTAGGTAGAGGCGCAAATAAATCTCCAGGTGAGTTTAAAAAAGAGCAAAATTATTTAGCGGATAGATTGAAAAAGGAAATTCAATTTATTCCTATTCGACCTGAAAATCTTAATGATGGATTAGAAAGGCTTTTTGAATTTTTAGAGGAAAGTAATTTTCCTCCATTAATTAAAACAGCTATTATGCATTTAGAGTTTGAAGCATTGCATCCGTTTAAAGATGGAAATGGAAGAATTGGAAGAATGTTGATAACGCTGAATTTATGGCGAGAAAAAATTCTTTCACAACCTCATTTTTATATTAGTGGATATTTTGAAGAAAATAAAGACGAATATATTGAAGAGATGCGTAATGTTTCTAAAACAAATGATTGGAATGAGTGGATTCGTTTTTTCTTAAATGCTGTGGAAAGTCAAGCCATCAGAAATTTAGAAATAGCAGAAAGTATTAAAAATTTGTACGAAACCACAAAAACAGAATTTTCTGATTTGCTATCTTCAAAATGGAATATGGAAATATTAGATTTCATATTTACTTATCCAGTATTTAGAAATAATAAATTTGTTAATACAACTAAAATCCCAAATGCAACAGCAGTTTTGATTATTAGAAAATTGTTAGATAATGGGTATTTAGTTTTGAGAGAAGAATCATCAGGACGTAGAGCTGCAATGTATTCTTTTGAACCTCTGATGCGATTAGTTAGGGTGTAAACTTAAAGTATTTGTAAAAATGGAAAAAGATAAGAATACAGACTATATAAAACCTATTAATTTGGTAAATGTTACTTATGCTCAAACAGGTAAAAGTAAATCTACTAATGAATTAGGAATGCGCGAGATGCAGGCAAAAGCTTATGAAGCTCGCTCTGCACAATATTTATTATTAAAAGCTCCGCCTGCTTCAGGAAAATCAAGAGCGTTGATGTTTATCGCTTTAGACAAACTGATTAATCAAGGAATAAAAAAAGTAATTGTAGCTGTTCCTGAGCGCTCTATCGGAAATTCATTTGCACCCAATGAACTAAAAAAATACGGTTTTTATGCCGATTGGGAATTAAATAATAGATACAATCTTTGTTCGCCAGGTAGTGATACTTCCAAAGTAAAAGCATTCAAAGAATTTCTTCAATCAGATGAAAAAGTATTGATTTGTACGCATGCCACTTTGCGTTTTGCTTTTGAAGGTTTGCAAGAAACAGATTTTAATGATTGTTTAGTGGCTATTGATGAATTTCACCACGTTTCTGCCGATGGCGATAATATTTTAGGAAATGTAATTCGTAGAATTATGGAAAAATCTACGGCTCACCTCGTTGCTATGACAGGTTCTTATTTTCGTGGCGATAGTGTACCTGTATTACTACCTGAAGATGAAGAGAAGTTTATTAAGGTTACTTACAATTATTACGATCAGCTTAACGGTTATGAATATTTAAAATCGTTAGGAATTGGTTATCATTTTTATCGAGGAAGATATTATAAGCACGATGATGAAAGA
This sequence comes from Myroides sp. C1519, assembly GCF_038039755.1. NCBI lineage: Bacteria > Pseudomonadati > Bacteroidota > Flavobacteriia > Flavobacteriales > Flavobacteriaceae > Myroides > Myroides sp. C1519. The sequence goes on from NZ_JBBPHM010000020.1 coordinate 28,639, forward strand.
GGAATGTCTGCCTTGGAAGAGATTTTAGACGAAAATCTTAAAACTATTATTCATATTCCAAGCGTAAATTCGGCAGAATCCTCAAAAGAAAAATTAGAGGAAGTTAACCACATTATTGATTGTATAGGCGACTTAGAATATCAAGATACAGAAACAGGTGTTATGTATGTAAAAAGTAAACGTTCTGGAAGAATCTTGAAAATTGCGGATTTGGTTAACGATATTCAGAAAGAACGTGATAAAATTACAGCCTATTTACGAGGTGTAAAAACTCCCGATGATATTGATATGATTATTGCTTTAGGCATGGCAAAAGAAGGCTTTGACTGGCCCTTCTGCCAACATGCTTTAACGATAGGATATAGAGGTTCGTTGACCGAGATTATTCAAATTATAGGTAGAGCTACAAGAGATAGCAGTAATAAAATGCACGCACAGTTTACCAATCTTATTGCACAACCTGATGCCGTTGATGATGATGTGCGACTATCTGTAAACAATATGCTAAAAGCAATTACAGCATCTTTGTTGATGGAACAAGTATTAGCTCCAAATTTTAAATTCAAGCCAATGGATGATCCTGATGAAAATGAAGGAGAGTCAGACGATGAAAATACGATCAAAATAAGAGGATTTAAAAAACCAACCTCACAAAGAGCTAAAGATATTATTGAAAGTGATTTAAACGATTTAAAAGCACGTATTCTTCAAGATGATACGATGCTAAAGGCAATGCCCGGGAATTTAGAACCTGAAGTAATTAATACGGTTTTAATCCCAAAGATTATTCGGGAGATTTATCCTGATTTAGTAGCAGAAGATGTGGAAGCAATTCGTCAATATGTAGTTGTTGATTCTGTTATTAAAAATGGTGAAGTAGAAGAGCATGGTTCAAAGAAATTCATTCGCATGGCAGGAAGCTTTGTTAATATTGATGATATTCATATTGATTTAATCGATACCATTAATCCGTTTCAGAAGGCATTTGAGATTTTGTCTAAAAATGTAACAACATCTGTTTTAAAGGCTATTCAAGACACAATTAATGTTACGAAAATAGAAATGACCGAAGAAGAAGCGATTGCTTCTTGGGAAGCTATTAAACGTTGGAAAACGAACACAGGGAACGCTCCTGATATTAATTCGCATGATCCAAAGGAACAAAGATTAGCACAAGCTTTATTATTTTTGCAAGACGCAAAACGTAGAAAAAATCAAAATGGCTAAAAGTTTAGACGATATATTTAATGACGATGATTTTGGATTATTAGAATCACAACAAAAACAATCTTTTGTTCGTACAGACGAGGATCGTTTGATTGATTCGTTTGAAGAAATCAATTTGTTTTTTGAAAAACATAATAGAGAACCATCTACAACTTCTATGTCAGAATACACATTGTCAGCTAGATTGAAAGGTTTTCGAGCTAATGAACGAAATAAAAGTATCTTGAAAACGTTCGATCGCTTCAATCTTTTAGGAGAAGTAGAATTAAAAATTGAAACATTAGAGGATATTTTATGTGATGATGATTTTGGATTATTAGATAATGAAGGAGATACTTCTATTTTTGAATTTAAATACACTCCAAAAGAAGGTAGTAGAACAAGTGCAGATTATATTGCGCAGAGAAAATCTATTTCAGAAAGAGATTTTCAAAAATACGACCAAATGTTTAAGCAAGTTCATAAAGAGCTTAAGGAAGGAAAGCGTAAATTATTAAATTTTACTAATGCGGAAGATAATTTAATAGAGGGTAATTTTTATTTAGTAGACGGGATTTTGTGTTATTTAGAAGTTTCAAATGCTGAAAAAGTTGTAAAAGAAAATAAGTCTGGAGATCGAATTCGTTTGGAAGGAAGAACAGTAACTATTTTTGAGAATGGAACTATCTCGAATATGTTGTTCCGTTCTTTAGGTAAGGCAATTCAAAAAAATGGTAAAATCGTTACCAATACAGATGAAGGAATATACAACCAATTACAGGAAAATTTTAATTCTCTAAAAGAAGAAGATATTCAAAGTGGTTGGATTTATGTTTTAAAATCAAAATCAGAAAATCCAGAAATCCAGAATTTAGAAAACTTATATAAAATTGGTTTTTCAAAAACTCCTGTTCATGAGCGTATTAAAAACGCATCAAAAGAAGCGACGTATTTATTTGCAGATGTAGAAGTTGTAGCATCTTATAGCTGTTATAGTTTAAATATACAATTTTTTGAAAATTTACTTCATCGTTTTTTTGCAGAGGTTTGTTTAAATGTTGATTTATATGACGAATCTGGAAATCGCTTTGTTCCGAGAGAATGGTTTGTGGTTCCATTGCATATCATTGATGAAGTAATTCAGCTTCTTTTAAATGGGAGTATTATAAACTACAAGTATAATGTTGAAAACAAGAGGGTCATTCTAAAGTAGTATAGCATTTGTGAGATATTAGTGTGATTCATACTAAAAGAAGATCAATAAGTTTATTTTTGGAGGTGTATTTGTATATAAAGTAAATAATTATTTAATATTTTAAAGAAGTAAAACTGTAAAAGCATCTTTATAGTTTTACCTCTTTAAAAAAATAAAGGCACTTTATAAGATGCCTTCATCTGCAAAAGAGTAGTAACTCTCTGCTGTTATAATTAAATGATCTAAAAGATTAATATCAAGTATTTTACTTGCTTCTTTAATCTTTCTTGTAATTTGTCTATCAGCATCACTTGGTGCTAATTTTCCTGACGGATGGTTGTGTATAATCAAAAATCCCACTGCATGCGCTTTTAAAAGAGCGGAGAAAATGATTCTTAAATCTACTATTGTACCTGTTATCCCTCCTGTGGAAACTTCTAATACTCCAAGTACTTTGTTGTTGTTTGAAAGCATAAGTACTTTAAACTGTTCTAATAATTCAATCTTATTACTATCCCATGCTTTTAATGCTATTTGATATGCACTGTAAGAAGATGTAATCTGTGGTCTCTGTGAAGCCTTTACTTTTGATTTGTAAATTAATTCTACTTCTGATGCAATAAGCCATTCTGTGTTTAAAACTGTAGTTTCCATAATATTAAATTTTTAAATTAATTATGGAGCCACAATTGGTAATGGCTTAGCGAGCGCAAGAAGCAACGCAATAAAGTGAAGACTTTAGTCAAGTATTTATGGGGGAATTTCTTGTTAGCGAACCGCAAGGCATTGCCTAACTTTGTGCAATTATTAATAAAAAATAAAACCTAAAAACCAAGTCTTATTAAGACCTAATCACATTAAACGTTTTTAAACTACTATCTATGAAAAAAAAAAAGTAGAATACCTTCCACAGTAATTCTATCTTTTTTCTATAAGTACCTATTTATTTTGAATCAGTTTCTCTAAACGATTCATCATCTCATCTTTTTCTTTGAGGATTCGCTCATACAATTCAATCTTTTCATGGTGTAACTGTACTATGGCAGTAATTGGATTAATAGTATCGTAATGATATTCTTGTATTGGAGGCTCAATGTGTGTATTTGAGATAATATTTAGAGCTCGTTTTGAATCAAAATTTTTAATGGCTTCAATAGGTACAGCAAGTATATCAGAAATCTCCTGTAGGAGTGAATTATCAATTACCTCTTTTTTCTCCAACAATGAGATTTTCTTCTGAGTCCAATTATCTCCTAAATCAAATGCAAGAACCTCTTGTTTGATTCCAAGCATTTCTCTGAAACGTTTTATGTTTCTTCCCTGGTGTATCTTGTATTCCATAATTGATTTAAGATTTTGGATGAATACTTGTAAAAGACTGATTACTAATTAATGTATGTAATAAAGTAGCGTTTTATTATCAAAGTTGACATGATAAACTACAGTAGCGAACTAATTTTACTTGTATAATACAATTGAAAATTAGTATCTTACGCTATCATTAGAATGAAAGAGGTTACAGGTTTTAATAAACCTCTTTTGTATATTTGTTGAACCTAATAAGTTAAGCCATGACAACAGCTACTCGTAAACATATAGGAAAAAATATTAGTCGAATCCGTGAAATAAAGGGAATGAAGCAAATAACGTTAGCTGAGCTTTTAGGCGTTAGTCAGCAACAAGTATCTATTATTGAAAACAGTGAGTCTGTTGAAGATTCTAAATTAGAAAACATTGCTAAAATATTGGAGGTGCCTATTGACGCTATCAAGGAATACTCTGATGATAAAGTAATGAATATTATCAATAGTACTATTACCGATAGCCCAATCTATAACAACTTCTGTACTTTTAATCCACTGGATAAATTAATCGAAGCACATGAAGAAAATAAAAAGCTTTATGAGCGCCTATTAGAAGCGGAGAAAGAGAAAATAGCATACTTAGAGAAGATGCTATCAAAAAAATAAAACGAAAGCAAGTCTTAGTTATTTAAAACTAAGACTTGTTTGTTTTTACCTCTGTTTCGGTTCTCCATTTCTTGTATACCTCATAGTTCTTAGGGTTTTCTTTAAAAAACTGATTCAGATGATTTAATTCAAGTTTTACTTTTGAATTAGCCTCTATTAAGTGATTGTAATCAGAGCTATTAATTGATTTATCTATGGCAATGTACATTGATACTCCACTTGTGAAGAGGAGAAAAATATTAAGAGCAATCAAGTAAAACATCTTCTTGTTGCTAATCGCTCTATATACTTTTAAAAGTTCCTCTTTACTATCTCCAAGTTTAGATTGAAATGCAGTAAAATCATTTTGTAGTCTTTTTCTATTTTTAGTTTCAAGATTACGAAGTTCTGACAGGTTTACTTTTACCTCAATGCTGTTTATTTTGTCTGAAAGTTCAGTTTGTTGAGCGATATTCTGCTTCATTGTTTCTTGCAAGTAAACTACTTGCTTAAAAAGTAGCTCAGTGAGTTCTGTAAGTGTTGGTTGCTGCTTTGCCATAACTATCGTCTTATCGTTCGTTTTTTCTTTTTAGTGATATCAGGAGCATAGTCCTCATAGTAATTGCTGTAAGAGTTTAGAAAACTAAACAGGCTTGCTGTGTTTGTATTCCAATTCTCAAATGAAATTTGTTTGTCTTGGTCTTTGAACAGAACAGCGTGAAATAAATCGTCACTACGTTTGGGAGTATTATTTTCAAACAGCTCATTTAGTTTTAGATTGCGGTCAACTTCACTTGCTTTTAGGTTTGTACCTGTAGGTAAATGAATAAATCGATACCCTTGAATATTGCCTTGTTTGTTTACACTCGGTTTTACTTCTATTTGATGCATACGCATCATATCAATATACTGCTGTAAACTTTTAGGTTGCTCTTTTAAAACAAGGTAGTGTGCTTTTTTAATCTCTTGGGCTACTTGCTTCTGATTAGCTTTTACTTGTTCTTTTTTGTTTTCGTTTTCCTGTCGTATAGAAATCCAACCATATTTTAAAGCTATTTCATGAGCAATGCGTTGGGCTTGAAATCCGATATAATTATCCTTTAATGCCTTTGCATTTTCATCAATACGGTTAGCAAGTATATGAATGTGCTTGTGTTCTTTTTCAGTATGAACAAAAGCGATGTATTGCGCATTTTTGGGATCTAACTTTAAACCAACTAAAAAATCATGGACAAGATTGTTTAAATCTTTATCTGTCATCTTCTTACTATCTTCAATAGTAGGTGAGATAACAACGGAGATTGTATTGTTTTTACAGCGTGAGTTTTGATTTTGTAGAATCTGCATAGTTTGAAACATATCTTTCGGAGTTTCCCCCGAAAGATTGTTTCTAACAAGTTCATAGCCTTTGTTTGGATTAATCACATAATTAAAAAGTGCTGTTCCTCCAATACATGTTTTTGCTTTAGCTATCATATTACTTTAGTTTTTGAAGGTGATCTCTAATTAAGTTTGAGGTTTCAATAGTAGCTTCTTTTACACCTGTGGTATCACCCAGTTTAAATAGGTTGCCAATTCTCCTAAAGTTATCAGCAAACTTATTTAGTAGTTTGTAAACCTCAATTTCATCTTGTGTTAGTTTGTAGCTAAGTGCGTACCCAAGTGCAGTATTACGCAGGTACTCAGAAACGCTGCAACCAATTTTATCTGCTTTGGTTTTTATAAGCAGAGATTCTGTTAGGGTAACTCTAAATTCTATCTTATGTTCTCTTTTCATCGTCTTGCCAATTTTGCGACCTTCGGGAGAAAAACGAGTGGTCTTTGTTCCGATTCAAATTTTCAATTTGTAAGGACAAAGACACATCTCGATAATTCTTACGTCAGTTCAATGCGGTTAATACTAAGTAAATAATCATTGAGATCTTTGTAATATTTATATCTCATCCTCGCATCTTTTGTAGTTAATGGAAATGCAGTGAGTAATTTTTCCGTTGCTTTATCGCCAGCTTTGTCATTATCCAAGCAAGCGATAATACTCTTGTACTTTGACTCAAACATTACTTTGTTATCTAAGGTTTTGTACAAATAATTGTTTGGAGGTTTAATTAGTGTATTGTCCAAAGTAGAAACCGAGTTTAAGATGATATAATCAAACTTGTACTCTAAGTTTGGTTTAAGAGTGAGAAATGATAAGAAATCTATAAAGGCTTCAAATATAAATACGGTAGTTGAACCATTGTCTATATAAGAAAGCGACTTAGAACCTAAGCATATTTGGACATACTTGTTTCTGAGTTCTACTCCGCCAAGTTCATTTTGAAAACCTATTGCGTAATAGGCTTTGTCACCAATAGTGTAATGTACTTCTTTGCAGTACTTCTGAACTATTTTAAGGGATAGACCTCGCTGGTTGATATAATGTATTAGGTATTTATTTCTAAGCGGTATGATAGCCTTAATTTGATAGTCTTTTCTTTTTTCACAAGTATCTACCTTAGAAGGTAACTGGTGAGAAGAAAAAGAGTTGTTTGCTAAAATCTTAAGAGCTTCTTTTACATCACACTTGTAATACAACATTACAAAGTCTAAGACATTGCCCTTATATGTACTATCTCCAAAATCATAGAAAACATTTTTAGTTACACTTACGTGGAATGACGGTGTATTCTCTATTCTAAAAGGAGAGTAGTACCAGGCTTCCTTGTTATTAATTTTAGATTGTCTTATCCCTATGTTATCTAAAATAGAGATAAGAGATATATTTTTTGCTTCTTGATAGGTCATAATTATTGTTTTTAGGTGTAAGTAGTTGATATTTAGTTTTTAATAAAATATCTCTATGTCATTTTGTTGTCATCTGTGCATCTGAGTTTGATTGTGTCTTTAAAAGAATATTGTTTTAGATGATTGCAGATGAACTATAGATGACAAGGGTTTGATACTATGAAGTATTATGAAATGAGTGATATTCTATCTATTACAGTAATTTCTCATCTGTCATCTGATTTAAAAGAGTGTCTTTTAAAACTCTGTAGTATTTCCCTTTGTGAATAATCCGCTTTAATGTATTGTCCTCAATTTTGATCCGCTCATAATTATTGGAATTCGTTGATCGTACTAAGGCAATATTTTCAAGTATGGTCTGTATCTCTCGCATAGGAATATTATGTCCTCTGTTATAATAGTTTAAAAGGGCATTAATATCAGATGGAGTAGTGTCTAGTTCATTAATATCAAATTCATTAAAAATGATATCAAGTATGTCAAGAATCAGGTTCTTGTTTTGAAGGTCTAAGTCGTGTTTTAATTTGTGTAGAGCTTCTGTATGTATTAATTCAGGAGTAAACCACATTCGTGTTTTCTTTTCAGTCGTGAAAGGCACTCTATAGAGGTAGTTTAAAAAAATGGGAACCTCCTTAATAAGCTTAGCGTAGAACTCAGTGCTTCTATTTTTTATCATTGGAACTTTAATCACCCAAAACCTTGTTTCTTCTTTATCTATCTTTAGAAAGTTATGCTCGTGATTACTAGTCATAATAATCTTAAGAAAAGATTTCTGTTCAACTTTTTCTTGTCCTTTGTATTCAATGGATTGATACATTGCTGTTGAGATGTATTTAATTGCTTCAACGATATCTTTATTGTCAGATTTTACTTCTTCTATTAACAGGAGAAGTTTACTATCCATTTCACTATTGAACTTTTCGGTAAATGCATTGGCCTTGATAAAGACAGCATTTTTATCAAAGATTTCTTTTATCCAGTTTAGAAAGGTAGTTTTCCCTGTTTCACGATTTCTTGATACAAGTACTATGATTGGTAATATTTGCTCGGGATAGAACAACAAGATTTTAAAGTAATCTATACCAAGTAAGTATTGATTTCCAAAAATGTGTTGTAGAAAATAAAAGGTAATAGGTATCTGCTCTTTAAGTGAATTTAATGAAAGTACAGAGGTAGTGTCTATATCATATAGAATAGGAGAGTAGGAATTAAAATAATCTCCTATAAAATGAGCGTAATTAATGTGACTGGGTTCACATTTATAACCAAAGAATTTTGGTAGTTCTTTAATCATGTCTTTTCCAAAGTCAGTGATGATTTCTGACTTTTTCCATAGTTTGCGTTCGACAATGATTTCTTTGCCGTTTACGTTCTTCTTTCTTATCGCATAGTAATCTGTTCCTATTCGAATGTATTCTGTTGCAGTTGTAGTCATATCAAACAATTTTCAGAAAGAAGTAGTTACATTTACTACTCTTTTCTTTGAGTTATAGAAATAGTTATCTAAGCATTGATAGTAGGGCTATCAATGCTTTTATTTTTTTAACTGTTTTGAAAATTGCGATAAAACTTCTTCGTCTGTAAAGACTCTGTACTGTTTAATCCATTCAATTATTTCAAGGCGATCAAAGAATAAGGTACCATTGGTTGGTTTGTGATGAGGAATTAAATTCTTAGAAGTTAATTTGTGAATGGTACTGTCTGAAAAACCAGTATAAGCCATTAGATCTTTAATAGTAAAGATCTCTTTCTGAAACTGATTACCCTTGGTAATCATTAGCTTAATCTCGTTAAGCTCTTGGATGATTTTTAGCGTTGTCATAATAAATGTTTTTTGAATTATGACGCTAAACTATTTGAATGAAGCTATCTGAAACGGTGGTTTGTCAGTGAACTGACATTTAATTTAAGGTTTAGAACGTTTTTTTAGACAACTGACTTTTTACATTTTCTAAGATCTTAGCATATGTTTCTTTATGAGCGTTAGTGATTAGTTTTCTTCCCTTTTTATTTATAGAATCATAGTTAATTGCAGAATGACTTTCTGCTGTTGCATATTGAAAATAACGACAACTTTCTTTAAGTGTGGTTTTATGTAGAGTAAATAGCTGTACAAAAGGAATAAAGAACGATTCCAAAAACATTGCACAATGTTGGGATTGAAGTTCTAATTTGATAAAGGGTTCTATATGTCCTACATGTTTAATAATGCAGTATAGTATTGCTCTTTTAAAATCCTCCACAGTTGTATCATCATTAATAACTTCTTTCTTTAATTGATATAAGGTTTCTTTTATGATGGTATCATGTGTAGTATTGAAAGTAAATACATTATCCTTATTGTACTTTTTTTCTTTTTCAATAGGAGCTGTATCGATTGAAATTATCTTTTCAACAGGGAGTGATAGTAGATACTCTGTTGAGTTTTGAAATGATTTAAAAGATTGTCGGTATATTAAGTTTAGATGGCTGATTAAGAAAATGTTTTGTCCTTTGAGGAAATTAATTACTGCGGTTAATAATAGTACTGAGTAAATTAATGCACTCAAAGGTAAAAGAATATACCACTTTGATAAGTTATAGAAATACGGCAAAAGTGCTACCGATACAATCAATGATGATATTGGTAGTAATGGTGCAATTATGTAGGTGAATTTTTTAGACAAAGTAATCGAGCTAAACTTCTCTAACTTCTGATGAAAGAAAAAAAACGGAGTTTCAATTAAGGTATTCATAGTGCATTGTTATTAGTTAGGATTTGAAATATAACTAAATGCAATATAATGAAGTGTTTCAAAGGCAAAGGCGAGATGGCACTTGAAGTCTCACTTTTGCTATTTTTGACTAAAAAAGAAGCTAAATGAAACAAAATGAAAACTTTAGTATCTTTGTGGGGTAGAACAAAATGTTGTACGTATGTTGTACTGATGAAGTGAAACGAGAAAAAAGGGCATAAAAAAAGCACCTATTTTACAATAGATGCTTCTTTGAAATTTTAGTGGTCCCACCTGAACTTGTTTTGTTTTTTAATGAGCTTTTACATACTTTTACTCATTGATAATCAGTTTAATACAATTTATTTGAGTCTGTTTTAACTGGTTTTAATTCATTTTAATTATACTGTTAGCCCCTAATTTGCCCCCTACGTAAATTTTGGGGTTTTAGAGTGTTTTTTTAAGATTTCAATGAAAAAAAAAATTAAAATAGGAAAAGCTCCTATTTTTTTGTGTAAAAAGTTTGCCCCCTTGGCCAGCCCCCCTTAAAAAGCAACTACAATGAAGTATTATTTTGAGCTTAGAAAAGATAAAATAGATAAGGATAATATGGTTCCTATTCGCTTAATAATTACTGCTCCCAAAGTCAGAATAAGAAAAAATATAAGTATCAAGACTAAGCTTGAAGATTGGGATCCAGAGATTAACCAAATTCGTAATATAAATAAAGAGGATAAAAATCTATATGCAGATTATAAAGAGTATAATGCAATATTGACAAATACTATTAATAAAGTTGAACATATCTTCGATTTCTTCAGGTTTAATTCTATTTCATTTACAGAAAAATTATTTGAGGAGAAATATAAGTTAGAAGCGGTAAGTGTATCTATTCGTTTTTTTGATGCTTTTAGTGAGTATATTAAAGTTTCTACTATTTCTAAGGCTAAGTCTACCGTAGTTAAATATAATTCTGTAAAAGCTTTTTATATGGACTTTGCTAAATCTACAAAATATGTACTACGTTTTGATACGATAGATTTTCGTTTTGAGGAGGCTTTTATGGAGTATTGTTTTGTTGAACGTAAAACATTGAATAATTATTATGGGAAGCTAATAGCAACTTTAAAAGCTTTTATGCAATGGGCTTTTAATAGAGGTTATCATGATAGTCTTGAGTTTAAAAAGATAAAAAGAGTTGATAATGAAATTGAAGTAGTGTTTTTGACTATGGATGAATTGATGAAACTTTATAATCACAATTTTGAAAATAGATCTATGGAAAGAGCGCGTGATATGTTTTGCTTCCTTTGTTTTACTGGGCAAAGGCATAGTGATATTTATTCTCTTAGAGATTGTAATATAGTTGATGATTATCTGAATTATACTGTTGTTAAGACTAAGACAGTTCATCATCAGGTTTACTTAATATCATTTGCAAAAGAGATACTTGAGAAGTATAAAGACACTCCTTATAGCCCTGTGCCAAGAATCACTTCTCAGAAATTGAATGAGAGACTTAAAGAATGTTGTGAAGAGGTGGGAATTACAGACAAGATTAGACTAACTCGTTATATAGGTGCAAATAGGATAGATACAGAAGTAAGAAAGTGTGATGTAATTACCTCTCATGTAGGGCGAAAGACATTTATTACTAATAGTATCATTTTAGGAATTTCAGAGCGAGTAATTAAAAGTACCACCAATCATAAAGACGAAAGAAGCTTTAGAAGATACGTGCACGTTGGGGAATCATTTAAACAAAAAGAGTTGAACAAATGGGAAAATATATAATCCAATGAAAAAGGAATTTAAAATATTAACACCTTTAGAACAATTAATGGAGTACCTACAAGGGCACTCTGGATCTGAAGTTTCTTTCTCAAGTGTTGAAAAAGAACTTGTTATGCATTTTGATTATAATGATTTAATTGACTTATTTACAGGTCCTTTACAGGAAAAATTCAAGCTTGATTTAATAGAAAATATTTCTACGAGTTCTTTTATGACTTTACAGGAAAAGGTTTTTCTAAGTTTTTCTGAAGGAAAGAAGAAGAATTCAGAGTTACATTATTTATGTGAATTATTAGCTTTCAAGCTTAATTTTTTGGTTAGAGTTAGTTTTCTTGATAAATCAATAAGTAAACAATTTAGTATCTCTGAAAAAGGAGATGTAAATTACTTTCTGAATGTTTTAGATCAACTTATTTTTCAAGCACTTTTTCAAATTAATGAGAATTTAGAGAAGAACAAAGTGACTTTAGCTAATTGTTTTGGCTTGTTATTTCTAGATGACAAGAAAACTGCTGTAAATAGATTTGTAAACTTTATATCTAAAGAACTTTATTCAGGAGTAGGTTCTTCTAATCATCAAAATATTATAATTTTGAAAGATACTTTTTTTAGGTATTTAAATATGAATTTTGTGCCCAATATATCTTACCATAACTATAAAAATGGTATGGAGTTGTTTATTTCTGAAAATGCTATAATAACTAAAAAAGAGCTTGAGAAAATAATAGGGCAAGAGGAATATTTTCAAAAAGAGATTCCTCTCTTTGAGCTTTCTGAATATGAATTATTTCAGATTAATGATGATTTTCCTGAAGATAGATTAGATTATTCAAAAGAGATACTTCGCTCATTTTTTGAATTTATATGCGAAGAAAAGTTCATCTATAAAGAGTCTAATGTATTCGAATTGTTTTTTTCTTCTTGTACTCAGACTTATCCTTCATTTAGCCGAGACGATTTATATTATGCACATGGATTATTAAACAGTATTGTAGCTAGTAATAAACAAGTCTTTAATTACATCATTTCTATTTTTATTTTTTTAAAGAATAGCGACTCCATTAAATTAGTTCCAAAAAAATTACCTAAAATATTATACACTTATTTTAAAGGAAATAGTTTGTCGCAAACAACAATTAACCAGTATATAATTCGAGAAGAAAAAAATAGTAAAGAATTCTTAGCGGATTGTAATTACATTAATGATTGGGCAATATCTATTCAAAAAAATATATTATAATAACCTGTTATTCAGATTGTTATATTAATGTGTAATGGTCTGTAATATTTTTTTTTAAAGAAAAATAAATCTTTGCTGTGTTCAAATGTTTTAAAATCAATTCAAATGAGTACAAATGTTTTAAATGAAAATAAAGAGAGATTATCAAATGAATCTCATGATGTATTAAATAATACTTTTTTCCCTATTGGAGAGGATCGAATGTCTCAACAAGAAGTAGCTAATATGTTTGATAGAACTGTTCAAACTATTATTAATTGGAAAAATAAAGGTAAGATTCCATACTATGAGATTGATGGAAGGCCTATCTTTTCGCGTAAGCAATTAATCCAAATTGCATTGAAAAATCATCATTTATTAAACCCATAAAAAAAGCGTTTGCTTCCTTCAAAAACCAAACGCTTAGAATTTTTATTTTTAATCAAATCCTTGTATTGCAAATATAAGGATTATAATCTATTATTTCTTATGAACTTACATTCTGCCGAATTTATTCGAGTGGGTACAGCTTACTATGCCATAATCGAACGACCAACTCTAGGTAAAACTACTGAAAAAGTAATGCTGCCTTGGAACAAGGAAACGATTATTAATGACTTTGGAAAAGACTTTATTTCCAATATTAAAAAGTATTATGGTTTTTGTTGTATTCCCCAACATATAAACTATAGTAGGGAGATAGCTGATTTCTACAATATTTACCACCCTATAGACTACCGAGTACAAAGGTCTATTGACGAATTAGTTTTCTTAGAAAGTAAACTAAAAAATACATTGGATTTTATACGTCATATTTTCGGAGAACAATATCATTTAGGTCTTGATTACTTTAAGATAATGTTAGAATATCCGACACAGGTTCTACCTGTACTTGTCTTAGTTTCTAAAGTAAGAGAAACGGGAAAATCAACTATGCTTAAATATCTTAGAAAGATATTTTCATTTAATGCTACTTATATCAATGCAGAATCCTTTGTAAATAATTTTAATTCAGACTTAGATGGGAAGTTATTAGTTCTTATAGATGAAGTTGTTACTGATAATCAACAAATCACTGAACGTATCAAGTTTTTAAGTACTGCTGATAGAAATAAGATTGAACGAAAAGGTAGAGATAAAGAAGAAGTGGAATCTTTTTACAAGTTTGTAATGACAAGCAATTTTGAAGATTCGTTTATGAAGATAGACAGAGAGGAAATACGCTTTTGGGTACGCAAAATTCCACAAATAGAAAAGAACCCGGATTTCTTAGACTTGCTTTTCAAAGAAATCCCAGACTTTCTTAATTATCTACATACAATATCCTATTCAACTACAAAGAAAACACGTATGTGGTTTACACCTGAAGAAATTCGTACTGAAGCACTTATTAAACTAATGAATTCTGATAAAAGCAAGGTACAGGATGAAGTGTTAGAATTATTACGAGAGATTGCAGAAAGATTTGAAGAGAAAAAAATCTGTCTTACACCAATGGAAACTTGTGCCATTATAAAAAAACTAAATAAAAGAAGTCATATCGAAGCGAATGATGTGAGAACTATTTTTAAAAATTGGGGATTTATACCCTCTAATAATTCAAATAAATATTCTGGTTATGATTATCAATCTTATGGAGAATTTACAAGATTAGATAGAAAAGGACGCTACTATGAAATTGAGTTAAGCAAAATTGCTCATTATTTTGATGATAATGATGACAAGTAGTGTAATGTGATTTATTTCAGTAAGTTATATGTCATCAAAATCGTCATCAAGCTGTCATCAAAATAAGTTTGATGACAGCTTTAGAATAAGTTTGATGATTGATGACAGTTTGATGACAGTGTATTTTATTAAATATCAACAACTTACAAGGTTCTGTCATCAATCATCAAAAAATCAGTAAAATTTAAGTCGTACAGGATTATGACATGCAATGAAGCAAAAAAAATAAGCTTAGCATCTATTTTGGATAAAATAGGAGCTAAAAATGTCAAACAGACAAATCGTGAGATTTGGTACATAAGTCCGTTTAGGAATGAATGCACAGCTTCTTTTAAAATAGATGTTTTAAAGAACTTGTGGTATGATCATGGAGAAGGAAAAGGAGGAAACGTTTTAGATTTTGTAATGATATATTACAAGTGTGATTTAAAAGAAGTATTACAGATTTTAAACAATGAATATTTTTCTTTTCACCAGTCCTTTTTTCAAGATGTTGCTATTGAAAAAGAAAAGAATTACGAAATAAGAGTGATTAAGCCTTTAACGAATATTCAACTAATCAATTATATACAAAGTCGATGTATTGATCTGAAAATAGCTAAAAAGTATTGTGTAGAACTTCATTACAAACTTAATGATAAGTTATATTACGGAATAGGTTTTAAAAATGATTTGGATGGGTACGAAGTTCGAAACAAATACATAAAAATATGTTTAGGAAAGAAGTTTGTTTCAACATTTATAAATAATAAAAATTCAGTAATTGTTTTGGAAAGTTGGACTGATTTTTTATCCTTTTTAGTTGGTTATCCCCACCGTGAATCTCAACATGATTATGTCATTTTAAATTCTACATCATTATTGTCTAACAAAAATACATTTGATTTTTTGAATAGATATTCTAAGATTATTTGTTTATTAGATCAAGATGAAAATGGAAGATTGTCAGCTGAAAAAATTATTTCTTTTTATGGAAATAGAGCAATTGATGGTAGTGTTTTTTATAATTGCTCTAAAGATATCAATGATTATTTAGTGAATAGAAGTAAATAATTGAAATGTTTGTTATGAGAAGTCTCATTTTTGAAATGAATGAATGTTAATGGTAAGATAGACTAAATGAAGTATTTCTTTAATAGCAAGACGGTATCGGCATATTTCCGATACTTTATTGCCCATTCGGGGGGAAGTGATTGATTGTTAGTCGGTTACTTTGTGTTTCTTTTGAAAAGAAAAAATTAAAAGTAGAAAAAAGTATTTAAGATGATGTAATTCAAATAGTTATGAGTAGAAAAGTATTAAAAAGTATAAAAATTGAAAAAAAGATTCATGAGGAGGTTTTTTCAATTTCTAAAATTATAGATGTTCCAATACAAGATGTTTTAGGTTATATTGTTAGGAATTTTATCGACAATAATTTTCAAGTAGATTTAGTAAAAAAGAAAAATATTAAACCAATAAGTTATCTTGAGAATGTGTCAAATCTCTTAGATACACACACTAAAGAAATGAAGAAAATGTTGATGGAAAGGAACAATGTTCTTATTGGGTTTATTAGAACTTTGGATAAAAAAGTTATTGCTACACGAAGGGATATTATATTCAAATTAGATCCAGAAGATGAAAGAATAGATCATCCTTTGGAGTATCATTATGATTATGTATTTAAAAAAATCATTTTTTTATTAGGGACTCGTGGTATTAGAGAACAAGATATAGTTGAACAACTAAGACCTTATTTTTCTGGACAGGAAATAGAATTTCTTATTGATAGTTGGAATACTGTCATGTCTAAACAAATCAATTAAAATTGAATTAATGCGTAAAGTAATGTTTGGAAATTAAACTACATAAATCAAAGTAATCTTTTTTAGTGATTGTTTTTTTGAAGTCTTGAACTTTGTATATAGGAAACAGCATGTGTTCATAGATAAAGTAAATAAACACAGTGGGAATATTCTTGGTAAGTAATAATGAACTTGCATCACGCTGAAAGTCAAAATCATTTATATTTGGACAATCGGGATAAATACCTAACATGGATTTAGTAAACATAGCATGAAATAATTCTTCATTTGTAATAGTAATCTGTAGTATTGAAGATTTATCTATTGTATTCATCTCGTTTATAGTTTCTTTAATCTGTTGTAAAAGGTATTGAGAAACTTTATTTGATCGAATCTCTTTTAAGCTTTCGATAAAAGAAGGAGTGAGTAAAATCTCATTTTCTTTTGCAAAACTCACTTTTTTCTTATCAAAGAGTACTTTATTTAGGATTGTAATAAACGGTGTGTAATTCATTGCCTTATAAAATTAAAAAAAGGCGTGAAACTAAAATCAATCCGTTACAGAGGTACTAGGATACCCAAAACCCAGAAAGACCTAGCCCACGCCAATATAAGGCACGAGCGTAAGTCTGACGAAGTTTGGGTTTTAAGAAGATTCCTAGTTTTCTGTAACCAAATTCGACAGCTCACGCGTGTTCGTAATATTTTCTAATGCAAATGTAGGGAATAAAGTGAAATGTAGGAAAGTGTTCTTTTTTATTTAAATAGAAATTGTTTATTTAACTGTCAGTTTTAGTCATTTTTAGTAGTTTCTATGAGTTAGCTTTTAATCCCTTTTAACTTACTTGAATTATAAGTATTTTTGGTTTTTAAAGCTATTTACAATGAAGACCTTACAATACATATCAAGCCTTAATAACCGCTATAAATTAGGAAATTCTACAGAGCATACTTTTCGTGGAGATTTACAAAACCTAATAGAGAGTTTGTTACCAGAAATACAGGCAACAAATGAACCCAAACGACAAGCATGTGGAGCTCCCGATTATGTGTTAACTAAAGTTGGAAGTACTATTCCTATTGGGTATATCGAAGCTAAAGATATTGGAGTCGATTTAAAGTCAAAACAACTTCAAGAACAGTTTGGTAGGTATAAAGAAGGACTTACTAATTTGATTATAACGGATTACCTAAAATTTGATTTTTATAGAGACGGAGAATTAACAACAACAATAACGATAGGTGAAATACGTAATGGAGTTATACAACCAATAGAAGAGAACATAAATACATTTGAGAGTCTTATATTGAACTTCAGTACAGTTGTGTCTCAAACTATTCGTTCTGCCGAAAGACTTGCAGAGTTGTTGGCAGGTAAAGCACGTTTGATGGCTGATATAATTGAAAAGGCTTTAAATGCAGATGATGAATTACAACAATTCTCACCATTAAAGCAGCAAATGATTTCGTTTAAGAATATGTTGATTCACGATATAGATAATAAAGCTTTCTCCGATATTTATTCTCAAACAATTGCTTATGGAATGTTTGCTGCTCGCTATAATGATAGCACATTAGATACCTTTTCTCGTATAGAAGCTGCTAATCTAATACCTAAGTCTAATCCTTTTTTGCGTAAGTTATTTCAGGACATTGCTGGATTTGATTTGGATAAACGTATAGATTGGGTTGTAGATGAGTTAGTTAATGTGTTCTTGGCAACAGACGTACATCAAATTATGAAAGGATTTGGTAAGAGTACAAAGATGGAAGATCCAATAATTCATTTTTATGAAACTTTCCTTTCAAAGTATGATGCTAAGTTACGTAAAGCAAGAGGAGTTTGGTATACCCCTCAACCTGTGGTAAATTTTATTGTAAGAGCTGTAGATGATATTTTAAAAGATGAATTTGGTTTATCTCAAGGATTAGCGGATACATCAAAGACTAAAATTAAAGTAAATACAGATATGGCAGATGGACGTTCTTCAACTGGTTATAGACAAGTAGAGAAAGAGGTGCATCGTGTTCAGATATTAGATCCTGCTACAGGTACAGGAACATTCTTAGCCGAAACTGTTAAACATATCTATTCAAAATTCAAAGGAATGGAAGGTATGTGGAATCAATATGTAAAAGCTGATTTAATACCACGCCTTAATGGCTTTGAGTTATTGATGGCATCTTATGCAATGGCACATCTAAAGATGGATATGCTATTACAAGAAACAGGTTATCATAGTGATGATGATCAACGATTCAAAATATATCTTACGAATTCTTTAGAGGAAGCACATCCAGATACTAATACACTATTTAGCTCTTGGTTATCAGATGAAAGTAACCAAGCAAATGCTATAAAAAAAGATACACCTGTGATGGTTATTATGGGGAATCCACCTTATAGTGGTGAATCGGCTAACAAGGGAAACTGGATAATGGACTTGATGGAAGATTATAAGAAAGAACCTGGAGGTAAAGAGAAATTAAAAGAAAGAAACCCTAAATGGATAAATGATGATTACGTAAAGTTCTTGCGTTATGGACAGCATTTTATTGAGAAAAACGGAAATGGGGTTTTGGCTTTCATTAATCCACACGGTTTTTTAGACAATCCTACTTTTAGAGGGATGAGATGGAATCTGCTAAAAACGTATGATAAGATTTATACCATCGATTTACATGGAAATTCAAAGAAAAAAGAAACAGCACCTGATGGTTCAATTGATCAAAATGTTTTTGACATCATGCAGGGTGTTTCGATCAATCTTTTTGTAAAAACAGGATCTAAAAAAACAAATGAATTAGGTCAAGTATTTCAATATGATTTATATGGAAAAAGAGAAAGTAAATACGAATTTTTAATCGAGAAAAATATTCATTCAATTGATTTTAATAAATTAGAAAATGTGGCACCTGATTATTTTATGGTACCAAAAGATTTTACTGCTCAAAAAACATATGATTATGGTTTTAAAGTAAACTCACTATTTCCTATCAACAATGTGGGGATAGTGACTTCTAGAGATAGTTTTGTAATTGATTCAAATAAGGATGTATTATTAAATAGAATAAAAGATTTTTATCTACTAAATAAAGATGAAATTCAATCAAAATACAATTTAAAAGAAAATAAATCTTTTAAGATAGATCTTGTAAAAAAAACAGACTTATGGAGTGATGAGAATATTCAGCCTATTTCTTACCGCCCTTTCGATAATAAATATGTTTATTATAAATATGAATTTATAGAACGATCAAGAAAAGATATAACAAAGCATATGTTAAATGGCAAAAATTTAGGCTTATCACTTTGTAAACAATTTAAATCAGGAGATACTTATCAACATATATTTATATCTAATAAAATTATTGAAAGTTCATTTGTTTCAAATAAAACAAGTGAGATTACTTCGATTTTCCCTTTATATTTATACAACGACTTTACTCAAACAAGTGTCGAAAAAATATCAGTACGCACACCAAATTTAAATTTAGAAATTGTAAATGAAATAGCAGATAAATTGGGGTTAACATTTACAAACGAAAAAGAGGTGATAGAAGCAACTTTTGCTCCTATAGATATATTAGATTATATCTACGCTGTTTTACATTCGCCAAAATACAGAGAAACTTATAAAGAGTTTTTAAAAATAGATTTTCCTCGTGTGCCTTATCCTAATGATTCGGTGTCATTCTGGAAGTTAGTAGCCTTAGGTGAGAAAATACGTGAACTACATTTACTAGAATTAGACAAGATAAATGATTTTATATCTTCTTATCCTGAGAGTGGTGATAATGTAGTAGGTAAAACAGCTTTCAATGAAGGGAAAGTTTTTATCAACGATACCCAATACTTTGATAACGTTCCAGAAGTGGCTTGGAATTTCTACATAGGTGGATATCAACCAGCTCAGAAATGGCTAAAGGATCGTAAGGATAGAGAATTGTCTTTTGAAGATATTAAACACTATAATCAGATGATTGTTGCTTTAGTAGAAACAGATAGGTTGATGAAAGAAATTGATAATGTTTTAGAATTATAAAATATGAAGATATCAAAAATAAAAGTACAAAACTTTAGATTGTTAAAGGATTTTTCAATTGATTTAGAAGATGAACTTTCTTTAGTTATTGGTAAGAATAATACGGGTAAAACCTCAATTTTATCTGTTCTGGATAAGTTTTTAAATGAAAAAACTAAATTCTCATACGATGATTTTAATATTGATTTTAAAAATGATTTTGAAAAAATCATTAAGTCTTCAAAATCTTCTACTAAATTTCTATCTAAAGGTATTAAGCTAAAACTTTATATAGAATATGATGATTTTGATGACTTATCTAATGTTAGTAGGGTATTGATGGATTTGGATCCTAATAATAATGTTATTGTGCTAGGTTTTGAATATACTATTAGTTTTGAGGACTTCTTGAAATTGCAAGAAGATTTTAATTCATTTTTAAATAAAGAATTGCCTAAGAAAGGTAAGAAAGAAAGGAAAGTTGATTATATTCAAAAAGTATTAAAATTTTTTCTAAAGCAAAATTTAGATGACTATTTTAAAATACGTAAATACTCGTTTGAGTATGATATAACAACAGAAGATATTACTGACACAACGCCTATTGACCTTGTTCGTGAGAATATAAATTTAAAGGATATCATTAATTTCAAGTACATAAGTGCAAAAAGAGATGTAACTAACAAAGAAAAAGAGAATACTTTATCTAAACAAACTTCTAGTATTTATAAAAAGCAGGAGGATAATGCTGACAAGAGTCAGGCTACAGAAAACTTCAAACATCAGCTTTCAGAAACTGATAATATATTAAGTGGTATTTATATAGATTTATTTAAAGATGTAATTAAAAAAGTACAAGACTTTGGAGGTGTAAAATTTAATGATACTGATATCGCAATTATTTCTACTTTACAACATAGAGAATTACTTGAAGGGAATACAACAGTTGTATATACTCATGATGATCATAGGTTACCAGAGCATTATAATGGTTTAGGGTATATGAATCTTATAAGTATGATTTTTGAAATTGAAATTCTTGTTCAAGATTTTAAGAGAGATAATGATAAAAAACCTGCTGATATCAATTTATTGATTATTGAGGAACCAGAAGCTCATACTCACCCTCAAATGCAGTATGTTTTCATTAAAAACATTAAGAAGTTACTTCGAGAAGGTATTAAGAAAACTTCTATTAATAAGTGTAATGAGATACATAGACCATTACAGTACATAATTACAACACACTCGTCACATATTGTAGCAGATAGTGATTTTGAAAATATAAAATATTTGAAGGCTATTAAAAAGAATGATGTAAAGGCCAAAAATTTAAAAGAATTAATAGCTGAATATAATAAAACCCCTAAGCAATATCAATTCTTAAAACAATATTTAACAGTTAGTAGAGCAGAGATATTTTTTGCTGATAAGGCTGTTCTTATAGAGGGGGATACTGAGAGAATCTTAATACCAACTTTTATGCGAAAAGTAGATTTAGAAGATAAAGCAAGATTGTCGAGTGAAGATTATGATGATACTCTCCTTCCTCTACTATCTCAAAATATTTCAATTATAGAAGTTGGCGCCTACTCTCACATATTTGAAAAATTTATTGATTTCTTAGGTATAAAGTCATTGATATTAACTGATATTGATTCGAAAGGATATTTAGGGAATAACGACAAAAAAGGTAATCCTATAATAGAGGCATGTCCTGTAGTTGAAGGATCAGAAACAAGTAATTCAGCTTTATTACACTTTCTTAAGGAAATGTCTTGGAATGATTTAAAAACATTGTCTATTGAAAATAGGACTATCAATGTTGGAACTTCTAAAGTATGCATATGTTACCAACAGGAAGAAAATAGTTATCACGCTAGGAGTTTTGAGGATGCTTTTATACACTTGAATAGAGAATTTGTAAAATCAAATAAAGGTACGTTTCAAGGAATAAAAAATTCATCTGATTTTGATGATAATGCAAAAAGTCCTTATGATTTGGCTAATAATTGTATTAAGAAGAAAACTCATTTCGCTTTAGATATAATATATCATAGTGATGAAGTTTTCAGCAATTGGAATATTCCAGCTTATATTAAAAATGGTTTGTTATGGTTGAAGGAAGACGAAATTTAGAGCCAGAAGTACTGGAGATTTTTCAGTTAATAGATGAAGGTAATAATTTTCTATTAAGTGGAGGTGCAGGAAGTGGTAAAACCTATTCTTTGGTAAATGTAATTAGGCAGGTAATAGCTGAAAATCCAACAGCTAAGGTTGCCTGTATGACTTATACCAATGCAGCTGTTAAAGAAATTGAAGAAAGGGTAAACCATAAAAATCTTAATGTATCTACGATACACGATTTTCTATGGGATAATATTAAGCACTTTCAAAAAGAGCTTAAAGAAGCTCTTATATCTTTAGCAAATAATGGAGAGGTAACTAAAATATCTATTGAAAAAGTCAATCCCGTTCCAGAGAATTATTTTGCGGCTTTGACTAATGGAGTGCAATACAAAGAATTCGTTAGAATACGTGAAGGTATAATATCTCACGATGAATTGCTAATAGTAGCAAATTACCTTTTTGAAAAATATCCCAAACTCAGCAGTCTAGTAAAAGATAAATACAAATTCATTTTCATAGATGAATATCAAGATACAAGTAAAGCCGTTGTAGAAATATTTCTTACGTATTTTAAGAAAAGTAGTAGAAAAAATATCATTGGCTTTTTTGGGGATACGATGCAGTCAATTTATGAAGAAGGCATTGGTAATTTAGATTATTACAAAGGAACGAATGCAGGACAAGTACAAGAAATTCTAAAGAAGCAAAATAGAAGAAATCCTCAACTTGTTATTAATTTAGCGAATAAACTTCGTACTGATGGCATAACTCAAGAACCTTCTACTGACCCTGAAGCTCCTAATATGATTGACGGTGTAATAAAACAAGGTGCTGTTTTGTTTTTGTATTCTGCTGATGGAGATCTCAATAAAGTTAAAGATTTTTTAGCATCAGAACATGCTTGGGATTTTAGTAATTCAAAGGAAACAAAAGAACTTAATCTTACTCATAATTTAATAGCAGGAAAAGGTGGTTTTAGAGAGTTGATGGATATTTATGATAAAGACCACATATTAAGTTTTAGAGATAGAATTAAGAAGTATATTAAAGATAAGAATATTGCAACTGATTTTTCAGAGAATACATTTGGAGAAGTAATTGAAATATTACAGCAAGGAAAAGATAGCAAAGAATTAAAAACTGTTCGTCCAACAGATGCAATGCAGCTTTTTATTGATGATAATGTCGATTTGTATGATTATGCCAAGTCATTAAATTTTGTTGATTTTTCCAAAATGTATGTTGACAAAGACCAATTACTTGATGATAAAAAGAAAGATGAAGGTGATGAGAACAAGAAAGGTTCAAAAAGGGATAATCTTATAAAACACTTATTTAAAATTCAGCATAATATTTTTCTCTATCAAAATAAAAAGTACAATGAGTTTTTAAGAGCTACAGACTATCATTTTAAAATTACAAGTATCGCAGATAAAAAGGCTTTAAAAGAGAATATTGAAAGCCTTGAAGATGTTGAAAATAATACTATTGAACAAGTTATTAACGATGCACACGAAAAAAAGATTTGTTTGATTGATGATAAGCTCATGACTTTTAAAGTGAAAAGTGAGTATTTGTATAATAGAGTGAAAAATGTAGAGTTTAGTAAATTTCAAAAACTGTATGAATATCTGGAAGGACAAACTCCATTCTCAACACAACATAAAACTAAAGGTGCAGAATTTGATAATGTCTTGGTTATCCTAGATAATGGTAATTGGAATGATTATAATTTTAATTATCTTTTTAATCAGAAAAGCATTTATCAGCAACTTGTAGATGGGAAATCAAAGACTAAAAGTAAACTTGAATCTTTTCCAAGAGTTTTATCAAGAACTCAAAAGATTTTTTATGTGTGTTGTACAAGAGCTAAAGAAAATTTAGCAATTTTCTTTCACAATCCAGATGTAGAAGTGATAAAAAAGGCAGAAGAATGGTTTGGTAAGGATAATGTTATTGAAATAGTATGAAATAATATAGCCCCCTAACCAACCCCCTAAAAAAAATAAACCCCTCACTACCAAGGTAATGAGGGGTTCTTTTGTGGTCCCACCTGGGCTCGAACCAGGGACTTACTGATTATGAGTCAGTTACTCTAACCAACTGAGTTATAGGACCGGTCTTTTGACCGTAAAATTTCGTGGTGGTCCCACCTGGGCTCGAACCAGGGACTTGCTGATTATGAGTCAGCTACTCTAACCAGCTGAGTTATAGGACCAGTGTCAAACATAATTTGACGAGTGCAATATTACTCCGTTTTATTGGTTTATGCAAGAATTTTTTAGCATTTATTTGATTTCTTGACATAGTTCAATCAATACTCCGTTTGTGGTTTTAGGGTGTAAGAATGCAACTAATTTATTATCAGCACCTTTTTTAGGTTTTTCGTTTAAAACGATAAAGCCTTCATCGGAAAGTCTTTTCATTTCTGCCTCAATATCTTCAACATCAAAAGCGATGTGATGAATTCCTTCTCCTTTTTTCTCAAGAAATTTAGCAATTGGACTATCTGGATTTGTAGCTTCTAATAACTCTATCTTGTTTGGGCCATTCATAAAAAAAGAAGTTTTTACACCTTCACTCTCTACACTCTCTTCTTTGTAAGCTGGAGCTCCAAATAGTTTTTCAAACAATGCATTAGAAGCTTGTAAGTCTTTTACTGCAATACCAATATGTTCAATTTTTTTCATTTCAGTTTTTTTGGGTTGATAAACAAAGATAAAAAACTTTGATATGCAAAAAATTGTATTTTTGCACTATGGAAACAAATAGACAAAAGAAGATGGGGACCTTGTTGCAAAAGGATATCGTTGATATCTTGCAAGGAGAGGTACGTAAGAACGGATTATCAAACTTGATAATTTCGGTTTCTAAAGTTAGTATTACAACTGACTTATCAATTTCAAGAGTATACTTAAGCATCTTTCCATCAGAGAAAGGTCCTGAATTATTGAAAGCAATTCAATCAAATGCTCCGTTAATTAAACACGAATTAGCACAAAGAGTAAAACACCAATTAAGAAAAGTTCCAGATTTAGTTTTCTATATCGACGATAGTTTAGAGTATATTGACCAAATCGATAAGGCTTTAAAAGGTGAAGAAAATCCAATCGCTGACCGTGATTTATTAGTAAAAAGAAAGAAAAAGTAATTTGAAGTTCTCTCTTTACATAGCTAAACGATATGCTTTTAGTAAAAGCAAGAGCAAAGCGATAAACGTTATTACTGCAATAGCTTCCATTGGAATTGTTGTCAGTGCTATGGCTATGTTTATTGTTTTGTCTGTGTTTAGTGGGTTAAGGAGTTTTAGTCTTTCGTTTGTCAATGATCTTGATCCAGACTTAAAAGTGTATAGCGAAAAAGGCAAAAGCTTTGTAGTGGAAGACAAACAGATTTTAGACTTAGAAGATTCAGGTTATTTTAAAGGAGTTGCTAAAGTAGTAGAAGATCGCCTTTTATTTTCTTTTAAAGAAAAACAAACAGTTTCTACAATAAAAGGCGTAGATTCTGACTATTCAAATGTTAGCGATTTCGAGAGTAAAGTAGAATATGGTAATTGGCTTGAGGCAGATTCAGATGAGACTGTTGTAGGTATCGGTATTAGTGCTGTGCTATCAATGGGGCTTTTTGATACTGAAAATGCTTTTGAAGCTTTAGCAATGAAACCAGGTAAAGGGGTGATTAATAATCCAGAAGATGCGTTTATTAAAAAGACTTTAAACCCTACTGGTGTCTATATTTTACAAAATGATGACTTAGATGATAAGTATGTATTCGTTGACATTGATGTTGCGAGAGACTTATTGTTTATTCCTGCCAATGAGATTACTAATCTTGAACTTGCTATAGCAGATAATGTCTCTGAAAGCAAAGCGATAAGTAAGGTAAAAGAAGTATTGGGAGAAAATTTTATTATCAAGAATAGAGCACAACAAAATGATGGTTTGTATCGTATGCTGAATACAGAGAACCTTGTTGTTTATCTTATTTTTGTGTTAGTAGTTATAATGGCTCTTTTTACTTTAGTGGGAGCAATGATTATGATTATTTTAGAGAAACAATCCAATATTAAAACCTTGAACGAACTTGGTACACCACTAACTGATTTAAGAAAAATATTCTTATTTCAGGGAATGATTATTTGTGGTTTAGGAAGTTTAATAGGTGTTTTTTTAGGAGTTGTTTTTGTTTTACTTCAAGCGCATTTTCAGTTTATCTCAATTAGAGAGGGAATGGCTTATCCTGTTGAGTTCAACTTAATGAACTTAGTTTTAGTGTTTGTATCAATTATTTTCTTAGGATTGATAGCATCGCTAATAGCGTCGTCTCGTGTGAATCATAACTATTTACAAGCAAACAAATAATCGTTAATTTTTATCGGTTTAGATTTTCTTGGTTATTCTTTTTGCGGTGTAATTTATTCATTACTTCTGTTTTTTATTGATTTTGTAGTGTCATATTGAAATATTGTAAATATTTTAGTAATTCACAATTATAGAAATTGCGCTTAGTCGTAATGACGACTCTTATTGAATGTCGTTTTCTTACATTTGTGATTATTGAGAATGATATTTAGTTTACAAAAAACAATAAAACAGACAATTATGAGAAATTCTTTTAATGAATATAAAAGCTACGTAAGTGACTTTGCGACTGATAGTGTATCACTAACAGAACAAGCAAAATCATTTATAGAAGCAAATGATTATAATGATCCTAATCAATGGTATAAAGCTTATGCAATATGTCTGTTAGCGGTTAAAGAAGCAAAAAGTAATGAAGTAATTGAAGAATTATATATTCAATTGAACGAAGATTCTAATTGTGTTCATAGCAGTATGTCTTTAAATGCAGAGGATTATGCTACTTGGTTTACAGATGTTAGAGAATTAAATAACTTATTTATAAATCAAGGTTTTATAAGAGCTTATGGTTTTCAATATGAGTTGTTTTTAAATGCTCGTTTTAGCTATAAAGATGATGAGATTGCAAAGGGATATTTACAAAAAGGATATGAATTAGGAGATGATCTATGTACTTGTCACGTAGGGTATAGTAAATATTATGGCAACTTAGGATATGAAAAGAATCAAGATGAAGGGTTGCAGTTGTTACAGAATATTGTAGCAAAGACAAAGATTGCTGCAGGGGAGTTGTTTTTATTGAATATTGAGTTTCGCAATTGTAATTCTCCAGAGGAAGGATGGCAGGTTATTGAAAAATATTCAGACTTATTACACAATCAAAAGAAAGGATTGTATGTTTTAGCTGATTATTATTTAAGAGAAGAGCAAGATGCTAAAGCTGCAGAAGTATTAGAGGAAGGAATTGCTAATAAAAGTGCTTATTCAGCTTATTTATTAGGAATGATGTGCTGTAATGGACGATTTGAAAGTTTGGGATATACTGTTGAAAGAGGGCGTGATTTACTTGATTATGCTTTCGATTACGGAATTGTATATAGTGGTTTTGTACTTGCGTATAGCTATTTGTATCCTCTTAATGGAGGAGAAAGAGACTTTAAAACTGCAATTGCTTTATTAGAGAAAACAGTTGCTTATGACTCAAATGAAGCGTTGTTAGAATTAGCAACTATTCGTCTGTACAATGAGGAATATAAAGATGTTGAAAAAGCAATAGGATATTTAGATAGAGCAATTGAGAACGGCTTTGATAGAGCAATGTCTGAAAAGGCTTTTGTTTTGTTAGATTCAGGAGAGGTAGAAAGCAATGTAGTAGAAGCAAAAGCTTTGTTAGAAGAGGCTACTAAATTAGGAAGTGATTATGCGCCTTACCGCTTAGGTATTGCTTATCAAAATACAGAGTTTGAAGATGAACCAAACTATGAGAAAGCACTTGAGTATTTTGAACTGTCTGCTGAAAGAAATAATGGAATGGGATTGGAATATGCAGGTAGGTATAATCGTTATGGATATGCAGGAGAACCTAATACAGAAAAGGCAATTGCTTATTATCAACAAGGAATAGAACAGCACGGATCTAACTACTGTAAAGTTGAGTTGGCTATGATGTTGGAGAGAGGTGAAGGTTTAGATGCTAATGCTGAGGAGGCACAAGCTTTATATATTGATGCTTTAAACAATGAGTATTTCTTTGCTGCCTTGCGTTTAGGGTTTATGAGTGAAGATGGTGTTGTAGGAGAACCAAACTTAGAGGAAGCTCGTAAGTATTTCCAGATTGCTGCAGATAATGATATTGCAGAGGGAGTTTATCATTTAGCACGTTTCTACCGTTATGGAATAGGAGGTGATAAAAATGAAGAAATGGCTTTTGAATTATTTGAGAAAGCATTAGAACTTGGTTTTGTAGATGCTAATGTTGACATCGCTTTGTTCTATGAAGAAGGTGTAAATGGTGGTGAACCAAATTACGCTAAAGCATTTGAATATATGCTGGAAGGAGCTGAAGCAGGTTTTAGTTATGCACAATATAAAGTTGGTGTTTACTATTCTTATGGTTATTTAGAAGAAAGAAATAGTGAAGAAGGAAAGAAATGGTTTGAAAAAGCTGTAGAAAATGGTTCGCCTTTAGGAATGTTAGCTTTAGGGGACTATTATTTATATGGTTATGGACCTGATCAAGAATATGAGAAGTCTTTTGAATATTACAAAATGGCTGAGGAGAGAGATTATATTTCAGAGGGAATAGGTATTTGTTATCAGTTTGGTTTTGGAGTTGAAAAGGATGATAAAAAAGCTTTCCAAGCATATAAAGCAGCGGCTGAGCGTCATTATGATGCAGCAATGTTTAGATTGGGATTGTGTTACTACTATGGTAATGGTGTAGATAAGGATTTAGTAGAGGCATTTTACTACTTAAAAACAGTTGCTGACAATAGCTATATGGATGCAGTAAGTTATGTTGGAACAATGCTTATCAAAGGAGAAGGAACAGATAAAGATCCTGAATATGGGGTAAGTTATTTAATTCAGGCAGCTGAGGCTGGTATTGACAGTGCGCAGTATGAATTAGCAAATTGTTATTTAAAAGGAGAGGGTGTTCCTCAAAGTGATGAGCAAGCAATGCAATGGTATCAGCAAGCAGCTGAAAATGGAAATGAAGATGCTCAAAAAATTGTAGGAGGACCTCGTAAAAGAAGAAGATAATGGAAGATAAGAAACAATATCAGTTTCAAGTAAATATGAAAGGAATGATAGAATTGTTGTCAGAGCATATTTATAGCTCGCCAACAGTTTTTATCAGGGAATTATTGCAAAATGGAATGGATGCTGTTACTGTACGCAAAGGTATAGATGAACAGTTTAAAGGGGCTATTAATGTTACTTTTGAAGGTGATCGATTAATATTCCAAGACAATGGTGTTGGACTAACACAAGAGGATGTTCACCAATTTTTATCTGTGATTGGACAGAGTTCTAAAAGAGGTGAATTAGCAGATAAAGACTTAATAGGAAAGTTTGGTATTGGTCTGTTATCTTGTTTAGTAGTGAGTGAGGCTATTGTTGTTGAATCTCGTTCTCTTTATAGAGAGGAGTCTGTTCGTTGGACTGGTAGAGCTGATGGTACTTATAATGTTGAAATGATCGACTTACTTCCAGAGGTTGGAACAAAGGTAATCTTAGATGCAAAGAAGGCTTGGAAGTCCTTGTTTAAAAAAGATGAGGTTAAACAAAATATATTGTTTTACGGAAGTGCTTTACCAATTGAAGTAAATTTAATTGAGAACGGTGAAGTAGATCAAATATTAAATGGTAATCCTGTTTGGTTAGATCCAGAAAGTACAAAAGAAGAACTTTTAGCTTACGGAAAGGAAGTATTTAAAACAAAGTTTTTAGATGTTTTCCGATTACAGTCTGATGCAGGAGAACTACAAGGAGTTGCTTTTATTATTCCTAATAAGGTAAATACAACCGCTACAAAAGAGCATAAAATATTCTTGAAAAGAATGTATTTGTGTGATCAAGCAAGTAATTTATTGCCAGAGTGGACTTCTTTTGTACGTTGTGTAATTAATGCAAATGCATTACAACCAACAGCGTCAAGAGAGTCGTTAATGAATAATACGGTTCTTCAAGAAACGAAGAAAGAGTTGAGTATTTGTTTTAAAGACTATTTGAAGTCATTGTCTCTAACGGACATTGACACGTTAGAAAAGATTATCAATATTCACCATATGTTTATTAAAGCATTGGCAGCATCTGATTCTGAGATAATGAACTTATTTGAGGATTATTTACCTTTTGAAACCAATCAAGGGATGCTTGCTTTTGGGGATATCAAAGAGTCTGTAGATAAAATATACTTTACACCTTCTTTAGATGATTTTAGACAGATAAGACGTATTGCAGGTTCTCAAAAGAAATTAGTGATTAATGCGGCTTATAGTTATGAAACAGATTTAATTGAAAAAATTAAGCGCAGTCATCCTGAGTTAAGCATAGAGAAAATTAATCCAAATGATATTCTGGAGGAGTTTGAAGATGCAGTTGAATCTGAAGAGTTGATTGAAAAGTTTGTATTAGAGGCTAATAAAATCTTGAAGAAGCATTTTTGTAGAGCTGAAGTTAAGCGCTTTGAACCAAAAGATACAACGGCTATCTATATTGCCAATGAGGATGCAATAGCGTCTAAGAATATTCAGAGTCTTTCTCAAACGTCAAATCCTTTTGCGTCGACTTTACATCATTTTAAGAAAAAAGAGGAAGTAATGCCGACGTTGTGTTTTAATCAACAAAGTGATTTGGTAACGAAAGTTATGCATATTGACGATCCAGAGTTGTTTGAAGCATTGATTAATGTGTTGTATGTTCAAGCATTAATGTTGGGGGGATATACAATCAATAAAAAAGAGATGGATACGTTTAATGATGCGTTGTATCAGTTTATGATCTTAGGTATGTCTAATTTTTTACCTAAGTTTTAATGTATCGATTACAAATACAAAAGTTAGCTTTAGAAATAGAAGAGCATTACAGCGATTATGATCGTTGTATTGCTTTGTTACAGCAAGCAATTCAAATTGCGGATAAACACAATGATCTGGATTGGGGAGTTGATTTACGCAGTTATTTAATAAGAAAAGAAAGTGCTACGTCTATGTGTATTCATAGTCCGGCTGCTTTTGCTTGGATATTAAATGTGTGTGATGAATACCCTGAGGAGTTTTCAGATGCTGAGTTTTTAGGTTTATATGAGTGGATGCTTGGAGCAGTTAATTGTAATACAGATATTCCTTTAGAACACACCCATACTGTAGCGCTTGACTTAGAAAGGCGTTTAGAGAAAAACGGAATGAGTAAACGAGGGCTATACTTTTGTTTAGCTGAATTTGCTCAGAATAGAGGAGATGTCGCAAAAGGATGTGAGTATATAGATTTAGCAAAACTGGAACCTAAAGAAGATGATGAAGATGAGGTGGTAGAGTATGATTATTCTGTAGAAAGGGCATCTATTATAGGAGACTTTGAAGAGGCTATATATTTAGCCAATCAAATGGAACTAAAGAAGCTTTCTGCATTTTCATTGCCTTTTGAAAGCTATTGTGCTATGACCTATTTCATGGCAAGAAGAGGAGATAGTCGTGCTTCTATTTATTTAGAAAAAGCTAAGGAAGCATTTTATAAGGTAGAGGGAGTAAATAGTTCGATGTTGTTTAGTATGACAAGGTTTATTTACACACTACACTTGTTAGAAGACGAACTTCTTTATAGTATGTTTGAATTAGTAGTAGATTGGCAAGTGGGGGCAGAGGACTTTTTACAAATGGCTTTTAGTCAACATATTGCTGCGGTTTTTGTAAAAGGTGGTACAAGAGAATTAAAAATATCTCCTAAACAGCCTTATTATAAACAAGAAGGAATTTATGATTTAGCAGTGTTAGCGGCTTATTACTATTCTATAGCAGAGTCGTTTTCTACTAAATTCGATCAAAGAAATGGCAATAATCATTGCTGTACTGAGCTGAAGCAATTACAAGAAGA
Source organism: Myroides sp. C1519 (assembly GCF_038039755.1). NCBI lineage: Bacteria > Pseudomonadati > Bacteroidota > Flavobacteriia > Flavobacteriales > Flavobacteriaceae > Myroides > Myroides sp. C1519. The sequence continues at coordinate 61,132 of NZ_JBBPHM010000020.1, forward strand.
AAACCAACCAAAAAAATAAAAGGATGAGTTATAATTTAGAGATTCAAAAGATTTTATTAAAGCTGGATGATTTGCAGAATTTTTCAGATAGAGTAAAGGCTTTAAAGGAGGCAATTGCAATTGCAGATAAACATAATGATATAGATTGGGGGTTTGATTTGCGTTTGGACTTAATTAGACAAGAGCGCAATACTTCTAAATGTGAGGAGAGTTTTCCTGCGTTTGCTTGGATTTTAAACGCAAGTGATGAAAATGACGACTACTTCGATGAGGCTGATTTTTTATGGGAATATAAATGGATGTTTTGTTCTGCTTACCGCAGTTCAGCTATTCCAATGGAGCAGGTTTTGGAGATAGGAGAAGATTTGAAACGCCGTTTAGTTAAGAATGGTTTTAGTCTTCGCGCTTATTATAATGTTATGACAGGTTTGTCATTACATCTTAGAGATTATAAAAAGGCACAAGAGTACATTGATTTAGCTGATGCTGAAATCATAGATGATATGACTAATTGTCCGGCTTGTGAATTAGATACAAAGGTAGAAACGTTATTGTATCAAGGATTTGTTGAAGAGTCTCTTATCAAAGCTCAAGATTTGATTAATAAAAAACTGACGTGTTATTCAATGCCTTTTCAAACATTTTGCTGTTTTGCTTATTGGTTAGAACAAGCAGGAGATGATAGAGCCAGTATCTATTTTGACAAAGCAATGGAGGAATATCACGCACACGATCAATATGATAGTTCTGTTGGGTATTCAATGGGACTATTAGTTGCTTATATGCACAAAAAGAATCATCCAGATACTTGGTCATTTTTTGAAAAGATTGCAGATTGGCAATTAGGAGCAGAGGACCTACATATTTTTAATTTTGCTAAGTATATGGCACCACTTATGAAAAATGGTGGTAAACAAAGACTGGAGCTGTCTTCATTACTTCCATATTACCAAGAAAGCGGTGAATATGATTTATCTGAACTATATGTTTATTTTAAAGATATAGCTTATGACTATGCTAATCGTTTTGATCAGCGTAATGGTAATGACAATTTTAAAACAGAAGTTGACGAAATGTTAACTTAGCGTTTTTACAATATTGCAAAGGCAAGTGGTTTTTTCTGCTTGCCTTTTTTAATAGGATTAATATAATAACTTTAGACATTAAGAGGTTAAAAGTGATAAGAATAAATATATGAGTTATACACTGGATATACAGAAAATAGTTTTAAAGATTAATGAAACAAAGGTTATAGCTGATCAATTGGTGTTAATTAAAGAGGCTATTGCCATTGCGGATAAACACAATGATATTGATTGGGGATTTGATTTAAGATTGTTGTTGATAAATACAGAGAACCATACGCCACGTACGTCTTTAAGTTATCCTGCTTTTACTTGGATTTTAAATACAAGTGATAGCAATGAAGGATATTTTGAAGAGAAAGACTTTTTATATGAATATAAGTGGATGTACGCTATTTCATCGGGGTCTACAGCTATTACCAAAGAACAATTAAAGGAGATAGGAGATGATTTTCATAAACGTTTGTTGAAAAATGGATATAGCAGTCGTGGATATTACCACATTTTAGCTATTTGGTACCAGCATTTACGAGAGTATGACAAAGCAATGGAAATAGTTAATTTAATGGGGGAGGAGTTGGTTGACGAATTAAGTGATAATCCTCCTTTTGAACACGCTATAAAGACGTATAATCTTTTAGCTCAAGGGAAGTTTGAAGAGGCAAAAATAGCAGCACGAGATCTGTTTGCAAATCGCTTTGAGTTTATAGAGACCGCTTTTGAAACATATATGGTATTTGCTTATGAACATTTTATTCGTGGCAATGTGAATGAGGCACGTGAATATTTTGAGCTTGCTCAGTGTAATATGTCAGTATATGATGAGAATGATCCGATAACACATTTTAGATCACGTATTTTCTATATGTACTTATCGTGGCAGTTTGGAGGAGAAGAGTGTTGGGATGTCTTTGAGAAGTTTTGTATCTGGGAAAATGGAGCAGATAGTCATTATTCATTAATATTTACCAAACACGCTATGTGTCTTTTAAAAGAGGGAGGAACCAGGAAGTTTAACTTTCCAGTGTCGTTACCTTATTACCAAGAAAGTGGAGAGTATGATTTGAAAGTGCTGTGTAATTATTTCAAAGACTGTGCTTTTGATTTGGTAGCTCGCTTTGATAATAGAAATGGGAATAATAATTTCACAAAAGAAGCAAATCGACTTTTTGCTATACCACGCCTATAAGTATAGGAAAAGATACATATTATAAAGGGGCTATTTCAACTTGAAATAGCCCTTTGTTATTTAAAATAAACTTATTTGTCCTTCTTGGTCAAAAGAAGAGTTTTTCTTTTCTTTTTTTCTTTCTTTCTTAGGTTTGTTTACAATTGGTTCTGTAACAATTGTCTCTACGTCAAAGATTTCAATTTGCATAACATCTTTCGTATTAGGAGTGTTTTGGGTTCCTACTTCTGAAGTTATTTCCTCTTGTGGCTTGTCGTCCACTAAAGGTAGTTCCGTTACAGGTATTTCAAACAAGGTCGCTTCATTTTCTATGGCTAAGTTGTCTTCTGCTACTAAAGGTTGCTCTATTGTCGTAATACCCTCTTGTGGCTTGTTGTCCACTAAAGGTAACTCTGTTGCAGGTATTTCAAACAAGGTCGCTTCATTTTCTATGGCTAAGTTGTCTTCTATTACTAAAGGTTGCTCTATTGCCG
>NZ_JBBPHM010000021.1:0-48903 GCF_038039755.1 Myroides sp. C1519
TTATTCAATGAATGCCTGTTTATCGGGCATTTTTTGTTTTAATTAGTTATATTTGTTAAAGTGAAATAAATTATTAGATATGAAAACAAGTGGAGAAGTCAAGAATATTGAAAAATATAAGGAGGAAGTTAAGAATAAAACTGATAGAGAATTGCTCGAAGAAAAGGCATATTTTACTTTTGCAACTTATAGAACAATTGAAAAAGTACATACTTTATTGTATATAATTACTTTAATGAGTGTACTTGTTTTATTATATTTTGTGTTTGAATATTTGATTTTAAATAGATTAACATAATATTGTTTACCTTTGTGATATACAATTGCCTATTACTCTTAAAGATTATTCAATGAATGCCTGTTTATCGGGCATTTTTTGTTTTAATTAGTTATATTTGAATAAAATTTCACTAATGGCAAAAACTAAATTAATAATTAGTATCTCTTTTCTTTTTGTATCTATATGTTTGTTTTCACAAAGTAGAATTGATGCAAAAATCCCTGAATTTGAAAGAAAGTCGAAAAGTATTGTTAAAGCAACAGGTTGGGCATATAATGAAAGTATTGGGAAATGGTTTTCAAATCAAAATGTAATTGATACAAAAGCAGTTCCAAGTTTTTGGAGAAGCCATATTTATCAAAATTTTACTTTTATGCAGATGGGAACTATAGTATTGAAAAATGAAAAACGGTATGTTTTAATAATTGAAAGGGATTCAGGTTATTATTATTATGAAGCCATACAGGAAGGTTGGAAAGATACACGCACAAAGTTTTATTTTGTCATGGATGAATCATCATATAGCAGAATTAAAGAGGCGTTAATAGATAAAACAGGCGAAACAATTAGTATAAGAAGTATAAAAGAAGGAGAGATTAATAACCGTTTTGCAGTTTTAGGTGCTGAGTATGCTTATAATGAGAAAAATTTAATTGCAGATATGATTAAAGAATCAACTTACTTGAGTCCTGCATATATCTTTGAATTAAATGTTCAGTCAGTCGATGGTAAAGACGTAGTAAGATTTTTATGCCCAAGGAATTCTTATGATTTAGGAGATAGTCTTGATAAAAGATATTTTGAGGTTTCTGTTTTAGAGTTTAAGAAATTATTAATTGATTAATTATAAGAGTTTTAAAAAAAATATTTTTAGTAGTGCTTTTGTTTTTTGGTTATTTTGTACAGGCACAAACAGTAAACAATATTCCTCTAAAGGAATTAGATGTTGATTACATTTTAATAGTAGGAGAAGGGAAGTTATTTAGTGATAAGGTTAACGTAAAAATTGATTTCGGACAAAATACTAAGTATTTTAGTAGTAAAGAAGAGATGTTTATTAGAGATAAAGACGAGACACGTATAAAGTTTAATTCTATGGTTGATGCTCTTAATTTTCTATCTCGTAATGGGTTTCAATTTGTACAAGCCTATGCTATTACGATAGGGAATCAAAACGTATATCATTATTTAATGAGAAAAGAGAATGATATTGAAAGGTTAACACGTGAGACACGTGAAACAAATAAAGACAATTAGCATATTGATAGAATCAAAGAGAGTGTTTAGGCACTCTTTTTTTTATGTGTAATAGTTGTCAAAGGAATATTAAAAGGAAAGATGTTGACTAATGGTTGACTAAAAAGTAAATAAAAAACCCTAACTACTTAGTAATTAGGGTTTCAGTGCCCGGAGTGGGAATCGAACCCACACTCCGAAGAACACGAGTTTGAGTCGTGCGCGTCTACCAATTCCGCCATCCGGGCTGATGACTTATTGTTTGTGAGTGCAAATGTAAAAAAAAAAAGTTAGCTACAAAGAAAAAAAAGAAAAAAAATCGTTTTGTCAATATATATTTTATAAATTTGCATCGCTTAATAATCATAGTTAAGCTCTAACTAACAACATAACAACTAATTAAAAGTAATGTCATATTTCGAACCAGACGCAAAAATTTTTGCATGTGCTCAGAGTGTTGAACTCGCAGAGAAGATTGCAAAAGCATACGGAGTAGAATTGGGAAAAGTAACTTTATCTCATTATAGTGATGGAGAGTTTCAACCTTCTTTTGAAGAGTCAATTAGAGGGAGAAGAGTTTTCTTAGTATGTTCTACATTCCCTTCATCAGATAATTTAATGGAATTATTGTTAATGTGTGATGCAGCCAAACGTGCTTCAGCAAGACACATTACTGCAGTGATACCTTATTTTGGATGGGCTAGACAAGATAGAAAGGATAAACCACGTGTTCCAATTGGAGCGAAATTAGTTGCAAAATTACTAGAGTCAGCTGGTGCGACACGTATTATGACAATGGATTTACATGCTGATCAAATTCAAGGTTTCTTTGAAAGACCAGTAGATCATTTATATGCATCAACAATCTTTTTACCATATGTAAAAAGCTTAAACTTAGATAATCTTACAATTGCATCACCTGATATGGGAGGTTCTAAAAGAGCTTATGCTTATTCTAAGTTTTTATCTTCTGATGTAGTAATTTGTTATAAACAAAGAAAGCAAGCTAACATTATTGATAAAATGGAGCTTATTGGAGATGTAACAGGTAGAAATGTTATCTTAGTTGATGATATGATTGATACTGGTGGTACTCTTGCAAAAGCTGCTGATATGATGATGGAAAGAGGAGCATTAAGCGTACGTGCTATTTGTACACATGCTATCCTTTCAGGAAGTGCTTATGAGAAAATAGAAGAATCAGCTATTCAAGAGTTAATCGTTACAGATTCAATTCCATTGAAAAAACCTTGTGACAAGATTAAAGTATTAAGCTGTGCTCCATTATTCGGAGAAGTTATGCATAATGTTCATTCAAATGAATCTATTAGCAAAACATTTGTAGTATAGGAATTTATTAATTTTTAAATATATTTAAATGAAATCAATTACGATTAAAGGATCAGAAAGAGAAAGCGTAGGTAAAGTATCAACTAAAGCCTTACGTAATGCTGGAATGGTACCTTGCGTGTTATACGGAGGAACAGAACCAGCAGTACACTTTGCTGCAGAGGAAAAAGCATTCAAAAACTTGGTTTACACTCCAAACGTACACACTGTAGTAATTGAGTTAGAAAACGGAAAGAAATTCAACGCTATCTTACAAGATATCCAATTTCACCCAGTTTCTGACAGCATCATGCACATCGATTTCTACCAATTACATGACGATAAAGAAATTACTTTAGAAGTTCCTGTAAAAGTTACTGGTAAATCTAAAGGTGTTATGGCCGGAGGTGTATTAAACTTAAACTTACGTAAATTAAAAGTTAAAGCTTTACCAGCTAACTTACCTGATTTCGTAGAAGTAAACATCTCTAACTTAGACATGGGTAACAAATTATACGTTACTGATGTTGCAGTTGATAACTACAAATTATTACACACAGACAACACTGTTGTTTGTCAAGTAAGAATTTCTCGTGCAGCTATGAAAGCAGCTCAAGAAGCAGCGAAAGCAGCAAAAGCTACTCCAAAGAAAAAATAATTTTTCCAAGAGATATGTTTTTAAAAGCGCTTGTGATTTTCACAAGCGCTTTTTTGTTTGTTCATAGTTTGGTATTAGTTTACTTTTGTAATAGAATATAAAATTTGTTATTAGCATAATGAAAAAGTTTTTAATTGTAGGATTAGGAAATATTGGTGTGGAGTATATTCATACGCGTCATAATATAGGTTTTAAAGTTGTTGATGAGATTGCTAATGAGTTAGGTGGTGATTGGCAGACAGTAAAGCTTGGTTCTCTTGCAGAAGTCAAAATAAAAGGAAGAACACTATTGTTATTAAAGCCAAATACTTATATGAATTTAAGCGGTAAGGCTTTGCAGTATTGGATGGAGAAAGAAAAAATACCTGTAGAAAATGTTATGGTTGTAACAGATGATTTGAATCTTAGTTTTGGTACAATCCGTATTAAAGCTAAAGGATCAGATGGAGGACATAACGGATTAAAAAGTATCCAAGGTGTTTTAAATTCGAGTAACTATCCTCGTTTTAGATTCGGTATTAGTGACGAATTTAAGAAAGGACAGCAAGTAGATTACGTTTTAGGTACTTGGAGTGATGAGGAAAAAGAAGTGCTCCCAGAAAGGCTAAAAACTGCCTCAAAAGCAATTCAAGAGTTTGCTTTGGCAGGGTTAAATAATTCAATGAATACTTACAACGGTAAGTAAAGCATATAAAATGAAATAAAAAAGGGAGCTATAAGCTCCCTTTTTTGTTATTCTTGATTCACAGAAATGTGAAGTTCTTTTAATTGTTCTGGTGTAATTGTTGCTGGTGCATCAATCATAACATCACGTCCTGAATTGTTTTTAGGGAATGCGATGAAATCACGAATTGTTTCTTGTCCACCTAAGATAGAAACTAAACGGTCTAATCCAAAAGCAAGACCTCCGTGTGGTGGTGCTCCGTATTGGAAAGCATTCATTAAGAAACCAAATTGTTTCTCAGCTTCTTCTTTAGTAAATCCTAAATGTTTAAACATCATTTCTTGAGTAGCTTTATCGTGAATACGGATAGAACCTCCTCCGATTTCGTTACCATTAAGAACCATATCATAAGCATTTGCACGTACTTTTCCTGGGTCAGTATCTAACAATGCAAAATCTTCTTTTTTAGGAGAAGTGAACGGGTGGTGCATAGCAAAGTAACGTTCAGATTCTTCATCCCACTCAAAAAGAGGGAAGTCAATAACCCATAATGGAGCAAACTCATTCGGTTTTCTCAATCCCATACGGTTACCTAACTCCATACGTAAAGCACTTAATTGTGCTCTTGTTTTGTTTGCAGGTCCAGAAAGTACTAAAATTAAGTCACCTTCTTTAGCTCCAGTTGCTTCAGCCCATTTTTTCAAGTCTTCTTGGTCATAGAATTTATCTACAGAAGATTTGAAAGTACCATTAGCTTCACATTTACAGTAAACCATTCCTGAAGCACCAACTTGAGGGCGTTTTACCCATTCGATAAGTGCATCAATTTCTTTACGTGTATACGTTGCAGCTCCTGGAACAGCAATACCAACTACTAATTCAGCGCTATTAAACACACCGAAATCTTTATGTTGTGCCACTTCGTTTAACTCTCCGAATTCCATTCCAAAACGAATGTCTGGTTTATCATTACCATACTTACGCATTGCTTCTTCGAAAGTCATACGAGGGAATTTATCTACTTCAATACCGTGAACAGACTTCAATAAGTGTTTAGTTAAACCTTCAAAAGTATCCATTACATCTTCTTGTTCAACAAAAGCCATTTCACAGTCAATTTGTGTAAACTCAGGTTGTCTATCAGCACGTAAATCCTCATCACGGAAACATTTCACAATTTGGAAATATCTATCCATACCACCTACCATCAACAATTGTTTGAAAGTTTGTGGAGACTGAGGTAATGCATAAAACTCACCTGGATTCATACGAGAAGGTACCACGAAATCACGTGCTCCTTCTGGAGTAGAGCTAATTAAGTAAGGAGTTTCTACCTCACAAAAATCTTGAGCTGAAAGATAATTTCTAACTTCTTGCGCTACTTTATGTCTGAAAAGTAAATTGTTTTTAACTGGATTTCTACGAATATCCAAGTAACGGTATTTCATACGAATATCTTCCCCACCATCAGTTTCATCTTCAATTGTGAAAGGAGGAACACTTGATTCATTAAGTACTGTTAACGACTCAACTAAAATTTCAATATCTCCTGTTGGAATATTTGGGTTTTTAGAAGCTCGTTCAATAACTTTTCCTGTTACTTGAACAACAAACTCACGGCCAAGATTTTTAGCTGCTTCAAAAACTGCTTTTTCAGTTCTGTCAGCATCAAAAATTAACTGTGTGATACCGTAACGGTCACGTAAGTCAACCCAAATCATAAAACCTTTGTCGCGATGCTTGCTTACCCATCCTGATAAGGTAACTTCTGTATTTATATCCGAAGCTCTTAAGGCTCCGCAATTATGCGTTCTATACATTGTTAAAAATATTTCTACAAATTTATAAACTTATTGCGAATGAAGTATGAAAACCAACAATATTATATTGAAGATTTGTGGTTGTTTACGCTACTTTCTTTTGCATTTGAACAAAAGTGTAAGCCAAAACTGCTCCACAACAAGCTAATCCTGCTCCTACCCATTCTGGAGAATTATATCCTAATCCATAGCTAATTGGCAATCCTCCTAAAGAAGCACCTAATGCATTTCCGATGTTAAACGATGCCTGACCTGCTGATGCAGCAAGCATTTCTGAGCCTTTAGCACTTTTGATTAACATCATTTGTAAAGGAGAACCAATTGTAAATGCTACTAATCCTGTAACCAAAGACATCACATAAGCCATCCATTGGATATGAACAGTATAATATACAACTATTAAACAAATTGCCATTGATAAGAATGAGAAAATGACTGCTTTTGAAGGAGAAAAAGTATCTGCAATTTTTCCACCAACAAAGTTTCCTAAAAACATTCCAAGACCTACAAGCGTCATAATGAAAGGAATATTTGATTCCGGTATCATCGGAATATTCATCATCATTGGTTTGATATAACTAATCCATGCAAAAAGACCACCTGTTCCTATTGAAATTAAGGCTACTAAAACCCAGGCAATAGGTGTTTTAAAGAAAGCTAATTGCTTTTTTGTATTGGTAGTTGTATCGGCTTCTAACTTTGGTACCCACAAAGAAATAGCTATAGTAGATATAATTCCTAATGTTGCAATAATACCATAAGAAACTCGCCAAGAATACACTTGTCCAATGTACGTTGTGATAGGTACTCCGGCTAAATTTGCTGTGGTTAGTCCTGCAAACATAATGGCTACAGCTTGTGCCTCTTTACCTGGTTTAGCAAGACGTGTAGCTACTACAGACCCCACTCCAAAGAATGCTCCGTGTGGTAGTCCAGACATAAATCTTGTAATCAATAAAGTTGTATAGCCTGGAGATAAGACAAACAATGTATGGAATAATGAGAACATTAACATTAATGCCATAAGCACTTTATGAGGAGCATATTTATTTGAAGACATTACCAATAAAGGAGCACCAACGACAACACCAATTGCGTATATGGAAATAAAATTCCCCGCTTTAGGAATACTAATCGCTAAGTCATCCGCTAAATTTGACAGAAGCCCCATCATTGAAAATTCAGTCATTCCAATCGCAAGACCTCCGATTGCTAAGGCAATTAAACTTTTGTTCATTTTTGTTATTTGAGTTTTAAATATTTGTTATTTTAATTATTCTTTTCCACGTTCATATTGAGGAGCCCAAGCAATATCTTCATTTAGTTCTACTGCAGCATTCATTACAAAGTGTGGATCTCTTAAAAATTCGCGTCCTAACAGAATAAAATCAGCTTTTTCTTCTTGAAGGATATCTTCTGCTTGTATTCCTGTTTTTATTAAACCAACCGTTCCTGTAATAAGGTTTGATTGTTTTTTAATTATTTCAGCAAAAGGCACTTGATAGTTTGGTCCAGAAGTTATGTTTTGATAACGTACAGCTCCACCTGAACTAACATCAATTACTTCAACCCCCATTTCCTTTAGAATTTTTGCCAACTTCACACTTTCTTCAACATTCCATCCTCCTTCAGCCCAATCTGTAGCAGATATTCTAATCCACAACGATTGTGTTGTTATTTCTGGTTTAATTGCAGCAACAAGTTCTGTGGCAAAACGAATTCTATTTTCAAAACTACCACCATACTCATCCGTTCTTTTGTTTATTAACGGAGAGAAGAATTGATGAATTAAGTACCCATGTGCTCCATGAAGTTCAATGATTTCATAACCTGCTTCAATTGCTCTGCGTGTTGCTTGTTTAAAAGCTTCGATTGTATTTGCAATTTCTTCTTTTGACAAGGCTTTTGGTTGAACATCTTCTAAATTAAAAGGAACATCACTACTTGATACCGTTTGCCAACCATTTATTTGAGAAGGAGCAATCTGGTTTCTGTTAATCCAAGGTTTTTCACAACTTGCTTTTCTTCCTGCGTGTGCTAGCTGAATTCCAGGTACACAATTTTGTTGTTTGATAAAAGAGGTAATCTGTTTCAACTTTTCAATATGTGTATCATCCCAAATTCCTAAATCAGCATAGGTAATTCTACCTTCGGGAACTACAGCAGTTGCCTCTTGAATAATTGCAGCAACTTGTCCGATGGCATATTGTCCAAGGTGTACCAAATGCCAATCTGTAGCATAACCATTTTCAGCAGAGTATTGACACATAGGCGAAACCACAACTCTATTTTTTAAAGTGTGATTTTTCAGTATTAATGGGGTAAATAGCTTTTTCATCTTATTATGTTTTTTGGAGGTGCAAAATTATTAAATGCAAATTGGAATAGAAGGTCTTTTGTCTTTTTTGTGAAAAATAAAATCATTAACAGGATAATAATTAATGATTTAGATACCTTTTTTGAGAGTGAACACAGAAAAGGGAATGTTTAACTACAAACTTTAACCCTCAATTCAGAGTTATACAACAGTAGTTAGAAAAATTATAAAAAAGAAGAAGGGCTTTAAACAATGTTATAAGCCCTTCTTTTATTATTTTGATGTCACGTATAAATTACTTGCAATTTTCTTAGTAATCGTAATATCGTGATTATTAATTTTAATCACATAAGATTGGTCAAATGGTTCAATCTCTATAATTTCAATTTCACTTCCCAATGAAATTTTTTGTTTATCTAAATATTGTAAAAATTCTGAAGAAGAATCTTTTACGCCAACACAAACGACTTTGATATTTGGTTTAACGTCAGAAAGAAGTTGTTTTTCAATTTGCTTAATCTCACCTTTTGCATTCGGAATTGGGTCTCCGTGTGGATCTTCTGTTGGATAACCCAAGTAAGCATCCAGTTTATTAATTAGCTTTTCTGACTTGATGTGTTCTAACTCTTCAGCTACATCGTGTACTTCATCCCAGCTAAAAGCTAATTTTTCAACTAAAAATACTTCCCATAAACGATGCTTTCTCACAATCATTTTTGCAGCCATTAACCCCTCAGGTGTAAGCGTTACTCCTTGATACTTTTGATACTTAATCAGTTTTTTCTCATTAAGTTTTTTAATCATATCAGTTACAGACGAGGCTTTAGTCTCAATTCTTGCAGCAATTGCATTCGTTGAAATACCCTGATTCTGTCCTAAAGACAGGTGAAATATGGTTTTTAGATAGTTCTCTTCTGAATAGGTAAGCATTGAATTATTTTTTTAATAAATACAAAGTTACATTTTTTTTAATTACAAATATATTTTTAGCTTTGTCTAAATTTTAATAATAGGTTTATATAAATATATTTTTATGCGTATAATAAATAGTTTTTTGTTAGCCCTTGTTTGTGTATTACCCACTCAAGCACAAACAATAAAAGGGAAAGTATCTTCAGGAGGAAGGCCTCTGTCTTTTGCTACCGTCGTATTAGAAGGAACAAATAAGGGTGAAAACTCTGGAGAAAAGGGAGAATATATTTTTGAAAAGCTTAAAGAGGGTACTTACACAGTAAAAGCTGAGTTTGTTGGATTTAAGAAATCAACAAAAAAAGTTTCTGTTAAAGAAGGCGAAGTAGTCACTGTCAATTTCTCTTTAGAAGAAGATTCAAACTTAGATGAAATTGTGATTTCTGGAACATTAAAGCCAGTTTTAAAATCTGAAGCAGTCGTTCCAGTTGAAATTTATACACCAGCTTTTTTTGAAAAGAATCCAACATCAAGCTTATTTGATGCGGTACAAATGATTAATGGGGTTCAACCACAACTAAATTGTAATGTTTGTAACACAGGAGATATTCATATTAATGGTATGGAAGGAGCCTATACGATGATTTTAATTGACGGAATGCCAATTGTATCATCCCTTTCAACAGTTTACGGGTTATTTGGTATTCCTACTAATTTAATTGAAAGAGTAGAGGTGGTAAAAGGGCCAGCATCTTCTTTGTATGGAACAGAAGCAATGGGTGGTATTATAAATGTTATCACAAAGGATCCAGAGCACGCTGCAAAATTAAGTGTTAATGCATTTACATCTACTTGGTTAGAAAACAATTTAGACTTAGGTGCAAGTTATAAAGTAGGAAAAAAGGTAAATGGGTTATTTGGTGGAAATTATTTCAAATACGGAGAGCGAAAAGATAAAAATAATGATGGATTTACGGATGTTACCTTACAAGATCGTGTATCGTTGTTTAATAAGTTTTCTTTAAAAAGGCCAGATGACAAAGTTGCAAGTTTAGCGTTGCGTTATGTATATGAAGACCGTTGGGGAGGAGAAACTAATTGGCAACGTAAAAAGCATAGAGGAGGAGAAGAGGTTTATGCTGAAAGTATTTTCACTAATCGTTTTGAGGCAATCGGAATGTATCAATTGCCAACAACTGAGAATATTTATACTCAATTCTCGTATATCTATCATCAACAAAACTCTATGTATGGTCCAGAATCTTATGATGCAAAACAACAAGTAGCTTTTGCGCAAGCTTATTGGGATAAGAATATCGGAAACCATAGTTTGTTATTAGGAGCATCTTTTAAATACACTTATTACGATGACAATACTCGTGCTACGGGAATTTATGACGAAAATGGTTTAGTGAAAAATGAACCAGATAACAGACCAATTCCAGGAGTATTTATTCAAGACGAATGGACTTTAAATAAACAAAATAAGTTGTTATTAGGATATCGTTTTGATTATGACAAAGATCACTATGGGATTCATTCACCACGTATTGGATATAAGTTTACACCAAACTCAAACCACACATTACGTGCAAGTTTTGGAACAGGTTTCCGCGTTGTAAATGTGTTTACAGAAGATCATAGAGCCTTAACAGGGGCAAGAGAAGTTGTGTTTGCAGAAAAGTTAGACCCAGAAAAATCATACAATGCCAATTTAAACTATACAGTTAAATTGCCAACTGATTTTGGGGTATTTAATTTTGATATCAATGGTTTCTATACCTATTTTACAAATAAAATTGATGCAGATACGGATACAGATCAAACTAAAATTATCTATGGAAACTTAGATGGACATGCGATATCACAAGGGGTATCGTTAAATGTTGATGTAACATTTGACTTTCCATTGAAGTTGATGGCGGGTGCTACTTATATGGATGTGTTTAGAAAAGAAGATGGAGAACACAACCAACTTTACCACGCACCTAAATGGTCAGGAAATATTATTGCAAGTTATAATTTTGGAAGTGGATTTAGTGCAGATTTAACTGGAGATTGGAAAGGTCCGATGCGTTTGCCAAGAGTAGAAGATGATTATAGACCAGAATATTCTCCTTGGACTATGTTAGCTAATATACAAATAACTAAGAAATTTACTAATGGACTTGAGATTTATGGAGGAGTGAAAAACTTATTTAATACCCTTCCTAAAGAAGATACTATTGCTCGTTGGTGGGATCCATTTGGAGAACCTGGAAATGGTGTAACACCTCCTCCTGGTCGCACAGATGTTATTTTTGAACCCAATGATTATAGTTACACACCATTACAAGGTATTCGTGGATTTATTGGTGTACGTTACAATATTTTTTAAAAAGTTGAAACGTCAGTTAACAATATAAAATATAAAATGAGAAATTTCTTTTTTTCTATGTTAGGTTTTTTTCTTGGGTTTGTCTGTATAGCACAACCCAAGGAAATTACTTTTTCTGATTTAGAAACACTGATGGAAGAAAATCCAAAACCTGTTGTTGTGTTTTTACATACAGATTGGTGTAGTTACTGTGCTTTAATGGAAAAGAAAACATTTAAAGACAGTGAAGTTGTTAAAGAATTAAATAAGGATTTCTATTATATATCTTTTAATGCTGAAACAAAAGAAGATATAAAGTTCAGAGATCACCTATTTAAGTTTAAAAAGAGAGGATTAAAATCGGGTGAACACGAATTAGCTTTAGCCTTGGGAAAACAAAATAGCTTTCCCGGATTGGTTATCCTCAATTCAAATTTAGAGATTATATATCAATATTTTTCATACTTAAAACCAAAGCAGTTGTTAAGTATTCTGAATTTAGCGAACTAATTTTTCTGTTACTATACTCCGAAAAGCCTTGTAATCATAAATGTTACAGGGCTTTTTTTTGTTTTTTTGGTGTATAACTAAAAAAATAGTTTGAAAACTAAATTATTAGTTATATGTTTGAATTATAAAATTACAAGCATGGAAAAGCTAACAAATAAAGAAGAAGAGATAATGAGAATCCTTTGGAAGATTGAAAAAGGATTTGTGAATGATATTTTAGAACATGTACCAGAACCTAAACCACATTATAATACAATGTCAACATTTATTAGAATATTAGTTGATAAAGGTGTGGTTGGCTTTAAGGCTTATGGGAAGTCGCATGAATATTATCCAATTGTAAAAATGGAAGATTATCGCAAGATGTTTATGGAAGAGACAATGGAGAAGTATTTTGACAATTCATTTAGTAACCTTGTCAATTTCTTTGTTAAAGACAAAAAGCTAAGTAAAGAAGAATTAGATGAGATTATGACTATCATCGAAAAAAACAAAAAATAATTTATCTCAACCCCAAAAAACATCGCTTATGACACCTACTTTATTATATATATTAAAGGTAAATATGCTTTTGTCGATTGTGTACCTGTTTTACGTTGCCTTTTTAAGAAAGGAAACTTTTGTAAAAAGTAATAGACAGTATTTTTTGATCGGAATTATTAGCAGTTTTTTATTACCTCTTATAACTGTTACAAAAACAGTTTATGTAGAACAACAAACAGTAAACTTATCTAATCTTACAGATTTTATAGAAAATGAAGCGATAATTACAGAGCCAATCAGTTTTTGGAGTCAATTTGCAGTTGAAAAACAATTGTTTACAGTTTATCTTGTAATTACTGCTGTTTTTTTAGCTTGGTTCATAACTAAAAGTTATAGGTTGTGCTCTCATATTCGGAAGTTGAATCGTAGTTCCTTAGGTAACAATGTTTTAGTAGATGATAAAACGAATGAGGCTTATTCTTTCTGGAAATGGGTGGTATTACCAAGTAATTATGGAACAATAGATCGCTTGGATGTTGTGTTAGAGCATGAATATATTCACGTGAAGCAAAAGCATAGTATAGATATTTTATTAATTGAATTAGTTAAAACATTTTTTTGGTTCAATCCAATTTTAATATTACTACAAAAAGCTATAAACCTAAATTTAGAATACATCGTAGATCAAGAAGTGAGTAAGCGAGTTGATATTTATGACTATCAAATGACTTTAGTTCAGTTTGAGTATAACAAAATTCAGCCTATGACAATGGTTAACTCTTTTTCAACTTCTGATTTAAAGAAACGTGTATTAATGCTAAACACACAAAAATCAACCATTATGAAAAAATTAAAATTTATTATGATTACACCTGTTATAGCAGGTTTCTTTTTCTTTTTCCAAGTTAGTGTAAAAGCAAAAGAATTAGCAAAAGCTTCTTTTGAAGAATCAGTAAGTGAGGAATTATTAAATCCTTTTGAAGTAGAAGAGAATACATATAATACGACTAAACCAGTGACTATTGCAGAAGGACAATTACAGTCTAAGCAAGAAGAAAAAAATGGTACTATTGAAGAAGTAGAAACTATAAAGTTAAAGGCAGACCAAATTAAAGATGAGGCAGAAAGAATTCATCGTGATTTAGAAGTTCGTCATGCTGAACTTGCAGAGATGAAGAAAGGGATAATTGCCGATAATAAAAAAATAATAGAAGAGAGAAAAAGAGAGATTGCGAATAAAAGAGAAGAAATTAATGAAAGGCAAGCAAAAGAAAACGAAAAATTAAGCGCATTAGTAGAGGAGAGAAGAGCTCAAATTGAGCAGAGAAAAAAAGAAGTTTCTGTTGAAATAAAAGCTCGAAATGAAAGACTTGAAAAAGAAAGTGCAAAAAGGCGAGCTGAAAATGAAGATCGATTAAAGAACGTTAAAGGCAAGAAAAGAAAATTACAAGAGCAAGAACTTGATAATACAATATTTTTTCACGAAGGTAAAACATATACAAAAGAAGAGTTTTATGCTTTAAATCTTAATCCAACTGACATAAAAGCAATTAGTTTTTATAAAAAAGAAGATGCAACTGCTAAGTTTGGAACACCGTCGGATAAGAAAGTTCTCGAGGTTTCAACGATTAAATCTTTAAGTGAAATGAAAAAAGATGGAGAACTATCTAAGTTTACTGTTGTTGCTTCAAAGCAGTCAAAAAGTGATTTTGATGGAATTATACTTGTTGATGGTGTGAAAATTAACAAAGAGGAAATGAATGAAATTAATAGTGATAGAATTGAGTCTGTGTCAGTGTTAAAAGGTGAAAAAGCTATTGGTAAATACGGTGACTTGGGCGCAAAAGGAGTTATTGAGATTGTCTTAAAAAAATAGATATCAGATTAAATTAGTTAGCAAGTGTTTTTGGTTTTCCAAAAGCACTTTTTTTATGCCATATTTTTGGGTATGTCTTACTTCTTTTGTCTGTTTTTCATGTAGAGTTGGCTGTAAATGCTCGTATAATGCTATGTAAATCATACTTTAATGTGTAATTTGAATTAAGCTTCCTTGTGTTAATTGAAATTGTTTCGTACAAACTTTTGCTAATAAATCGTGATAATGATCTACTAAGATAATACACTTGTTTTTAGATTTATCTTGTATGATAGCCATTAGTTGTTCTTGCATAATAGGCGAAATAGCTGCAAAAGGTTCGTCTAACAAACAAAATGGTTGTGGGAGGTTGAGCACATATAGTGTCTGTAAGAATTGTTGTTCCCCTGTAGATAATTCTTTGATCTTCAAATCTAAGTGATTTAAGAAAGGCGTATTTGTTAGTTGTTCCAAAGTAAATAAGTCCTTCACTTTTAAGTTAGGAGGGAACATGAGAAATTGCGGTTTGTAAGAAAAATACCTATTTAGTTTATGCCTGTTTAAAATAACTTGATTATCAACTCGAATAAATATTTGAGTTGCTTTAATTGCTCCAAATAAAATATTGAGTAAAGTAGATTTTCCAGTACCATTGCTTCCAACAATTCCAATAATATCAGTTGTTTTTGCCGATAAACATACACCGTGCAGTATTGTGCGATTGTCTATTTGATGGATTAAACTATCCAATTGAAATTGGTGGCTCATATTATAGTATGTTGATTAAAAAACGAATTATTCCAATAATTAGCAATGTTAAACCGTAAAGCAAAAAAACTACAAAGAAGAAGTTTACCTTATTGTTTCTCCAAAAGAAGAGCTCTTCTTTTTTAAAACTAAGGAAATACACAAGGTATATACCTATTGCAATCAAGGGGACAAAAGTAGTTAGACTAATATCCATTGTAAAACTTAAGATGATACTTATAGCTATAATAGGAAGTGCATATTGTCTTAAAAGTAATAGGAGTTTTTTCATTATTATTATAAGTAGTTACAAAAAAGTTTGATTGCTTAAGCAATTTAGTAATGAAATATAAGATTATGAAGATAGTAAATTATTTCCACTGCTAAATGTTTAAATAAGCATCCTCTGAATTAGTTGTAAAAATATTCTTTAGGAGCGTCTATTTAAGAGTTTTAAGTATATTTGCCTTTAAACTAATAACATCAATATGGATTTCAGTACAATTATTAAGCAAGCACACTCAGGAGTAGCATATTTAGCGTTAATCTTCTTGTTGATCGTAGTTATCAATGCTTTTGCTGGATTAGCAGGGAAAAAAGAGTTTACAGAGAAAGACCGTAAATTAGGTTTATTCGGGTTAATCTTCACACATATTCAATTACTTTTAGGGTTGATTTTATATTTCGTTTCGCCAATGGTACAAGGTTTTGGTGTAGCTATGAAAGATTCAACGTTAAGATTATATGCTTTAGAGCACCCATTAATTAACATTATTGCAATTGTCTTGATTACAATCGGATGGTCAAAACACAAGAAAGCGACAGATAGCAATGCTAAATTTAAGAAGTTTGCTATTTTCTATGCATTAGGATTAATCTTGATCTTATCGAGAATTCCATGGAGTGCTTGGTTGCCAAGTATTTTCGCATAATTCGAATAAAATTAAATGATATAAAAAAAGGAGTCCACAATGGACTCTTTTTTTTTGTGGTATGCTTCTTGCAAAATAATATCAGCTATAATAGAAATATCATGAAAACATATCAATATATATTATCAATATTAGTAATTGTACTCCTTTCAAGTTTTGGAGGAACGACTAATGTAATTAAGGGAACTGTAAAGGCAGAAGGAACACCAGTTGTGTTAGCCGATAGCTTACCTAATATTAACGATTCTATAGTTGATAGTGAAGAAGAAGTTGAAGAAGTTGAGTTGGTTTCTGACGATACTCAAGCATCATATTACCACGATAAATTTACGGGTAGAAAAACGGCAAGCGGACAAGTATTTGATAATAGCAAATACACTGCAGCCCACAAAACACTGCCGTTTGGTACTAAGGTTAAGGTAACTAACCTAAAAAACAAACGCTTTGTTATTTTGACAATTACTGATAGAGGACCTTTTGTAAAAGGAAGAGGAATCGATATTTCTAAGAAAGCTTTTCACGATTTGACAGATAATCATGCAAGAGGAGTACTTGATGTGAAGATTGAAAAGATTGTAGCAGAAAATGAGTAAGATTAAAAGAGTAATAAGTTGTTTATTTCTACTGCTTTTTGTGTCTTTTTGGACAAGTTGTTCAACTACAAAAGGATCTTCAAATAGGGGGAAAAAGGAAAATAAAACAGATGTTGTTGCAAGTTATTACCATAAAAAGTTTAATGGTAAGCGTACCGCAAGTGGGGAAAAATTCCACAATTCGAGGATGACAGCCGCACATAAGACTTTACCTTTTAATACTGTTGTCAAAGTTACAAACAGAAAAAATAATAAATCTGTTAAAGTTAAAATCAATGACAGAGGCCCTTTTGTCAAAGGGCGTGAAATTGATTTATCCAAAAAAGCTTTTATGAAAATCTCAGATAGCAAAAAAGCTGGATTATTAAAAGTTGATATTAAAGTGGTTAAATAATTATTTCCACAATTTATAAGGGTTTTTGGCAATGTAAGAGTTGTAGTACTCAATTTGACCAGTAACCTCTTCCCCTAACCAATCGGGTTTAGCAAAAGCTTCATTTTCATCTTTAAGCTCTATTTCTGCTATAATTAACCCTTCATTTTCACCATGAAAAACGTCGATTTCAAATTCGTGCAGCCCTTTTTTTACAAGGTATCGAGTTTTAGAAATCACAAAATCCTCACATAACTCAAGCAATTGAGAGGCTTCGTTATAGTCTATTTTTTTTTCCCATTCAAAACGTGTTGTACCAGAGGAATTACTCTTACCTTTAACTGTAATAAATGCGTCTTTATTTTTTAGCCTAATTCTAACTGTGCGTTCAGCAGAAGAATTCAAGTAACCTTGGGTTATCTTATTAGAATTATGAGATTCATTGATGAAATTCAGAGAGTTTACTAAAAATTTTCTTTCTATTTCTACCATGATTATAAGAATAAAATGTATTTTTATACCAAAATAAGCGAATTTATTTCACTAACTATTATAAAAGCTGAAATTTTTTACAAATGAAATTAAGACATATGTTACAATCTCCTCAAGGGGTTGAAGAATTGTTTAATAAATATGTTATTGACGGGAAGGTATATGCAACAGATGATTTACTTTTTATAGTTGATTTAGTGCATATTTTTAGACCTAATAATGTAAAGAAAGTAAAACGTGTTTCTATTGATGCTTTATTAGCATATTTAAAAACGCACGAGGTAGAGAGAATTGCCTTATCTAAATATTTAAAAGAATTATTGTCAAATCGCCATTTCAGTCGTATGGTTTCTGATGCGGGGATTTTACAAGATTCTGAGTTTTTTAGAGAGGTTAAAAAAAGGTTGTGGGCTAAGGTGTTACCTTATCAACCAGAGAAGGATACGTATGAGTATGTGCTAAACCAAGCGTTTTATAAGCATACAGATGCTGAATGGGTGAGTATGATTCCGGAAACACAGTTATTAGAGTTGTTTCAAGAGTTGAATTTTACTGATTTATTTAATGATAACAAGGAAGGCTCTGTGTTAAACGAGCTATTGTGCTCAATTGATATTATTACTCAACGTATGAGTGGTAGAGCAATGGAGAGTAATATCATTAATATGGTTCCAGAATACTCTCACTTAGAAAGCCCTTTTAGAGCTTTGGAGCAAGAGTTTACAATTATTCTGCAGAGTATTCAGAATGGAGATATGAAATTCTTATATGATAGTGATATTAATTATAAGCAAATTGTAATCCTACAGAAGCAATGCCAGGAGTTCGTTAATCAGGCATTTAAAAATAGTTCGAAGTATGGTATCTCTATCAAGGTAAACCAAAGTTTACTTCGTTTACGTCAACAGTTATCACGTGTAAACGTATTGATCTCTTTATTGGTAATTAAAGAGGATACGGCTGAACTAAAACAAAAGAACTCGATTAATTTAGCTTTAAAGCTAATTGAATATAACTGCTATAAGTACAACGTTTCTGGGCTAATAAAAGAAAGTACACAGTTAATATCTTACGAGATTACACAGCATACTGCCAAGACTGGTGAGCACTATATTACTAATAGTGGTAAGGAGTATTGGAATATGTTTAAAGGATCAATGGGTGCGGGTATTGTAGTTGGTTTCTTATGTATTTTTAAAGTATTTGCACACCACGCTGATGTGAGTGCATTTGGAGAGGCTATGTTGTATAGTTTAAACTATGCGGTTGGTTTCTGTTTAATCTATTTGCTTGGATTTACTTTAGCAACGAAGCAACCAGCGATGACAGCTGCTACAATTATTAAGGCAATTGAAGATGGTCGTAAACAACATATTGATAACGTAGAAAAGCACATTGGCTTTGCTAAGTTGTTTGCAAGATTGTTCAGATCTCAGTTTATTGCTTTTATTGGAAACGTGATATTAGCGTTCCCAGTAGCTTTATTATTGATTTGGAGTATAGATACTGTTTTTGATGTTAATATAGCTGCTCATGATTGGGAGAAGATGTTAGTAGATGCAGATCCAATTAAATCAAGAGCTTTATTCCACGCAGGTATTGCAGGTATTTTCTTATTCTTATCTGGAATTATCTCAGGTAATGTATCGAATAAGAATAAGCACAATAAGGTGTTGTACCGTATTCAAGAGCATCCTGTATTAAAGCGAAACTTTGGTATTAAGAGAACAACGAGTTTAGCAAATTGGATAGATACAAAATGGCCAGGTTTGGTTTCTAATATTTGGTTTGGGGTATTTATGGGTACGTGTGGTACAATAGGTGCTTTTATTGGATTAGGAATTGATATTCGACACATTACTTTTGTCAGTGGTAATATCGCATTAGGACTTTACGGATCTGGATTTGATGCACCAGTAGATATGTTAGTAATGGCGTTTATTGGGATGTGGTTAATTGGATTTATGAACTTTATGGTAAGTTTTGGATTATCATTATTCTTAGCTTTCCGCTCTCGTAATATTCCATTTAGAGAAACAAAAGAGCTTACAAAAGCTACTTGGAGACACTTTAAAAACTTTCCAATGGAGTTCTTTTTACCAACAGCAGGTGGTGTAGTTGAGAATCCAAATAATTTAAATGGGAAGAACGATTCAAAAGATAAAAAAGAAGAAGGGCATCATTAATAATTTGTACTGTTAATGAGCTTATATCAATAAAAAAAGGATGCTATATAGCATCCTTTTTTTGTATATACTTCAGAGAAGTAGTTGTTATGTGTTGAGACAGAGAAGTAGATTTACTCTTGTCTAAATTCATCTGTACTTGGGTTTCTTTTGTGTTTTAAGCTGTCTTTAAGCATACTTGATTGTTCTGCAAATTCCATTCTTGACACATTGATATAATCCTCTAAGTTGTGAATATTCTTCGCTAATTTTCGTAGAGAAGCTCTATCACTCTTAATGAATAATTCGCTTTGCGTTCTCGCTTCTTCGTGGCTTAGACCAACTTTTTCTAACATAGTTGCTCCAACATAAACAGCAGTAAAGAAAGTTTCTCTATAAACCTCAGTTAAACCGTCTTGAAGATATTCATAAGCATTCTTACGGTTTTTAGCACGAACAATAACTTCTACATTAGGGAAGTTTTTACGCAGTACCGCAACTAAATGTTGATTCACTTCTGGTGGATCCATTGCTGCAATTACATAATCGGCTTGGTCAACTCCAATTGATTTTAGAATATTGATAGATGTTGCATCTCCATAATATACGTTAAACCCTAATTTTCGAAGGTGATTTACACGTTCCGAGTCGTTGTCTAATACTAATGTAGGAATATCATTTGCTTGCAATAAACGGCCGATAGTATTTCCGAAGTCTCCAAAACCAGCAATAACGATTTTCTTTTCAGCACTAATATGTGATAAGTCGTCGTATTCTTGTTGTTCAGTAGCAGAAGGAGTTAATCCTAAATAAGGAGAAATCCACTTCTCATTTAATAACAATAAGATTGGTGTAACTACCATTGACAAGGCTGTAGTAGCCAATAAGTAATCATACCATTGTTGATTAATTAAGTTAATTGTTTTTCCTAAAGCTAAGATCACGAAAGCAAATTCACCAACTTGTGATAGTAAAATAGCAAAAAGGAAAGACTGATCTTTAGGGAATTTTTTCCATTTACTAATTGCTAATAAGACAATTGCTTTGATAGCCATTGAGCCAACTAATAAACTAAGGATGATTAGGGGTTGGTTAACAATAATATCAAAGTTAATTGTAGAACCAACGGCAATAAAGAAGATACCGAGTAAGAGCGCTTTAAATGGTTCGATATCACTTTCTAACTGGTGTTTATAAGGGTTGTTAGCTAATACAACACCAGCGATAAATGCACCTAATGCCGGGCTTAGTCCTACTTGTTGCATCAATAAAGACACTCCAATAACAAGCAATAAAGCAGATGCGGTATATATTTCACGAATTTGTAGGCGACCTACAGAACGGAATAAAGGATTGACAATATAATTTCCGACAAGGAAAATAGTAGAGATTGCACCTAAGATAGCAAGAGTTTTCATAAAAACAGGTGCACCATCAAGCCAGCTACCACCTGCAGCCGTTGCAATAGGTTCTTTAGTAGATACAGCTAATAATGGGATAATTGCCATTACAGGAATTACCATGATATCTTGGAATAGTAATACGGCAAAACTTGATTTACCTGCGTTTGATTTGTTTAAACCTCTTTCAGAAATAGTTTGTAAAATAATCGCCGTAGATGACATAGTAATTACAAAACCCATTGTAATAGCAGTACCAATACTTAAGCCCAGTCCCCAACGTGCAATAGCAGCAACAATAATTGTTGTTCCTGCAGCTTGTGCTGTTCCTAAACCGATTATTTCATTTCTAATTTTCCAGAATTCTTTAGGGTCTAATTCAAGTCCAACTAAGAATAGCATCATTACAACACCAAATTCTGTTGCGTGCATAATATCAGCACCGTCTTGTCCTACAAAACCAAGAGCAAATGGTCCAATAAGTACTCCTGCAAATAAGTATCCTAATACGGACCCCATTCCTAATTTCTTGGAAATTAGAACACATACAACCGCGGCAAATAAAAAGACAAATGCCTGTGTTAAAAAATCATTCATTGTTAATAGCTTCTTTTTTTTTAATTGTTATCCTAAGCCAACTTAGGAGATTAATAGTGAGAATATTATAAAAGTTTGATTTATAATAAGTGAAACTATAATAGTCTCAATAAATTTGATCATAGTCAATACAAATTTATAAAAATGTATAGGTTAAGTGCTGTTTAATTTTAAAAAAATGAATTTTTTTAAGTAGTGAGAGGTGAAAAAATCTATTAATTTTGATTTATAATTATCTGAATGAATGAATCGTAAGATTATACACGTCGATATGGATGCTTTTTACGCTTCTGTAGAACAACTTGATTTCCCTGATTTAAGAGGAAAACCAATTGCTGTAGGAGGAAGTGAAGAGAGAGGAGTGGTTGCCGCAGCAAGCTATGAAGCAAGAAAGTTTGGTGTGAGAAGTGCTATTAGTGGCGCTATGGCTAAAAAGAATTGTCCGCATCTTATTTTCGTGAAACCAAGGTTTGAACGCTATAAAGAAGTATCAAAAGTAATTCGCAGTATTTTTTATGAGTACACTGATTTAGTTGAACCATTGGCTTTAGATGAAGCTTTTTTAGATGTTACAGAAAATAAGATTGGTTGTCCAAGTGCTACGTTAATAGCTAACGAGATACGGATGAAGATATATGATCGACTTGGATTAACTGCCTCTGCGGGAATATCTGTCAATAAGTTTTTAGCTAAGATAGCAAGTGATTACAATAAGCCTAACGGTCAAAAAACAATTGAGCCAGATGAGGTGGAAGCCTTTTTAGAAGCCTTAGAGATTAAGAAGTTTTTCGGTATTGGTAAGAAAACAGCCAATAGAATGTATCACTTGGGAATTTTCACTGGAAAGGATTTAAAAAGTAAGAGTGAGGAGTTTTTGGTAGAGCACTTTGGAAAAGCAGGAGGAATCTATTATAATATAGTAAGAGGAATTCATAATTCACCAGTGCGCCCTAATCGTACGATAAAGTCTGTTGGAACAGAAAGAACTTTTGAAGAGAACTTGAGTTCGGAAGTTTATATAGAAGGCAAGTTAGAAAGAATCGTAGAGGAGCTGAGTATTCGCTTGAAAAAGCAAAATGTGGCGGGGAAGACAGTTACTTTAAAAATAAAATATTCTGATTTTATGCAGCAGACAAGAAGTATGACTTTTGCTTATTATATGTCTGATGCCGATATTATTTTAGATATTGCAAAGCAATTACTCTATCAAGAGAAGCTAAAGGATTCAGTTAGACTAATCGGTGTATCATTATCTAACTTGAATACAGATGAAAAAAAGAAACCAATTGCTGTGCAGTTAAGTTTTGAGTTTTAAAAAAGAAAAGAAATTGTAATAATGAAAAAGCCAGAGAGTTTAAAAAAAGGAGATAAAGTTGCTATTGTATGTACAGCACGTAAGTTTAGTCGTGTAGAAGCAGAGTCAGCTATTGAGTTATTAACATCTTGGGGTTTAGAAGTGGTGTTAGGGTCAACAATTGATTTAGACAACTATCAATTAGGCGGAACGGATGAAGAGAGAGCAGCAGATTTTAATCAGCAATTAAACGATACGTCAATAAAAGCGATTTGGTGTGCAAGAGGAGGATATGGAACAGTTAGGATTATTGACGATATTGATTTTACGGCATTTATTGAGAATCCAAAGTGGATTATTGGATTTAGCGATGTTACAGTTTTGCATAGTCATATTCATAACTTAGGAGTAGAGACAATTCACGGATTGATGGCTTTTAGTATTCCAAAATCAACACCTGAATCGAGAGATTCATTATACAAAGCATTATTTGGGAGAGAACTTATTTATACAATAGCTCCTGAGGTTGAAAATAAATTAGGCGAAGGCGAAGGCGAAGTAGTAGGAGGAAATCTTTCGATTCTTTATAGCCTTTTAGGTTCTAAGTCGTCTATGAATACGGCGGGAAAGATATTGTTTATAGAAGATTTAGATGAATATCTGTATCACGTAGATCGAATGATGCACAATTTAAAACGCAACGGACTATTAGATAATTTAAAGGGTCTGATTGTAGGAGGAATGACTGATATGCACGATAATGCAATTCCGTTTGGATATGATGCTAAACAGATTATACTATCTATTTTAAAAGAGAAAGACTATCCGATTGCTTTTAATTTTCCAGCAGGACACGGAGAAGTGAATTTAGCATTACCTATGGGAAGAAAAGCAAAGCTATCAGTAGAAGAGTCAAAAGTTGAATTAAAATTCATTTAGTATGGCAAAGAGTCAAGATATTGGAGAAGGAGGAGAAAAAGCTGCTGTAGCCTATTTAAAAGAAAGAGGTTACGAGGTTTTAATTGTCAATTATGTGGCTCAGAAAGGTGAAATTGACATTATAGCATTGAAGGATAATATCTTGGTTTTTGTTGAGGTAAAAACAAGGTCGTCTTTAGAGTTTGGTTTGCCACAAGATTTTGTAAAGGCGACTAAAATAGGTCTGTTAGTGAGGACTGCAAATATTTATATAGAAGAAAATGACCGAGAAGAAGAAGCAAGATTTGATATTATTGCTATTCACAAGGTTGGAGAAAAGTATAATATTCAACATATTGAAGATGCATTTTACTTTTTTTAGCAGTAACAATATATAATTAACGTGAGTTCGATATAAGAAAGATAATTAACAACGAAAGTTGGAAATTAAGCAACAAGTTTGGTTAACCTGCAAATAAAAAGTCTTATCTCTGCCCTTTATATACATTAATCTAAAGT
Organism: Myroides sp. C1519; assembly: GCF_038039755.1. NCBI lineage: Bacteria > Pseudomonadati > Bacteroidota > Flavobacteriia > Flavobacteriales > Flavobacteriaceae > Myroides > Myroides sp. C1519. The sequence goes on from NZ_JBBPHM010000021.1 coordinate 24,448, forward strand.
TCTTTACTTGTGCAGGGAAAGATTTAGTAGAAGCGTTCGTACTTCTATCATTAAAATCAATAATAACTTCAAATGTATTCAAAACGCTATTCAAAAGTTTTAGAGAAGTATTAGGAACATTATTAAACCAATGAGTTAGTTTATTAATGGCTAACTCTTTTTGTGTTTTTAAATTACGTAGCTTACATAAACTATTAGGTAATTCAAAAGCCTATTTAATATCTGATATAAGCATAATAGCATTGTCGTTACAGCCTTCTTTGGTATTTGTTTCACATTAGTACCACATTAGTACCACACATCTTCGGGAAAAAGGCTTGTTTTTCGAACTTATGTGGTACTAATGTGGGAGATGTATCGAACATGGTACGTTTAAAACTACACTTTGACACGTTCTTTATCATACTAACAATCCAATCTATTATATTTAAATCTTTCTTTATTATAGAAAAGAGTTATTTATGTTTAGTCTTCAATTTTGTGTCTTGTCTTATTGTAAATAAAGGACCTTTATTACGAGAATCATTATTATAAATTATACTTTAAAGGTAATTTTTAACAATTCAGGATTGTCTTTTTATCTTTTTTGAAGGCCATTTATTATTGAATACTTATTGTTCGTTATTCTTATTTAAAAAAAGTCTTAATAAGATTTGGTTATTATTTAGAATCATTTTACTTTTGCTTAAGTTTTAAATAAGTCTAAATAACATAACGATAGAATGAAATTATTCAATACCCTATTATTTACTATCTGCGGAGCAGTTGTAAGTATGGCTCAAACATCGACAGTAAAAGGTCGTGTGGTTGATGAAAATAATAAGCCATTGTCATTTGTAACAGTATATATAGAAAACTCTAACTATGCTGCACAGACTGACGATAACGGAGAATATATCTTAGAAGATGTTAAACACGGAAAGCAGTCAATCAAAGCTACTTTTGTTGGATATGCAGCTTCAGTAAGAGACATGAATATTTCAAAGAAAGAAGACGTAGTAAACTTTCTTTTAGTTACAGACAGTCAATTAGCAAATATTACTGTTTATGGTAGAAGTAACAAAAACGTTAAGAAACTTCAATACTTAACTCGTCTACCATTAGGTTTACAAGACCAAGTACAATCAATTAGTATCGTATCTGATCACGTAATTAAAGAGCAAGGAGCTTTGTCAATTACAGATGCAGCACGTAACGTAGCAGGGGTAACTCAGTTTGCAAGCTATGGTGGTGTAAAGGAGAGTATGTCTATTAGAGGTTTCCGTGGTACTCCAGTATTGAGAAATGGAGTAGGAATGGATTCTGACTTTAGAACAGCTTCAGCAATTTCAGATATGCAAGGAGTTGAAAGTGTTGAGGTAATAAAAGGTTCTGCTGCTATTTTACAAGGTATTGGAAATGGTTTAGGAGCTGCAGGAGGTGTAATTAACTTAGTAACTAAAACGCCAAACTTCAAAAATGGAGGAGAGGTAAGTTTTAGAACAGGTAATTACGGACACATTCGCCCAACAGTTGACTTTGAACGCGTATTAGATAAAAAAGAAAGAGTATCATTCCGTTTTAATGGTTCTTATGAGAGAAATGATGGATGGAGAACACACGTTAATAACGAACACTTCTACATTAACCCATCTTTAGCTTGGAAAATTGACGACAAAACGAAGTTGTCTTTTGAAATGGATTACTTAAATGGAGATTATACTCCAGACAAAGGAACAGTTAATTTAGCTCCTGATAATGTTGATGCATTATATAAAATGCCTCACAATAAATTCTTAGGATATAACGACGATAATACTTCAATTAGATCTCAAAATTATGTAGCTCGTTTTGAGAGACAATTGACAGAAAAGTTAAGTTTCAGAACGTCTTATACAGCTTCTATCTATAATGATGATAGTCGTACTTCAAGTGTTGCGACAGTACTTAAAAAAGACAAGATTAAAGACTGGGCAGATTTTAGAAATTTAAAAAGAACGGTTACAGAAAGTGAAAGAGGAGATTACAACTCTGTATTCCAAGCTGATTTAGTAGGTAAGGATATCTTTACTGGAATTTTAAAACACACATTCCAAGTAGGGTTTGACTATAGACAAACAAAAGTTATTTCAGGAAATACTTCTGGACAAGTAATGGGTAAAGATAAAGATGGTAACGATGTACTTGTACCATATACAGATTTCTTTGACGTTACAGGACCAATTAATAACACATTGCCAGGAGATGTTGTTTTTGGAGATATTAATACAACACGTACAATGACTCCAACTATTGGGTTTATGGCACAAGACTATGTTCAAATTGGAGACAAGTTAAGCGCAATGTTAGGTATTCGTTACAGTAGATTAAACGGAAGTACTACTGAGAATGCTACAATTGATAGATGGAATCCAATGTTTGGTTTAATCTTTAAACCACAAGATAACATTAGTACATTCGTTTCTTATACTACAACATCAAGTTTAAGACAATCTAATAAATTAATTCACGGAGGAGGATATGCTGGAGCATCTGATACTAATCAGATTGAATTTGGTTTTAAATCTAACTGGTACAATGATCATTTAGGAGTTAACTTTTCTTACTTCTTCATTAACCAAAGCAATTTATTAGCACCGTATATTGATCCAAATACAAATGTTCAATCTACAACAGAAAGTATTTTTGCTGGAGATTTAAAACGTAATGGTTTTGAATTAGAGATCAACGGAAAAATTACAAACAATTTAGAAGTGATGCTTGGATATGCAAACTTATATGCAAGATACCAAGATAGTCCAAACTACGTAGATGGTTCTGCTCCAATGAATGCTCCTGAGCATACAGCTAATGGATGGGCAAACTATAAATTTACAGACGGAGCTTTAGATGGCTTATCTCTTGGATTGGGTGTTTACTACGTTGGAAAGAGACCTGTAAATGAATACACAAGAACATCTGATGCACACGGATCAAATGTAAATACAAGACCATTTGATATGGCAGCTTATACTACTGTAAATGCACAAGCAGCATATAAATACAAAAATGCTACATTAAGCGTGTTTATGAATAACTTGTTCAATGAGCGTGGATATACTTCTTACTACAGAGGTGGTTATATCAATGAAATTGCACCAAGAAACTTCGCAGCTAAATTATCTTATAGATTTTAATCAATAGTTTTTTATACAATACTAATTAGTTCAATAAAACACGATCCTATGTATAGGGTCGTGTTTTGTGGTTAAGCCCAATTTTTTTTGCCTATGAAAACAAAGCCAAAGTATTCGTTGCGTACATTTATAAATGATGTGCACTTGTGGTTAGGAATAGCAAGTTCACTTGTGTTGTTTATTGTTTGTTTGACAGGAACAATTTATACTTTTAAAAGCGAGATACAGACATTTTTAGCGCCAGATATGTACAAATTGACAGAGGTGAAAAAAGAAGTATTGCCAATAGACGAGTTGAAAGCTACCGTAGAACAAAAGAGCGGAGGTAATGTACAGCGCGTAGTTGTGTCTCATAAAGAGAACAAGCCTTATATTTTTTCTGTAGGCTTTGCTGATAAAGAAAAGAAGGGAGAGACTATTTATGTTAACCAATATACTGCTGCAGTTGTAGGAGAGGGAAAAGGTCCTGCGAATGAGTTTTTTATGACAGTTTTTAAACTGCATAGATGGTTATTGTTAGATATGAAGATTGGTCGTCCTATTGTAGGAATTGCAACAATAATATTTTTGATTTTATCAATCTCGGGATTAGTATTGTGGTTTCCAAAGAAAATTAGAGGATGGAAAAGCATAAAGCCAGGTTTTAAAATTAAGTTTAAAGCGAATTGGAAAAGAATTAATCACGATTTACACAATACGTTAGGGTTTTATACCTTACTTATTGTTGTGATTATGTCTTTAACAGGACTTTGTTGGTCTTTTGAATGGTATAGAGATGGATTGAGTAGTGTATTAGGAACGAAGGTTTTTGGAGGTAGAGATGAGGTAAAGCCAGAATCTGTTTTACTTGAAGATACAAAGACACTTGATTTGTCAAAAGTAATGGCGATTGGAAATGCAGAGTTGCCATTTGAAGCAAGAACAATATCGATTAGTTTTCCTAAAGGAGAAAAAGGTAGTTTTGAAGTAAATAAGAATGAATTAGCTCGATTTAATGAAACTGTAAATGATAGAGTTTTTATTGATCAATATTCTGGGGAGATCTTGAAAAAGGAGATTTTTGCTGATAAAACAATAGGAGAGAAGATTGCAGGATCAATAAGAGCATTACACTTTGGAGATATTTACGGAACATTTTCTAAAGTGATTTATTTTATAGTTTGTTTAATAGCAACGAGTTTACCTGTAACAGGGATATTCATTTGGTTGAATAAAATGAAAAAAGGTAAGAAAAGTAAAGTATAACATTTCTTTATAATTCAAGTGTTTTTATGTTTGATAAAAAATGTAACTTTGCTATATAACCTAATTTAGATTAAATATTATGTATCCAGAAGAAATAGTAAAACCAATGCGTCAAGAATTAGTTGATGCAGGATTTGAATCATTACATACAGCAGAAGAAGTAGAAGCTACTTTAGCAAAAGGAGGAACAACTTTAGTAGTTGTAAATTCAGTATGTGGATGTGCAGCTCGTAACGCTCGTCCAGGTGCAATTATGAGTTTAAAAGGAGATAAAAAACCAAGTCAAATTGTGACTGTTTTTGCAGGTGTAGATAAAGGTGCAGTAGATGCAGCACGTCAACACATGTTCCCATTCCCACCGTCATCACCAGCAATGGCTTTGTTTAAGGACGGAGAATTAGTTCATATGTTAGAGAGACATCACATTGAAGGTCACCCTGCCGAGATCATCGCAGAGAACTTAATGGATGCTTTTAAAGAATATTGCTAAAAAAGAGACCACCAATAAGGTGGTTTTTTTTTTAAGTGTATATTTGCCTTAAACGACTAAATCGATGCAAAAAATAATATCGTACCCAATTTCTATCCTTTTTGCGGCTTGCCTATTAATCATATTGATTTTTTTCCACGGACTTCAATGGCTGGCGTTTAATCTATTTGGCTACCAAGCACACAAGAAAGTTGTGGATTGGTTAGTGTGGTGGCTAATGGCAGGTACGGGGATTTTAGGAACAACATATAAGTTCGAACAAGAAGAAAAATTACCAACGGATCGACCGATAATTTTTGTTTCGAATCATCAAAGTATGTTTGATATTCCAATGATGATCTGGTTCTTCAGAAACAATCATCCGAAATTTGTTAGTAAAAAAGAACTTGGAAAGGGTTTTCCAAGTGTTTCATATAATTTAAAGCACGGAGGATCCGTTCTAATAGATAGAAAGGATGCCAAACAAGCCTTAGGAGCTATAAAATCATTAGGTCAATATATAACAAAGTATAATCGATCTGCAGTGATTTTTCCAGAGGGGACAAGAAGTAGAGACGGACAATTAAAACGTTTCTCAGAAAACGGAGTAAAGATGCTTTGTAAGTTTGCTCCAGATGCTTTAGTAGTACCTTTGACAATAAATAACTCTTGGAAGTTATTTCGTTTTGGTAAATTTCCTTATGGATTAGGGGCACGTATTAAATTGTACGCGCATAAACCACTAAATATAGGTGACTATGATTTTCCTACTTTGATGCAAGTAATCGAAGAGAAGATCAAAACTAAATTAGAATAAAAGAATAAATTATAACAGCCAACCTACTCAAACAAACTAAACCAAACCCAAAGTAGCGAGGCGTAAACAAATGTATTATGTCAATAAAGAATGTTCGCTTAGAAGTAATGCACTTCTTAGAAAAGAATATCGATAGTTTTGTTGAGAACTATTTGATACCAGTAGAAAAAATTTGGCAGCCATCTGATTTGTTACCAGATTCAGAAGGAGAGAATTTTATTGAAGATGTAAAAGAACTGCGTGAATATGCAAAGGAGTTACCATACGATTTCTGGGTAGTATTAGTAGGAGATACAATTACAGAAGAGGCATTGCCAACATATGAGTCTTGGTTAATGGACGTAGAAGGTATTAAACAGAAAGAAGAAGAAGGCGGTAATGGATGGGCCAAGTGGATTCGTCATTGGACAGGAGAAGAGAATCGTCATGGAGACTTGTTAAATAAGTACCTTTATCTTTCAGGAAGAGTAAATATGAAAGAAGTTGAGATTACTACTCAACACTTAATTAATGACGGGTTTGATCCAGGAACAGATAGAGATCCATATAAGAACTTCGTATTTACAAGTTTTCAAGAATTAGCAACATATATTTCACATAACCGTGTTGCTAAGTTAGCGAAGCAATATGGAGATCACAAATTGTCAAAGATTTGTCGTTTAATTGCTGGAGATGAAATGAGACACCACCACGCATATAGCGAGTTTGTAGATCGTATCTTTAAAGTAGATCCAAGTGAAATGATGCTTGCATTTGTAGATATGATGAAACGTAAAATTACGATGCCAGCTAACTTGATTAGAGAATCAGGAGGTAAGATGGGAGATGCATTTGAGAAGTTCTCAGATTCAGCACAAAGAATAGGAGTATATACAGCGCATGATTATATTGATATTATGCAAAAGTTAATTGATAGATGGCAAATTGGAGAACTGACTAATCTTACAGATGAGGCAGAAAAGGCGAGAGATTACTTAATGAAGCTTCCAACAAGAATGTCTCGTGTAGCTGATAGAATGGTTGTTGGTAAAGAAGAGCAGATCTTTAAATGGGTTCGTCCAGCTATCATAAAATAGCAAACCAATAAATAAATTATTACAATGGATAAACGAATAGAAGCAATAGTTTTATACGTTAAAAAGGAACTTGAAAACGCAGAAAGTGGACACGATTGGTTTCATATCGAGCGTGTTTATAAAAGTTCAATGACTATTGCAAAACAAGAAGGAGAAGTAGATATCACTGTGGTAAAGTTAATTGCTTTATTGCACGATATTGCAGATAGTAAATTTCACGGTGGAGATGAAACTGTGGGACCTACAAAAGCACGAGCTCTTTTGAGTGATCTATCGTTTAGTGATGAGGTAATTGATCACGTTGTAAAAGGGATTGAAAATATTTCATTTAAAGGAGGTAATTTTGAACAGAAATTTCGTTCTAAAGAGTTAGATATTGTTCAAGATGCAGATCGTTTAGATGCAATTGGAGCAATTGGTATTGCAAGAACTTTTAACTATGGAGGTTATAAAAATAATTTGATTTATGATCCTGCAATTGAACCTAAGATAGGGATGTCAAAAGAGGAGTATAAAAATAGTAAGGGAACTACAATCAATCACTTTTACGAAAAATTACTTCGATTAAAAGATTTAATGAATACGCAGACAGGGTTGAAACTGGCAGAAGAGCGACATAAATTTATGGAACTTTATTTAGCACAGTTTTATTCTGAATGGGAAGGAGAAGCATAGTCTTTTTCTAAATAAAAGAATTAAACCACCCTATTGGGTGGTTTTTTTATGCTATATAATTGAAGTGGTTGTAATTGTAAATAAGCTAAGTAATTTAAGTTTAATGTAATAGAATCTAAGAAAGATGTGTAATAATTATTTGGAATATAATTAAGTGATAAAAAAAATAATTTATTCGTATTACTTCTATTCTTTTTGTTGTGTAAATTATTTTAATAATTTACATTTGTTAATATAAGTTAAAATTAGAAAACATTATATTATGAAATTAGATTACGAACCAGAAAGACGACCTCACAAGTCTATACGTAATTACCTCATTATATTTTTTAATGTCGTTACTTTACTATTATTAGTTAATTATTTGCCATATGAACCTCAAGTTAACAAGGGATTAGCCCTTTTAGTTTTTGTAGCGGTACTATGGTTAACTGAAGCTATTCACGTTACAACGACGGCAATTTTCGTTCCCGTTCTCGCTATAGCTTTAGGATTGACAGATACAAAACCAGCGTTAGCATCTTTTGCTGACCCTACGATTTTCTTATTCTTAGGAGGTTTTGTGTTAGCAGGAGCACTTCACGTGCAAAAGCTTGATACGATAATAGCCAATAAGATTATGTATTTAGCAAAAGGGAGATTGTCTTATGCAGTATTTTACTTGTTTGGTGCAACAGCAGTGTTGTCTATGTGGATAAGTAACACGGCAACCGTTGCAATGATGTTACCATTAGTAGTAGGTGTTTTAAGTCAGTTAGACAGAACACAATATCGTTCTACTTATGTATTTGTGCTTTTAGGTATAGCTTATAGTGCGAGTGTTGGTGGTATGGGAACAGTGGTAGGTAGTCCACCAAATGCCATTGTAGCTTCACAATTAAATATTTCGTTTGCTGATTGGATGAAGATGGGATTGCCTATGGTAGTTGTCTTATTGCCAATAGTTATCGGTATAATTTATTTGGTTTTTAGACCACAGTTGAATTTTAGGTTTAACCATTCAACGGAGACAATACCAATGAATTTTGATAGATGGTTAACGTTAGGAATATTTGTTTTCACAGCTTTATGTTGGATTTTTAGTAATGATTTGAATCCATTAGTAGCAAGTTTTGTAGGGTTTGAAGGGAAGTTTACAAACTTTGACTCTTTCATCTCTTTAATGGCTTTTATTTTAATTTGTGTGAGTCAAGTATCAAGATGGAAGGAATTACAACACAATGTTGATTGGGGGGTTTTACTATTATTTGGAGGAGGACTTACATTAAGTATGGTTCTGAAAGACTCAGGAGCAAGTAAAGTAATGGCTGACGTGTTAGTTTCATTGATTAAAGGAAGTCACTATTTTACTATTGGTTTAGTAGTTTCCTTCTTCATTATCTTCTTAACTGAGTTTACGTCAAATACTGCGAGTGCTGCGTTATTAGTACCTATTTTTATTTCTATTTCAGAAGAGTTAGGTATTGCACCACTTGGACTTTCAATGATTATTGGATTAGGAGCATCGTGTGCTTTTATGCTACCAGTAGCTACGCCTCCAAATGCTATTGTATTTGGTACAGGATTTATCCAGCAGAAAGATATGATGAAAGCAGGTTTTATTTTGAATATTATTTGTTCAGTATTAATCGCTACAATCGCTTATTATTTCTGGTTGAGTTAATAAAAGAAAAGATTATATATAAAAAAAGACTGCCTACAGGCAGTCTTTTTTTATATATAATAACTAAAGTATTCTAATATGGTTTTTCATCTCTACCTTCATAGTAGTTGATGAACGCTCTATTTACAACTCTATTTCCTCCAACTGTTGGGTAGTTACCAGTAAAGTACCAATCACCTAAGTTTTTAGGACAAGCAATGTGTAAATTATCAATAGTTTGGAATACTACTTTTACGTCAGATTTAATTTCTGAGTCTTTTACCATTTCTGCAATCTTATCAGATATTTCAGTATCAGTAAAAGGAGCGTAAATTTCTTTAACGTAGTTTATCACATCATTATCAGCAAAGTTTTCCTGAGCTTTAGAACGCGTGTAAACATCGTCTACAAGGCTTAACATATTTCTTTCCTTCAATAGCTCAATAGCAGCTTGAAAAGCGATTAAACCTTCTAATTTAGCCATGTCAATACCATAGCAGTCAGGGTATCTAACTTGTGGTGCCGCAGAAACAACAACAATTTGTTTTGGGTTAAGGCGATCTAACATACGGATGATACTTTTCTTTAAAGTAGTACCACGTACGATACTATCATCAATAATAACTAAGTTATCTGTAGGTTGAATAACACCATAAGTTACATCATAAACGTGTGCCACTAAGTCATCTCTACTGCTGTCATCAGTAATGAATGTTCTAAGCTTAGCATCTTTTACTGCAATTTTTTCAGTTCTTAATTTAACTGATAAAATTTCTTGTAATTTCGCTTCAGACAACACCTCTTTATGCTTAAGGATATCTGCGATTTTTCGTTGGTTTAAGAAGTCTTGTGCTCCTTCAACCATACCATAGAAAGAAGTTTCAGAGGTATTAGGAATATATGAAAAAACAGAGTTGTCTGTATCGTTATCAATAGCCTTTAAAACCTCTGGGAAAATAAGTTTACCCAAGTCTTTTCTCTCTTGATAAATCTCAGCATCATTACCTCTTGAGAAATAAACACGTTCAAAAGAACAAGCTTTCAGTGGTAATGGATCTAAGATTTGTTCAAAGTGAACAGAGGCATCTTTACGGATGATAATTGCCTTACCAGGATCAAGCTCTTTAATATCTTCAAAAGGAACATTAAAAGCAGTTTGAATAACAGGTCTTTCACTTGTTACAACAACAATTTCATCATTCTCATAATAAAAAGCAGGGCGAATACCCGCAGGGTCACGTAAAACGAAAGCATCTCCGTGTCCGATCATTCCCGCCATAGCGAATCCACCATCCCAGTTTTTAGAAGCTCTTCTCAAGATACGAGCAACATCTAAACGTTCACCAATCTTTGGAGAAGCCGCTCTTTTAGAATAGCCTTCCTCTTTAATTTTGTAGTATAAATCTGTTACTTCATCATCTAAGAAGTGTCCGATTTTTTCCATTACAGTAATGGTGTCAGACATTTCTTTAGGATGTTGACCAAGGCTAACTAAATCTTGAAAAAGTTCGCGAACATTCGTCAAGTTGAAGTTTCCAGCAACAATTAAGTTTCTGTGCATCCAGTTGTTTTGACGTAAAAAAGGATGAACACTTTCAATATTGTTTTTTCCGAAAGTACCATAGCGAACGTGTCCTAAGAAAACCTCACCTAAATAAGGGATGTGTTTTTTCTGTAAGTCAACATTATTTACGTACTCTGGATGTTCAAGCATTTCTTCGTTAATGCGTCCATTAACCTGCATGAAGATGTCTTGTATTGGTTGTGCTTTGTTAGAACGAACACGGCTGATGTAACGTTCGCCAGGCTCCATATCTAATTTGATACTTGCAAGGCCAGCTCCATCTTGCCCTCGATTGTGTTGTTTCTCCATCAACAAATACATTTTTTGTATAGGATAGAAAGTACTCCCGTACTTTTCTTTGTAATAGGATAACGGTTTTTTTAGTCTTAAAACCGCAATACCACATTCGTGTTTTAAAGCGTCGCTCATTTTTTAGTTGTGTGTGTGTTGGTGTTGAATAAATAAAAAAAGCCCCATAACTGAGGCTTATAAGTGTACACTATTGTGTTAATTCGATATCGAATTGCGTTAACATTTTAAATTGTTGTAGTCTTTCAACCACTTCTTTATCATTTAGGTCTTCCATTCTCTGTGTCCCGAATTTCTCGACACAAAAAGAAGCAAGGTTAGAACCGTAAATAATAGCGTTTTTCATATTCCTGAAGGATACATTGCTGCTCTGAGTAAGATACCCAGTAAATCCACCTGCGAAAGTATCCCCAGCCCCTGTAGGGTCAAACACTTCTTTAAGAGGTAAAGCAGGAGCAAAGAATACATCTTTGTTAGCAAACAATAAAGCTCCGTGTTCTCCTTTTTTAATAACGACAAACTTAGGTCCCATTTCATGAATAACTTCAGCCGCTTTTACCAGAGAGTATTCTCCAGATAATTGTCGAGCCTCCTCGTCATTAATTGTAATAACGTCAATTCTCTTTAAAACCTCTTTTAATTCATCTAAAGCGCAGTTCATCCAAAAGTTCATTGTATCTAAAACAACTAATTTAGGTTTTTTAGTCATTTGGTCCAAAACTTTCATTTGAATATTTGGATGAAGATTACCTAACATAACTACATCAGAATCTTTGTAATCATTAGGTACAACTGGGTTGAAGTCTGCTAAAACGTTTAGTTGAGTATCTAACGTATCACGAGAATTTAGATCGTTGTGGTAGCGCCCGCTCCAAAAGAAAGTTTTACCTCCTTTTACAACTTCGATACCAGAAGTTTCTATATTTTTACTTTTAAGTAAGTCTAAGTGTTCTTGTGGAAAATCTTCTCCAACTACAGAAACTATAGCTGATTTTACATTAAAGTGTGAGGCAGACAATCCGATGTATGTCGCTGCACCACCAAGTACTTTGTCTGTTTTTCCAAATGGAGTCTCAATTTCATCAAAGGCCACCGTCCCCACTATCAGTAATTTGTTCATATTTTTTGCTAAGAAATGAAGATGCAAATATATGTCAATACTTTTTTCAGTACAAAATTTAATGCCTAATATTAATTATTGTGTTTTATTTCAGCAGGTTATATCTGTTTTTAAGAGATAGTTTGAGTTCTTTTACTGAAGATTGTGTATTTAATCAACTTTCTTTCTCAACAATTGTGAATAATGTAATCTGTTTTCTTCAAAAAAAGGATGTCTCTTCAAATCGATAGGCTATTCTAAAGTTTAGAATCCTTTTGAAAGGAGATATTCCTATTATGTATGATGCTAACCATTAGTAAGGTTATAATTTCAATTAATATCCTTAGAGGAGTTGTTTTTTGAAGGTGTAGTATAGGATTGCCTGAGTTTAGAATGACATTTAATCGTAATTGGGTTGTAAATAAGTCGTAATTCGTTCGGAAAAAAGGCTTGTAGGTGAGGTAATTACGACTTATTTCCGACTTAAATACGACTAATACACGTTTAAAGCCTTTGCTACTAAGATTTTTAGCTTGTTTTACTATACGGATTTTAGGGAATAGAAGTTGATAAAGAGAGTGTTTATTTTTAATAGACTTGAATAAGGAAGTAATAAAAATGGCTATTGAGAACCTCAATAGCCATTTTATATAAAGTTTAATCGTTTAATTCGTAGTATTCATCGATGAGAGCATCTTTTTTATGAGAAGCCTGTACAGCTAATTGGTCACATCGTTCATTCATTGGGTGATTATTATGTCCTTTTACCCATTTAAAGTCTACTCGGTGTTGTCTATAAATTTTAAGAAAACGTTGCCATAGATCAGGATTTTTTTTGTCTTTATACCCTTTTTTCTCCCATGAGAACACCCATCCTTTAGATACTGAATCCACAACATACTTAGAGTCTGAGACAACAAGTACACTTGTTCCTGGATTTTTTAGTTTTTCGAGTCCCACAATAACAGCTAATAGTTCCATTCGGTTATTAGTTGTTAGACGGAATCCTTCAGAGAATTCTTTAAACACTTGTCGACCTGCCCATTCAAGAATTAACCCATAGCCACCAGGGCCTGGATTTCCACGAGAAGAACCGTCAGTGTATAATATAACTTGGTAATTATTCATCTAAGTTAGCAAACAATAGTTTTTCAATAATTATAGGAAAGTGTTTATGTTCTAACACTTGAACTGCTTTAGCAACATCATCAGGTGAGAAATTAGGAAGGACCGGAGTTGTGGCTTGAAAAATAATAGCCCCTTCGTCATAATTTTCATTTACAAAATGAATTGTAATTCCTGTTTCTGTTTCTTTATTATCAATAATTGCTTCATGAACAAAGTGGCCATACATACCTTTACCGCCATATTTAGGTAATAAAGCAGGGTGTATGTTAATCACTTTATTATAATAGTCTTTAAGTATTGCTTCTGGGAATTTCCATAAGAATCCAGCTAAAACAATTAAGTCTGGTTGAAATTCTTTTAGTTTTGAGGCAACAGTACCATCATTTAACATAGTTCTGTCAAAAATCGTAAAGGGAACATTTCTTTTTTCCGCTTTTTCTATTACCTTAGCGTTTTGGTTATTAACTAAAATAAGGTACTTATTTGCGATAGAATTCTGTTCAAAGTAATTGATGATGTTTTCTACGTTAGTGCCTGATCCCGAGGCGAATAGTGCTATTTTTTTCATGTTGTTGGTTGTTATTAAAAATAATAAAGTGCTGGAATTGAGTACAAAAAAAAGAATAATAACTGACAATAAATAGAAAAATAGCGATAAGTATTAATAATTTTTATAATTTCGCACCGACAATTAACATGGAAAATCAGGTTTTAAAATAAAGTTTTTTATTTTTGCCTACGAAATTAAATTTAAAATTAAAGATTATGTCAGACATTGCATCAAGAGTAAAAGCGATTATCGTTGACAAATTAGGTGTTGACGAGAACGAGGTTGTAGCAGAAGCAAGCTTCACTAATGATTTAGGAGCTGATTCACTAGACACTGTTGAGCTTATCATGGAGTTCGAAAAAGAATTCGATATTCAAATTCCAGATGATCAAGCAGAAAACATTGCTACAGTTGGTCAAGCTATCTCTTACATTGAAGAAGCTAAAAAATAATAACTAATATCCCACGTGTGTTGTAAAACATCACGTGGGTGTTATTATTTTTTTAATGACTAATTTTTATAGAAAAGAAAAGGACAGATTGGAAACAATCTAACGAATACAATCAAACAAACTACCCAATGTTTCCTTTTTTGTAAAGTGAAAGTTGGGATTTTTTTTAAAGTACAAACCATAAAAGTTATTTTATGAAATTAAAGCGAGTTGTTGTAACAGGTTTAGGTGCCCTTACCCCAATTGGAAATAATATTCAAGAGTATTGGAACAACCTAATAAATGGAGTAAGCGGAGCTGCACCCATTACATATTTTGACGCTACCAATTTCAAAACTCAGTTTGCGTGTGAGGTTAAAAACTTCAACGTTGAGGATTATATTGAAAGAAAAGAAGCACGTAAAATGGATCGCTACGCTCAGTTTGCTATGGTTAGTGCTGCAGAAGCGATACAAAATTCAAGTTTAGACCTTGACGTTATAGATTTAGATAGAGCTGGAGTAATCTGGGGATCAGGAATTGGAGGATTAGATACTTTCCAAAACGAAGTAACTAACTTTGTTACAGGAAATGGTACTCCAAAGTTTAATCCATTCTTTATTCCAAAAATGATTGCTGATATTGCAGGTGGTCATATTTCTATGAAATACGGATTAAGAGGACCAAACTTTACTACAGTTTCAGCTTGTGCTTCATCTACGAATGCTATAATTGATGCCTTTAACTACATTCGTTTAGGTATGGCAGATATTATGGTAACAGGAGGATCTGAAGCGGCAGTTACTATTGCAGGAATTGGAGGGTTTAATGCTATGCATGCTTTATCTACAAGAAACGATGATCCACAAACGGCATCTCGTCCAATGGACAAAGATCGTGAAGGATTTGTTTTAGGAGAAGGAGCAGGAGCAATGATCTTAGAAGAATATGAGCACGCGAAAGCGAGAGGAGCTAAAATCTATTGTGAGATAGGTGGAGGTGGAATGTCTGCTGATGCGCACCATTTAACAGCGCCACATCCAGAAGGATTAGGAGCAACGAATGTTATGCTTAACTGTTTAAGAGATGCTGGATTAGAGCCTAAAGATGTTGATGTTGTAAACTTACACGGAACTTCTACTCCATTAGGAGATATTGCTGAATCAAAAGCTATTTTAAAAGTATTTGGAGAACACGCATACGATATGAATCTTAACTCTACGAAATCTATGACAGGACACTTATTAGGTGCTGCAGGAGTTATTGAGGCTATATCAGTTATTCTTTCAATAGAACATGGTATCGTTCCACCAACAATCAATCACTTTACAGATGACGAAGCGATTGATCCTAAGTTAAACTTTACTTTTAACAAAGCGCAAAAACGTGAGGTTAAAGTAGGTATGAGTAATACTTTTGGATTTGGAGGACATAACGCTTGTGTTCTTGTTAAAAAATTAGAAGAGTAAAATCATCGTTCAATGATGAAAAAGCTACTAAATAAGATTTTTAGAAATTCCCGTTCCTTCACTGTTGAAGACGGGAATTTTTGTCGTAATGTATATCAGATAACAGGAATTAAGCCTGCAGAGATGTTGTATTACAAAGTAGCATTTACACACCGCTCAATGAATTTGCTTGACGAAGCTGGTAATCCTATAAATTACGAGCGATTAGAGTTTTTAGGTGATGCGATGTTAGGGTCTGTAATAGCTTCCTATTTATATTTAGAAGTACCGAGTGGAGATGAAGGGTACTTAACAAAAATGCGTTCTAAAATTGTAAGCAGAGAAAACTTAAACCAAATTGGGAAAGATTTAAATCTGATTTCAAATGTAGAAAGTAAAATGGGTAACCAACAATTTGGAGAAAATATCCATGGAAACTTATTAGAAGCGTTAATTGGAGCTATATATTTAGATCGTGGATATCCGGCATGTGAAAAATTTATTCATGAGAAGTTGTTGTCAACTGTTGCTGATATTCAAAAATTAGAAACAAAAATCACAAGCTATAAAAGCTTGTTGATAGAATGGTGTCAAAAAAGAAAGCATTCTTTTAAGTACGATACATTTGAAGAAGATACTGCCGAAGATGTGAAATATTTCGGAGTAAAACTTTATATAGATGAGAAAGTAATTGCACGAGCAAGAGCTACATCAAAGAAAAAAGCAGAAGAAAAAGCTTCTCAGCGAGCTTATTTTGCATTGCAAGAGCAAATACAAAAATAGGATTATCAAGAAAAACTTAACAATTTGATAATCTATGTTGTCAGTCAATCTTAGGCACTGACAAAATAAAAGTTGTATATTTGTAATACACAATTCTCAGATGGGTATGGTAAAATATCGATTAGATGACTTAATTGATTATGATGATTATAAATTAATCGCTATTCATTCTTCGCGAAAAGAGGATTATAAAGTGGTATATTTTATAAATTCAGTTTTAGAAATTTTTTTAGAACGAAGTAAGAACGATGTAGATATTCATACAGAAGATGGACGAGCTACGTTTTCTTTTTTTGAATATGATGATATAGATCATCATGTTTATTGGAAGTTAGTTTCCAATAAAGCCTTTTTAACCCCAGAATCAGGCGTGGACTCTCCACTATTTACAAGTGTTCATCATCCAATAACAAAGCAAGGATATTTAGTTCCGGAATTAAAAGTAGTCGATTATCTAATTAAGATAGAAGAAGCAGATTACCAATTTGATATTGGTACAATCATTGAGAAGTTAAATTCAATCAAAATAATTTCTACTGCTTATGAAATAAAGCAGGAGACGTTAAAAAATAAAAATAACCTAATTTTTTAAAAATATGGTAATTCAAAAGAAGACAAAAATTGTAGCAACATTAGGACCAGCTTCAAGCTCGAGAGAAGTGCTACACGATATGATAAAAGCTGGTGTAAACGTATTTAGAATCAATTTTTCGCATGCAGATTATACAGATGTAGAAGAGAAAATAGAGATAATCCGTTCACTAAATGCAGAATTTGGCTATACAACATCTATTTTAGGAGACTTACAAGGTCCTAAATTAAGAGTAGGTGTTATGGCAGAGGATGTAATTGTTAATCCTGGTGATACAATTGTATTTTCTACAAAAGAAGAATTCAAGGGAGACGCAAATCGCGTTTATATGAATTATAAAAAATTCCCAACAGATGTAAACGCTGGTGAGAGAATTCTATTAGATGATGGTAAGTTGATTTTTGAAGTTGTTGAAACTAATCAAGTTGACGAAGTAAAAGCTAAAGTTATTCAAGGAGGGCCTCTTAAGTCTAAAAAAGGAGTTAACCTACCAATGACAAAGGTTTCATTACCAGCATTAACTGAGAAAGATATTAAGGATGCGATTTTCGCTTGTAAAATGCAAGTAGATTGGATGGCGTTATCTTTTGTTAGAACACCTGAGGATTTAATGGATTTACAGGCGTTAATTAATGAGCATTCAGATCATAAAATTCCAATTATAGCTAAGATTGAAAAACCAGAAGCAGTTAAAAATATCAAGAAATTGGTAGCTTATTGTGATGGTTTAATGGTAGCTCGTGGAGATTTAGGAGTTGAGATTCCTGCACAAGAGGTTCCATTGATTCAGAAAGAGCTTGTTCACGTTGCTAAGAATGCAAGAATACCTGTTATTATTGCTACGCAAATGATGGAAACAATGATTTCAAGTTTGACACCAACAAGAGCAGAGGTTAATGACGTTGCTAACTCTGTAATGGATGGAGCTGATGCTGTTATGTTATCAGGAGAAACTTCAGTAGGAAGTTACCCAGTACAAGTAATCGAAAAGATGACTCAGATTATTCAAAGTGTTGAGGATTCTCCAATGATTAGCGTTCCTCAAAGTGCGCCTACAATTAAAACAAATAGATATATTACTAAAAATATTTGTTATCACGCTGCTACAATGGCAAATGATATTGAGGCAAAAGCAATCTGTACATTGACAAATAGTGGATATACAGCGTTCCAAATTTCTGCTTGGAGACCAAATAGTAATATTTTAGTTTTCTCATCAAATAAGAGAATTATTACGCAATTAAACTTATTGTGGGGAGTACAAGCTTTCTATTATGATAAGTTTGTAAGTACTGATGAGACAATTGAAGATATTAACCGTATGGTTGAAGAGAAAGGATTTGCTACAAAAGGAGATATGGTAATTAACCTTGCAGCAATGCCGATAATTGAAAAAGGAATGGTTAATACATTGCGTATTTCAGAAGTAAAATAAGTTTAGACGAAAGTTTAAATCAGTATATAAAAGCCCATCAACAAGATGGGCTTTTTTAGTTTTAGGGTATAAAAAAACTCCGAAGTTTTAAACTCCGGAGTTTTTTATTTTAAAGAGCTAAATGATTATTTAGCTTCAGCAAATCTTCTTGAAACTTCAGCCCAGTTGATTACATTAAAGAAAGCAGTAATGTAGTCAGGTCTGCGGTTTTGGTAGTTTAGGTAATAAGCATGTTCCCAAACATCCATTCCTAAGATTGGAGTACCACCACAAGCAACACCTGGCATTAATGGGTTGTCTTGGTTTGGAGTACCACAAACGTCTAATTTACCGTCTTTAACACATAACCAAGCCCATCCAGAACCAAATTGAGAAGCACCAGCTTTAGAGAAAGCTTCTTTGAGGTTAGCAAAAGAACCAAAGTCTTTATTGATTGCTTCAGCTAATTCTCCTGTAGGTTCTCCACCACCATTAGGTGTCATTACAGTCCAGAATAAGTTGTGGTTATAGAAACCTCCACCGTTGTTACGTACAGCAGCCTTAGTCATATCTAAATTCTTAAGGATTTCCTCAATAGACTTTCCTTCTAATTCAGTTCCAGCGATAGCTGCGTTTAAGTTAGTAGTGTAAGCATTGTGGTGTTTTGTATGGTGGATTTCCATAGTACGTGCATCAATATTTGGTTCTAATGCATCGTACGCATACGGTAGATTTGGTAATTCGAAAGCCATAATTCGTATTATTTAAAGATTAGTATTATTTTTATTTCAAATTTAAACATTTTATGCTTAATAGCGAAAAGTTGTATGTTTAATAAAAGTTAATGCTTAACGAATTTATAATGTTTGATAAACCCTCATTTTCAATATATAACGCCTCTGCAGGATCAGGAAAAACACATACTTTAGTAAAAGAATACCTCAAAATCTTGTTGTTAGACAGGCAAGATGATGCGTATAAGAAGATTTTAGCAATCACTTTTACAAATAAGGCGGTAGCAGAAATGAAGACAAGGGTTGTTTCTTGTCTAAATGGTTTCTCTCAAGAGATTGTTCCAGAGAAATATATTGGAATGTTTGATCAAGTTTTAGAAGAGACAGGGTTAAAAGCTGATTTTGTAAAAGCGAAGTCAGGAAGAATTATCAAAAGTATTATTCATAATTATGCTTCATTTGATATTTCGACAATTGATAAGTTTACGCATAAGGTTATCAGATCATTTGCATTTGATTTGGAGTTACCAATGTCTTTTGAGGTGTCATTAGACTCAGATGAGTTGTTGCAAGAAGCAGTAGATGCTGTGATATCTAAAGCAGGAATAGATATGGAGCTAACAGACTTATTAGTAGATTTCTCTATTGATAAGGCTGATAATGATAAAAGTTGGGACATTAGTAAGGAGTTGAAAGACGTAGGAGCTTTGTTATTAAATGAAAATAACAGAGATGAGATTGCTTTGTTTTCGGAAAAAACATTAGAAGACTTTGTGAAAGTTCGAGATTTTTTGAGAAAAGAAATAAAGCGAATTACAGAAGCAACAAAAGAGCTTGGACAGTCTATTTTAGATTTGATTGAGGCAAAAGGAATAGATAAGACTTCTTTCTCAGGACAATATTTTGTTAAGCACGTTGAAAGAGTTGTTTTAGATACTGTTGGTGAAACTAAGCGATACCATGAATTTGATGAAGTTAAGATTAAGAAAGGAGCTAAAGATACAGAGCTGATAGAGGCGTATGTTGGAGATTTTTTAAAAATTTTAGCAGAAGTATATAGCAAATATGCTAAACGAGCTTTTTATCAAGCGTTTCTAAAGAACTTGACTCCACTTTCACTATTGAATACACTTGGATTGGAAATGGATAAGATTCAAGAAGAAAAAAATATATTGTCAATAACTCAGTTTAATGCAATTATTCACGAAGAAATACAGAATCAACCTGCGCCTTTTATTTATGAACGATTAGGAGAGAGGTATCATCACTTTTTCATAGATGAGTTTCAGGATACTTCAGAGATGCAATGGCAAAACTTAGTGCCTTTGATTGATAATGCATTGGCAGGCGAAGATTTAACTGGTACAAAAGGTAGCTTGATGATTGTAGGTGATCCAAAGCAGTCAATTTATAGATGGCGTGGAGGAAAAGCAGAGCAGTTTATAGCATTGAGTAAAGATGAAAATCCTTTTTCTAATCCAGATAAGCAGACTGTAAATCTTGGAAAGAATTACCGTAGTTATGCTGAAGTTATAAACTTTAATAATGATTTATTTAAAGATATCTCGAGAAACTTTATAAACGAAGATTATAAGGATTTATATGAAAATAATAGTTATCAAGAGGTTAATAGTAAGTCAGGAGGATATGTATCGATTGAGTTTTTAGAAAAGGAAAAAAATATAGAAGATGAATCAGTTGAAAAAGACGAACAATACGCTAAAGCAACGTTAGATACTATTCATAAGCTTTTAGAGCAAGGATTCGATTTAAAGGATATTGTTATTTTAACTCGAAAGAGAAATCACGGAGTTGTTTTGGCAAATTATCTGACAGAAAATGGTGTTGAGATTTTATCTTCAGATTCATTGTTGATTAATAACGCCAGTGAGGTTAGGTTAATTATCAATGTTTTACGTTACTTAAAAAATGATAAAGATTTAGAAGCGAAGATGATGCTTCTTTATTATGTAGCAAGTAAAAAGAACCTTGGTGAAACGAAGCATGATTTCATTAAAGAAGGATTAGTAATTAGTGATGAAGAAGAATTTGGTGATTGGTTGAATTCACAATTAATACCAATTTCGTTTAATACATGTCGTGCTAAATCTTTGTATGACGCAGTAGAAGCAATTGTTCATGCTTTTATGCCAGAAAAGAGTACTAATTCGTATGTATTATACTTTTTAGACCTGGTATTAGAGAAAAGTTTAAAGAGTCAGTTTGGTATAAGTGATTTTATAGACTATTGGAATGCCAATTATCAAAAGTTTAGTATTCCGACACCAGAAGGAAGGAATGCCGTACAGATTATGACAATTCACAAGTCAAAGGGATTGGAGTTTCCTGTAGTGATATTCCCTTTTGCAGAAGAAGATTATTCAAGACCAAGTAGAGACAAGCTCTGGATTGATATAGACTCACAAGAAGATAATATAGCTTTTCCGAAAGCGCTGGTTGATTCAAAAAAAGAAGTAGTAGAGTATGGGCATCTTGCACAAGAACTTTATGAACGAAAAGAACAAGAGATGCTTTTAGATAATGTTAATGTGTTATATGTTGCATTGACAAGAGCAGAAGAACAATTGTATGTTATAAGCTATAAAAATGTATCGACAAAAGGAGAGTTTAAAAATAACTTATCTAAGTTCTTTCTCGATTTCTTGTTTTCAAAAGGGGTATATAATGATGTTGACTTAAAGTATAGTTTTGGAGAACCAAAACGACTATCAATTCCCCAAGGTAAGATAGAGGGAGAAGATAGTAAGCTGATAATGCCAGTAAAAGAGATCTTGAATTTTGATGCAATTAAGATTGCTCAACGAGAAGCCTTGATGTGGGATTCTACAAATTTACAAGCTATTGAATACGGTAATTTAGTTCATAAGTTGATGTCTTTTGTAACTTCTTATAAAGATGTGGATAAAGTAGTTCAGCAAGGGTTAGAAAATGGATTAATTCAAGAGGGTCAGAAAGAATATTTTAATAAGATTATAGCAAGTATTGTTTCTCATCCAGCGTTAACTGATTTCTTTTTAGAAGATAATATTGTTTATAATGAGCGAGTTATAATTGAACAATCTAAAAGGAATACGATTCCAGATAGGGTGGTTGTCCGAGGAAAAGAAGCAATGGTCTTAGACTATAAAACAGGGAAAGAAGAGGAGAAGTATAAACAACAAGTGAATACTTATGCCAAGTCATTAGAAGAAATGGGGTATAATGTAGTTAAAAAGGTACTACTATATACCGGAGAAGATTTAAAAATAATACATTTGTAGTTATTGAGTATTTAACAAACGCTAAAAAATATAAGTATGTACGGAGAAATTAAAGGTTATCTTCAAAAAGAATTAGCCGCTATTGAAGAGAATGGTTTATTTAAAAAAGAAAGAATCATCACTTCTCCACAAGGAGCAGAGATAACAGTATCTTCAGGAGATAAGGTTTTGAACTTTTGTGCAAATAACTATTTAGGATTGTCTTCTCATCCAGAAGTAATTCAAGCAGCAAAAGACACATTAGATACACATGGTTTTGGAATGTCTTCTGTTCGTTTTATTTGTGGAACTCAAGATATACATAAGCAATTAGAACAAACAGTTGCAGATTTCTATCAAACAGAAGATACAATTTTGTATGCTGCTGCATTTGACGCAAATGGAGGGGTTTTCGAACCATTATTAAGTGCGGAAGACGCAATTATATCAGATAGTTTGAATCACGCTTCAATTATTGATGGAGTTCGTTTATGTAAAGCTGCTCGTTATCGTTATGAAAATAACAATATGGCAGAATTAGAAGAGCAATTAATTAAAGCAAATGAAGCAGGACATAGATTTAAAATCATTGTAACAGATGGTGTTTTCTCAATGGATGGATTAGTGGCTCCTTTAGATAAGATTTGTGATTTAGCAGACAAATATGATGCTTTAGTAATGGTTGATGAATGTCATGCAGCTGGATTTATTGGAGCAACAGGAAAGGGAACTTTAGAAGCTAAAAAAGTAATGGGACGTGTAGATATTATTACAGGTACTTTCGGAAAAGCTCTTGGAGGTGCGATGGGAGGATATACTACAGGTAAGAAAGAGATTATTGAGTTATTAAGACAACGTTCTCGTCCATATTTATTTTCAAATTCATTAGCACCGATGATTGTTGGTGCATCGTTGAAAGTTTTTGAATTATTAAAGAATGATACTTCTTTACGCGATAAGTTAGAATGGAATACAAATTATTTCAAAAAAGGAATGAAAGAAGCAGGTTTTGATATCATTGATGGAGACTCTGCAATTGTGCCTGTAATGCTTTATGATGCAAAATTATCACAAGATATGGCCAATAAACTACTTGAAAAGGGAGTTTATGTGACAGGATTCTTCTATCCAGTAGTACCACAAGGTAAGGCGAGAATACGTGTTCAACTATCTGCAGCACATACGCAAAGTCACTTAGACAAAGCGATTGAAGCATTTGTAACAGTTGGAAAAGAGTTAAAAGTGATTTCTTAAAATTCCCTATAAAAATAAAAAATGCTATTCTTAACGAAATTTTTTGTAAATATTGTTTGAGAATTGTATTTTTGCTTATTATTACGGTAAAGTAAAAAATAAAAAGTTATGAAACATCTCAACAAATTATTTGCAGCTGCAGTACTTTGCGCTGGGTTTACAGCCCATGCTCAGGATGCTGATCATCCATGGGCAGTGACTGTTGGAGCTAACGCAGTTAACACGAAAGTAAGTGCGGCTAAAGGCTTCTCACACAGAATGGGTGGTTATTTTAACACTAGTGATTGGAACATTCTTCCTTCAGTATCTTACTTAAACGTTGGAAGATACTTAGGAGATGGTTTCTCTATTGGAGTTGCTGGGTCAGTTAACAAAATTGACAAATTCATCAAAGATGAAAACGAAGGGTATGAAAAATATAACCCAGGGGATTTAACTTATTACGGTATTGATGCTGAAGTTAAATACAGCTTTAAAGAAATTTTAAAATCAAAAGTAATTGATCCTTTCTTATTAGTAGGGGGAGGTTACACATTTATGGGTGATGCAAGTGCAGGTACTGTGAATGGAGGTTTAGGATTAAACTTCTGGTTTACGCCAAACATTGCATTAACTCTACAATCTACTTATAAACATTCATTTGATGATACAAGACTTCCAGATGTAGATGTTGCTTCACATATGCAACACTTTGCTGGTATTCGTTTCCAATTTGGAGGGAAAGACTCTGACGGAGATGGTATCTTAGATAAATATGATGAGTGTCCAGATGTACCTGGTTTAGCTGAGTTCAACGGATGTCCTGATACAG
>NZ_JBBPHM010000022.1:0-43815 GCF_038039755.1 Myroides sp. C1519
TTTTTTTGCTCTAAACTGAAGGAGCTATCTTGATCAAGATAGCTCCTTTTTTATTTTAAAAAGAAATGAAAAGTATGTAACGTTTTTGATTATGTAGGTACTAACTATATGTAATTGGTTTTAGAAATTGTTTTGGCGTTAGAAAGATTTGGATAAATAGTTTTTGCATTGTGAGTAAAGAAATAGAAGTTGAATTTTTACAAAAGATAAATATACATAAAGGGATTTTGTTTAAAGTCTCACGTATGTATATGGATAATATAAATGATCAAGAAGATTTGTATCAGGAGATTGTTTATCAATTGTGGAGATCGTATGCGAATTTTAAGGCTGAATCTAAGTTTTCAACTTGGATGTATCGCGTTGCGATCAATACAGCAATAACTTTTTTTAAGAAAGAAAGGGTGCGTATGTCAGCTGTAGATGCTTTTTCAAGTAATGAAACTGCAAGAGACGAATTTACTGAAGATAATATTAACACCGAGGTAGATTTCTTGTATAAAGCAATTCATTGTTTGAGTAAGTTAGATAAGGCGTTGGTCTTTTTTTATTTAGAAGGTATGTCACATAGGGAGATTGGACATAATTTAGGTATAACAGAAGGAAATGCGCGTGTTAAATTAAATAGAGCAAAAAGTAAGTTACAAGAAATAATTAAAAAGCAGGGATATGAATTTTGATGATTTAAAAGATAAATGGAAGGAACAAGAATTGATTTCTGAAGAAATAACAGAGAAGGTTGTCGTTAGACACATAAATACACTTCCATTAGATAAAATGCGAAGAAATGTAATAAGAGATATTTGGTTACAATCTTTATGTGTGATTCTGTTGGGATTTCTACCTTATTATCATCCTATGATTGGAGAAAACATAGTTTTATACTATGTTATGTTTACTTTATTTTCTTTAGTAACTATTTACTATTTACTTAAGATGTTTCTGTTTTATAGAAAATCAGAGTCGTATGTTTTAAATTCCTATGATAGTTTGTATGAAGTGTATTTCAATGTAAGGATGTATGTTCAATTATATGAAAATTTTTGTTTTTCCTTAGCCCCTTTTATTATTTTATTTATTCCTTTTTTCATTGGTTTGGATTTAGAGGGAATAGAGAAGCTCTTTAACAATGTAGTATTTTTAATAGCTTTATTTATTTATAGTTTGTTAGTTGTATTATTTTGTAAATATTGGATATATAGCTTGTATGGTAGATATCTTAAACAATTAAAAGATGTTTTGAAAGAGTTTAAAGAAGAAATGGAAGGATAAAATAAAAGCCAGTAACTAAATGTTCTGGCTTATTTATTTTAATTAGTACCTTATTTAAAGGTCATTCTTTGAATACGTACAGCATTTAGTATAGCAAGTAAAGCTACACCTACATCTGCAAATACAGCTTCCCACATATTAGCTATACCACCTGCACCAAGGATTAAAACTATAATTTTTACAGTCAACGCAAGAACTATATTTTGTATTACGATCTTTCTTGTTTCACGGGCTATTTGTATTGCTGTAGCAATTTTAGAAGGCTGGTCTGTTTGTATTACTACATCAGCTGTTTCAATTGCTGCATCACTACCTAAACCTCCCATAGCTATTCCTACATCACTTAAAGCAAGTACAGGAGCATCATTAATACCATCACCAACAAAAGCAATTGAACTATTTGGATGTTTATGTTTTAATTCTTCAACCTTTGCAACTTTATCTTCAGGTAGTAAACCTCCATAAGCATTGTCAATTGCCAGTTCTTTAGCAACTTTTTGAGTAATGCTATCTTTATCACCGCTGAGTATTATTGTTTGTGTAACACCACAATCTTTCATTTGTGTAATAGCAGATTTAGCATCTACTTTTATTTGGTCAGCTATTGTAATATAACCTACATATTCATTTTCTATTGCTACCACTACAATACTTTCAACGATATTATCAATTTCATCAGGATATTTGATATCAAACTGTTTCAATAGGGCCGTATTTCCAACGAGTACAGTTGTGTTGTTAATCTCTCCTTTTAATCCTTTTCCTGTTATTTCATGAACATTTTGTGCAATTAAATCAGTAGGGAAAGTTTCATTGATGGCTTTAGCTATAGGGTGAGTAGACTGTTTTTCAATTGCTGATACTATTTGTGTAAAGTCATGTTTATCTATACTTGTTTCAACCTTCTGCACTTTGAATACGCCTTCAGTCAGTGTACCCGTTTTATCCATTACAACAATATCAAGTTTAGCCATCAATTCAAGGTAATTTGAACCCTTGAAAAGTATACCGTTTTTTGACGCGGCACCTATTCCTCCAAAATATCCTAATGGAACAGAAATTACAAGGGCACAAGGACACGAGATTACTAAAAAGACCAATGCTCTATATAGCCAATCTTTAAATTCGTAATTTTCAACAAAAAACGCTGGTAATATTGTAACTGCAACGGCTAGAAAGAATACTATAGGAGTATATATTTTTGCGAATTTACGTATGTATAATTCAGTTGCAGCTTTACGCGAACTCGCCTCTTGTACCATTTCAAGTATTTTAGCAAGTGAACTATCTTGGTATAATTTTGTCGTTTGTATTTCAATTACATTCTGTAAGTTGATCATTCCCGTTAAGACAATGTCTCCTTGAGAAAATGTAGAGGGTTTACTTTCTCCAGTTAAAGCGGATGTATTAAAACTACCTTTGTTAGTTAGTAACTGTCCATCTAAAGGGATTTTTTCTCCTACCTTAACCTGTATAGTTTCACCTATTTTGACTTCTTCTGGATTAACAATAACAAACTTATTGTTTCTAAAGACATTTGCTTCTTTTGGACGAATATCAAGTAATGCTTTTATGTTTCCTTTAGCTTTATTAACGGCTTTTTCTTGAAATAACTCTCCTATTGTATAAAATATCATAACAGCCACTCCTTCTGGATATTCTCCAATTGCAAAGGCACCAATAGTTGCAATAGCCATTAAAGAGAACTCATTAAAGAAATTACCTTTTCCTCCTAATTCTACTGCTTCTTTTATAACAGGGAATCCTACAGGTAAGTATGCCGTACCATACCATAAGATTTGTAGTAGGGTATTGTTTACAAACCAATCGGCTTTGACTATATGAGTTAAGATTAATCCAGTAAATAAGAGTAGAAGTGAGACAATTAAAACCGAGTTATTGGTCATTTCTCCATGATCATGGTCATGATCTTCATCGTGATTATGATTATGTTTGTGTGGTTGACTATTGTGTTGGTCGCAGTTATTTTTATCACTATGGTCGTGACAATGATTATCTTGGTGATTATTTGATTTTGATGTACAACTATTATTCTGATTTATTTCAGAAGAACAGCAGGTTTTATGTGTATGTGCCATAATAGCATTATTTTATCATTCATAACAAATTTAGTAAGTTATACTCGATATAAATAATGCGTTGACATGTTTGCAATGCTGTTGCAAGTACTTAGAATTCATCAAATTTCCGGCTAATAGTTGATTAACAGCGATAATAAACAGGTGTAAGAATAGTCTAAAGATGGTGGAGTTATTGTAAGCACTATATGAATGAATACATCAATAGCTAAGGGAGTAGTAGATCAATAGAGGTTGGGTAGCAACCAAAAATGATAATCAAATGATTATATATTAATAAATGAAATAAAGCTTATGTATTAGTTTAAAGGATGTTTGGTTGTATTATTTGTGACATACAATAATCACCGAAATGAAGCTTATATACAGGGTTGAAGAATGTTTAATTGTACTATTGATGAACTTAGACTATATAGCATAATAATCGTTAAGCATTGAAGTTTCCGTATGAGTTGTTATAAAGGTCATTAAAACGTTCTTCTTGTTATGTTGGTTAGTGAGTGAAATAATAACATTTATTGATTTACATAGTTCTTTTTGAACAAATACATTAAAGGGAAACTACGGCAACACATCCAAACAGCAAAGGCAATCCAAACACTATATAGTTTAAAACCTAAGTAATCAAACAACAAAAGGGTAGGTATAAAACCACAAAAAGTTGCAAACAACAAATTATTACGTAAAAACTTAGCGTCTCCCATCCCTTTAAATATTCCATCATAAATATAAGCAAGAGCATTGATTGGTTGCATAATAAGTATTAACCAGAATACAGATAAAAATACTTTTATTACCTCAGGGTCTTGGTTGAAGAGTAAACCAATTTGTTTGTAGAATATGATGCAAATTGTATTTAAAGCAAGGGCAATAATAATAGCATATTTGCTGATATCCTTACTCATTTTCCACATCGCATTATAGTTTTTCTCGCCCAATAATCTACCTGATAAAGCATTACCAGCACTTGCATAACCATCAATAAAGAAAGAGAAGAAAAGCCAAATATTCATTAAGATACTTTGAGCAGCAATGAAGCTTTTACCATAACCAGTAGCGTACGCATTTGCTAAATATAGCGCCACATTTAAAGTTGCAGTACGAATTATAAAGTTAAAACTCATTATAATTAATGGCTTTAAAGAAGGATTAATCGTTCTTCGAACTTTTAACGTAAAAGGAGTTTTCGTAAAGAAGAAGTAGAAAGCCATAATTAACATTACAGTCTGAGCAATAACACTGGCATAAGCAGCTCCTTTAATATGCATTGCTGGGATCCATCCATCTACACCAAATACAAATAAGTAGTTTAGACCTACATTTAGAAAAGCTCCTACCAAACTACACTTCATTGCCCATACAGTGTTTTGAAGCCCCCTAAAGACTCCAAATATAGCAAAGGTTATCAAAGTAAGAGGAAAGCCCCAAGCTCGTATCAAATAGTATTCTTTTGCATAGGTAAGTATAAGACCACTTGCATTATAGGCCACAAAGATCTCGTGGACAAAAAAAGTAGTAAAGATGAATAAGAACACACTCAATAGAAAGTTGAAAACAATAGCCTGAGGAACAAGTGTTTTTACTGCAAATAATCTTTTGCTACCTAAGTGTTGTGATACGGTAGCAGAAATAGATGTTTTTGTTTGTGCAACTACCCATATAATAGCCGAAAGAAATGAACCGACAAGACCAACAGCAGCTAAGGCTTCTACACTATTTTCTTTTACATTCCCAACAATTGCAATATCCGTTAAAGAGATTATAGATTCTGAAATTCCTGAAAAGATAGCTGGAATAGCTAATTTGTTGATATCCTTAAACGTAATAGTAGTTGCCATAATAATTTGTAGTACTCAAAAACAATTGCAAAGGTCGCAAAAATATTAGGCAATAAAAAACCACCCTAACACAAGAATTGTGGGGGTGGTTGAAAAAAAAATGTCTTATTAAATAATTAAAAACGCATTCCTACACCAAAACCAATTAACATTGGGTCTACTTTTACTTTAGCAGGAATTTTTAATTCGTTGATTGGTGCACCTTCCATTAATAGGTTAGAAGCATCAACAGTTACGTCTGTTTTTAAGAATAATTTTTTGAAGTCAACGTTGATAAAGAATTTATCACTTAAATCAATGTCAAATCCAAATTGGTATCCCCAACCAAATTTGTTATCATACTTAATGTCTTTAGCTGCACCTGATTTTTCGTTGTAGAAAATTGTGTAGTTAACACCAGCACCAACATATGGTTTGAATACTTCACCAAATTTGTGGTGGTATTGTACCATTAAAGTAGGAGGTAATAACCAAACGCTTCCTAAATCGATATTAGCTACATCTGGTCCATCAACTAAAGTTGGATGATTTAAGTTAGAACCTAATGTTCCAACTGTATGTCTTGAAGTACCTAAAATTAATTCAGCAGCAAGATTTTCTGTGAAGAAATAAGTGAAGTCTAATTCAGGTATAAAGTTATTGTTTACGTCAATTTGACCACCGATAACACCAATGTCAGCTCTGTTGTGAGGAATTACACCAACACCACGTAAACGCATTTGCCATTTGTATGTTTCTTTTTCTTTAGCAACATTCTCTTGTGCAAATGTTGAACCACCCATTAATAAAGCAGCTCCTAAAAAAGATAGTAGTAATTTTTTCATAATTGTTTTTTTAAATTTTCTGATGTAAAATTAGTGTTAATATTGTATCAACAATATGACTTTTATCATTATTTGGATATTTATTCCAATTAAATGACTTATTTTACTGTTTTTAAGAAAATTTACTTCATTGTAAATGTTGATTTGGTATGTTTAATGTTGTTTGTGTTGTATCTTTTGTTAATTAATGTATAGTATTTGGGTTTAAATTGTTAAAGTAATAAAAATAATAAATTATGAAAACTTTAGTGTTAGGAGCTTCTTTAAAAACAGAAAGATACTCTTTTAAAGCAATTTCAATGTTACAAGAGTATGGTTATAGTGTTGTAGCTCACGGATTAAGAGTAGGTAATATTGGAAATGTAACTATTTCAAAGGAGTTAATAGCATATGATGATATAGATACAATTACCTTATATCTAAATCCTAAGAGACAAGAAGAGTTTTACGAATATATTATTTTGTTAAAACCAAGACGGGTAATATTTAACCCCGGAACAGAAAATCCGGTGTTATATAAATTATTGCGTGAAAATGGTATTGATTATGACGAGGCTTGTACGTTAGTTTTGTTGCGTACTAACCAATACTGATTTCTTGCTGATTAACAATAGTAAGATGACTGTAATACTTGCATTTATTAAGATCAATTCGTTGTCAAATACATAACCTCCTAAAAAACCGCTGGCATTATTACTAATAAATAATGTTGCAAATGGAGAAATTAGACAGATAATTGGAACCAGTTTGTCCTTCACTTGTTTGTTTTTAAAGATAATAGCAAAAGCGAATAATCCTAAAAGAGGACCATACGTATATGAAGCAATTCTAAAAATCATACTAACTACAGATGCGTCATTAATAGCATTGAACAAGATAATAACTAAGAACATCAAGAAAGAAAAGCTCAAGTGAACTATTTTTCGTTTCCAAACATTTGAGCTACTCTCTTTTTGTTTGTCCATATTTAAAAAGTCGATACAAAACGAAGTAGTTAATGCTGTTAAAGCAGAGTCAGTTGTTGCAAATGTAGCTGCTGTTAGCCCTAATAAGAATACTATTGCAGGAACAATAGATAAGTGGTTAAATGCTATTTCAGGGAACAATAAATCTGTTCTTGGTTTTCCTGAAGCGCTATCAAGAGGAACATCAATGCCGTATTTATTCGCATAGATATATAGTAAAGCTCCTACACCTAAGAAGAATAAGTTAATGACAACAAAGATAGCAGTGAACGAATACATATTTTTCTGAGCTTCTTTAATGTTTTTACAGCTCAAGTTTTTCTGCATCAAATCTTGGTCAAGTCCCACCATAGCCAAGGTTACAAAAATCCCTCCAATAAACTGTTTAAAGAAGTTAAATCGATTAGATATAAAATCTTCAAAGAAAAATATTTTAGAATAATTGCTTTGTTTTACTGTTTCAAAAGCTTCAATAGGACTTAAATCTAAGCTGTGGCAAATGAAAACAATGGTAAAAATAACCGATGCCACAAGGAAAAATGTTTGTAGCGTATCTGTTATGATAATGGTTTTTAGTCCTCCTTTGTAAGTATAGGCATATATAAGTAAAAGGGCAATTAATACGGTTGCAAAAAAAGGAATGCCAAAATGATCAAATACATAACGCTGTAGTACTATAACTACAAGGTAAAGTCTAAAAGCCGAACCAATTGTTCTACTTAATAAAAAGATAGATGCAGCACTTTTATAGCTATAATGTCCTAATCTTTTCTCGATGTAAGTATAAATGGACACCAAGTTATACTTATAATAAAGCGGTAATAAAATAGAGGCGGTTAGTAAAAAACCAATAGCATTTCCTAAAACGAATTGAAAGTATTTAAACTGTTCTCCATTAGGTGAACCAACTTCTCCAGGCACTGAAATAAAGGTAACACCAGAAAGTGCTGTTCCAATCATTCCAAAAGCTACTAAATACCATTTTGCATTTTTATTAGCACTAAAAAAGGCATCATTACTACTATCTTTTTTACTCACAAAATGTGAAATAAGAATTAATATACCGAAGTAAATCGTGATGATGGTAATAATGCTAATTGGTGACATAAATTGATTTTGAAAATGAATGTGTTTCCAAAAGTAATTATTTTTTTCACAAAGAGTGAATAGACGAAAAGAATGTTAGTTTTATTCTTTTTAACACTCGCAAAAACAAGTTGTTATTTTTTAGCGAACAGTGAAAAAGCAATTTCATCTATGCTTTGATATTTTATATATTTGCGCCATGGAATTCCCTTCAAAATTATTAGAAAAAGCAGTAGAAGAAATGTCACAATTACCAGGGATTGGTAAGCGTACTGCTTTGCGATTGATGTTACATTTATTAAAACAACCAGAAGAGCAAACAGTTCACATGGCAGAGGCGTTGATGAAAATGAGAAAAGAAATCAGTTTCTGTAAAAGCTGCCACAATATTTCTGACGAAGAAATCTGTGATATTTGTTCAAATCCAGTACGCGATCATCAAATAATTTGTGTCGTTGAAGACGTACGCGATGTTATGGCTTTGGAAAACACCCAACTGTTCAAAGGAATTTACCACGTTTTAGGAGGTAAGATATCGCCTATGGATGGAGTAGGGCCAAGCCAGTTGAATATTAATTCTTTGGTTGAAAAGGTAAAAAATGGAGAAGTAAAAGAAATTATTTTTGCTTTGAGTTCAACTATGGAAGGGGATACAACCAATTTTTACATTTATAAACAAGTAAAAGACCACAACATAATCACATCTACAATTGCCAGAGGAATTGCAGTTGGAGATGAGTTAGAGTATGCAGATGAAGTAACATTAGGGCGTAGTTTAGTGCACCGTGTTCCTTTTGAAAATGCGTTTAAACCGATTTAGTAACTGGTAGAAAATATTATGAAAGCAACTATTCGCAAGGGTAGTTGCTTTTTTTATGTCTGTTTGTTAAAGCTAAATAGGGATTAAGTAATGAGTCAGTTTTGTAATACCTGCTTTTTTAATTATATATTATTCGTAAACCATCAGCTCAGTCATATGCTTTTGTAATATCTGGGTGTACGTTAAATAGTACTGTCATTATAGGCTTCTTTGATACTTGTTTCACACAAGTACCACACAAGTACCAGACATCTTCGGTAAAAAAGGCTTTTTTCCGAACTTCTGTGGGACTTGAGTGGTAGATGTCTCGAACATGGTGCGTTTAAAACTCCCCTTTGATATGTTCTTTATCGCAAGAACAATCCATTGCATTAGATTTTTAATCTCCGTTTATTTTGTTTCTTATAGAAAAGGAAGTGTGTGTTTAGTGCCCCTAACTTTTAGACTTTTTCTTTACTTGTGTTTTAAAAAATTGAGTATTTCTTCAAGCTTTCCTTTTCTCTTAATCACATTATTTATAATGATTAGTTTTAACACTAAATTTATTGTTAGACAAGTCTAATTATGTAATTTTGTATATCTAAAGAAATGAGAATGAATTTGTCAGAACTTCAAAAAGGAGTAAAAGCTAAGATTGTTGGTATTGAGCGTGGTTGTGCAAGAGAAGTGCACCAACGTTTTCTTGACTTAGGATTTGTACCGGGTGCAGAAATTGCCGTACACAATGTAAGTCCTCTAAAAGATCCAGTAGCATACTCAATTTATAATACTATTATTTCATTGCGTAAAGAGGATGCAAAAATGGTATTAATCTCAATTCAATAACAAAATTTAAGTAAGGAGAAGATCGATATGGCGAAAACAGCCTGTGATATTTGTGATTTAAACGCTGCTGCAGAATTAAAGAAACTCGGTGATATATCGGGTAATTTTGATTATTCAATTGCGCTTGCGGGAAATCCAAATACTGGAAAAAGTACAATATTTAACGCCTTAACAGGATTGAAACAGCACACTGGTAACTGGCCAGGGAAAACTGTTACAAGAGCTGAGGGGAGTTTTCAATACAAAGAAAGTAAGTATAAATTAATTGACTTACCAGGAACGTATTCCCTAATGTCAACGTCAGAAGACGAAGAGGTAGCAAGGGATTTTATTCTTTTTGGTAAGCCTGATGTTACTGTTGTTGTAGTTGATGCTGGGAGATTAGAACGCCATTTAAGTTTGGTGGTTCAAATTCAAGAAATCACAAACAAAGTAGTTGTTTGTTTAAACCTTATGGATGAGGCTACGCGTCACGGTGTAGAGATTGACGTTCGTGGTTTATCAAGAGATTTAGGTGTTCCTGTTATTCCAACATCAGCGAGAAATAAAGAGGGAATTCCTGAGTTGCTATTGGCTATTGATCAAGTGGCAACAGGAAAATATGTTCCGGAACACAAAACGATTTCGGGAATTTCAGGGGAGTCGCGTAAAGCAGTACAAGAAGTTGCAACTGATTTATTAGCATTAGATGCTGAGTTGCCAAGTGCTTCGTGGATTGCAATGCGTTTGATTCAACAAGATAATAGTATTCAAGCTGCTTTGTTAAACAAAACCTTGTCTCAAAAAATAACAGTTGAAAAAATCCAACCTATTTTAGAAAAGGCAAATCAATACCACGATTCACTGGGGTTGGATTATTCAGATAATGTAGCAGGAGCTATTTTTTCACAAGTATCAAAAACAGTGAAAAGCACAGTGAAATCAGACGAGAATCAACGTGCATTCCGCATTGACAGAATGATAGACAACGTGGTTACCAGTAAGCGATTTGGTTTTCCTATTATGCTACTAATGTTAGGGGGAGTTTTATGGCTAACAATTATTGGGTCTAATTATCCTTCTGAAGCATTGTCATATTTGCTATTAGAACAATTATATCCTTTGCTAAAAGAGGGAGCAACCTCAGTAGGTTTTCCTTGGTGGCTAAGCGGATTTTTAATAGATGGAGTGTATCTTGCTACAGCGTGGGTAATAGCAGTAATGTTACCACCAATGGCTATTTTCTTTCCGTTATTTACGTTGTTAGAAGACTTTGGATATTTGCCAAGGGTAGCTTTTAATTTAGACAGGTTGTTTAAAGGAGCAGGGGCACACGGAAAGCAAGCGTTGACTATGAGTATGGGGTTTGGTTGTAATGCAGCAGGAGTTGTAGCAACAAGAATTATTAATAGTCCTCGAGAGAAATTAATAGCGATTATTACAAACAACTTTTCACTTTGTAATGGTCGTTGGCCAACGCAAATCTTAATGGCTACTATATTTATAGGAGCTTTAGTACCTGCTTATATGTCGCATACAATATCGACTTTAGCAGTTGTAGGAATTGTTGTTTTGGGAATTGCATTTACCTTTTTTGTTTCTTGGTTTCTATCGAAAACAATGCTAAAAGGAGAGGCTTCTTTCTTTACGTTAGAATTACCACCATACAGACCTCCTCACGTATTACAAACGGTTTATACATCATTGATTGACAGAACTATGATTGTATTGTGGAGAGCTATTGTGTTTGCAGCACCAGCGGGAGCAATTATTTGGTTAGTTTGTAATATTATGATTGGCGACAAGAGTATGGCATTATGGGTAATTGAAGGATTAGACCCAATCGGTGTTTTACTTGGATTAAATGGAGTTATTCTATTGGCTTATGTTGTAGCAATTCCAGCTAATGAAATTGTGATTCCAACCATATTAATGCTTACAGCAATGGTATTAGGCGATGCAAGTTTAGGTGAAGGAGCTGGAGTGATGTTTGAAGTTTCAGACGGAGAGATCGCTACAATTTTACACGCAGCAGGATGGACAACCTTAACAGGAGTAAATTTAATGTTGTTTAGTTTATTACACAATCCGTGTAGTACTACTATTTACACCATTTACAAGGAAACAAATAGTGTTAAGTGGACAACAGTAGCTTCTATTTTGCCAGTTATATTAGGAGTTATCGTTTGTTTTGTCGTAGCACAAGTATGGCATTTATTCGTATAATATATAGTTTAAAAACAAAAAAAGTCGAGATATTATCTCGACTTTTTTTGTTTATATATCTTGTGTTCCTATTTCGATAGGGACACCCAAATATTTAGGTTTCTTACTTATCAAATTATCTAATAGAACTTTTACTCTTGCAAACTTTTCTCTGATTAATGTTTTAAAACCGTAGTGTCTTGTAACATCTTGGGCATTAAAACCAATTGTTTTTAAATCAAGATGATTTGCAATATACACGGCTCTTTCATTGTGAAATGGTTGAGAAATAATGGTAAATTCATCTTGACCAAATATTTCTTTCATTCGATAAACAGAGTCTAATGTTCTGAAGCCAGCATAATCTAAGTAGATTTTTTCTTCAGGTATCCCTTTTTCTACCAACGCTAATTTCATATCCTCTGGTTCATTGTAATCTTTCCGACTATTGTCTCCACTAACAACTATATATTCTAACTTACCACTTTTATACAAAGCTGCTGCAGCTTCAATTCGATAAGTGAAATAATAGTTTAACTGACCATTAGCTAAGTGTTTTGCAGTACCTAAAACAAGACCTACTTTATTGTGAGGAATGTCCTCTGTCTTGTCATACAACTGCTTTTCTGTAGTCGCTTTTACTGTGTAATTAGCAAAGTAGAGTAACAGGAGTACACTGATAATGGCAATTAGTATTAAGTAAAATAGTTTTTTCATAACAGATTATTTAATCCGAAAGATAGATAAAAACCTTAGCTTAATACCAACGTTTTTTATTCTTTTTAGAGTTTTCAGATTTACGAGAATTACCTTGTCCTGGTTTTTTTCTGTAATCTTTCTTTTGTCCTTCACCCTCTTTTTTGTTCTTTTCTTTCCAAGGGAAAGGATGTTCAGTAACAATTTTAGGTTGAGAACGCGTGAATTTTACAATGTCAGCCCAGTAGTTTTTTTCTGTTTGGTCACAGAAAGAAATAGCTACTCCTTCATTTCCAGCTCTACCTGTACGTCCAATTCGGTGTACAAATGTTTCAGGAATATTAGGTAAATCATAGTTAATTACAACAGGTAACGAATCAATGTCAATTCCCCTTGCCGCAATATCTGTTGCAATTAATACTTTAGTTTCTTTATTTTTAAAACTATCTAAAGCCTCTTCACGTGCAGTTTGAGATTTGTCTCCGTGAAAAGCAGCAGCATTTATTCCGTTTTTAATCAAACTTTCTACTACAGTATCAGCTCCCATTTTAGTACGTGTAAATACTAAAACATCAGATAATTTCTCGTTTCTAATAATGTGGTATAACAATTTCTTTTTGTCTCCTTTTTCAACAAAGTACACTTTTTGTTTTACCGTTTTAGCACTTGAAGAAATAGAATCTACTGCTACATATTCTGGTTTTTGTAAAAACTCGTGTGCCAATTCGCGAATAGCCAAAGGCATAGTAGCTGAGAATAAAAGTGTTTGTCTATTAGACGGAGTTAATTGAATCAGTTTTTTCACTTCATCAATGAATCCCATATCTAACATTAAGTCCGCTTCATCTAAAACCAAGTAGTGTAAATGGTCAAGGTCTAAGTGTTTTTGTTTATATAAATCCAATAAACGACCTGGAGTACCAATGATTACATCAGCTCCTTTGTTTAATTGTTCTATTTGTGGTTTGATGGACATTCCACCATATAAAGTAATATGCGTAACGTTAGTATACTTAGCGTATTTCTCAAAGTTATCACCAATTTGAACAGCAAGTTCACGCGTTGGAGTAACGATTAATACTTTCGCTTTCTTTGCTTTTTTGGTATTCCCAATTTTGTGTAAATAATGGATAATCGGCATTGCAAAAGCAGCTGTTTTTCCAGTACCTGTTTGCGCACAACCAATAAGGTCTTTCTCTGCTAAGATTAATGGAATAACTTTTTGCTGAATAGGAGTAGGTTCTTTGTAACCAAGCTCTTCGATTGCACGTAATATATTTTTATTTAAGTGTAAGTCTTCAAATGTCATAAAAAAGTATAATATTTTGGACAAAGGTACTGCATTTGGAGTTAGTTTAACTTATAAAATTCAGTTTAAGAGCAGATTTATCGCTAAAAGCAACATACTATTAAACCTTTTGTTATTGATGTAATCTGTTTTATAATAGGTGATTGTGTTTTTTATAGCATCACTAAAGTTGTTGTTTTATACTTTTAAAATACGATAGGTTGTTTTTAAAAGTCTTATGGGAAATGTACTTAAAAAGAGATGGGATAAAAATTTGCTTTCAATTCGTATCTAAGCTCTTCAAACCTTTGAAAATCCTTGCTTTTTCAAGGTTTGGAACTTTTATCAATGAAAATATAGTTGAGCTTTGTTTCAACTGAAGATTGTGTTTGTGTAAATAGATTTCTTTATGATTGAGAAGAGTACAGAAAAAATGAACAAAAAAAATCCTCAACGAAAGTTGAGGATTCTTTGAAATAAAGACTTGTCAGATTGTCTTTGAAATTTATCTTAAGCTTCTTCTCCTATGAGAATTTCTAACATTGTAATAGCAGCTTCACTAATTTTAGTACCAGGACCAAATACGGCAACTGCACCTGCGTCGAATAAGAATTGGTAATCTTGTGCAGGAATAACTCCCCCTACAATCACCATAATATCATCACGACCATATTTTTTTAATTCTTCAATAACCTGAGGAACTAATGTTTTGTGTCCAGCTGCTAAAGAAGAAACTCCTAAAGCGTGAACATCATTCTCAACAGCTTGCTTTGCAGCTTCAGCTGGAGTTTGGAATAATGGTCCAATGTCTACGTCAAAACCAACGTCAGCATAACCAGTAGCTACTACCTTTGCTCCGCGGTCGTGACCATCTTGTCCCATTTTCGCAATCATAATACGAGGGCGACGACCTTCGATATCAGCAAATTTATCTGCTAACTCTTTCGCTCTTTTAAAACTTTTGTCGTCTTTTATTTCTTTGCTATACACACCACTTACAGATTGAATTTGTGCTTTAAATCTACCAAATACACTTTCCAGTGCATCACTAATCTCACCTAATGTAGCTCTTAATTTAGCTGCTTCAATAGCTAATGCTAATAAGTTACCTTCACCTGTTTTTGCAGAAGTAGTCAGTGCAGCTAATGCTTCTTGTACTTTCTGGTTATCACGCGTAGCTTTAATTTGATTTAATCGGTCAATTTGTTGCTTGCGAACTGTTTGGTTATCAACCTCTAAAATATGTAATGGGTCTTCTTTTTCTAAGCGATATTGGTTTACACCAACAATTATATCTTGTCCACTGTCAATACGTGCTTGTTTACGTGCCGCAGCTTCTTCAATGCGAAGTTTAGGAATACCAGCTTCAATAGCTTTAGTCATACCCCCTAATTCTTCAACCTCTTCGATAAGTGCCCACGCTTTTTGCGCAATTTCTTGTGTCAAGTTCTCTACATAATAACTACCAGCCCAAGGGTCAACCGTTTTACATAGTTTTGTTTCCTCTTGTAAGAAGATTTGTGTGTTACGAGCAATTCTTGCTGAGAAGTCTGTCGGAAGCGCAATAGCCTCATCAAGAGCATTGGTGTGTAACGATTGCGTTCCTCCAAAAGCCGCAGCGGCAGCTTCAATAGCTGTTCTTGCTACGTTGTTAAAAGGATCTTGTTCTGTTAAACTCCAACCTGATGTTTGACTATGTGTTCTTAATGCTAACGACTTTTCAGAAGTAGGGTTGAATTGTTTAAGTAGTTTTGCCCATAACATTCTACCTGCGCGCATTTTGGCAATCTCCATAAAATGGTTCATTCCAATTGCCCAGAAAAATGAAAGTCTTGGTGCAAATTCGTCAATTTTCATTCCTGCTGCCAATCCCGTACGGATGTACTCTAATCCGTCTGCTAACGTATAAGCTAACTCAATATCTGCGGTTGCACCTGCTTCTTGCATATGGTAACCAGAAATAGAAATAGAGTTAAACTTAGGCATATTTTTACTCGTGTATTCAAAAATATCTGCGATAATCTTCATAGAAGGAGTTGGTGGGTAGATATAAGTATTACGCACCATAAACTCTTTTAGAATATCGTTTTGGATAGTTCCTGATAATAATTTAGGGTCAACGCCTTGTTCTAAAGCTGCAACAATATAGAATGCCATAATTGGTAATACAGCACCATTCATTGTCATAGAAACAGACATTTCTCCTAATGGAATTTGGTCAAAGAGTACTTTCATATCTTCAACGCTGTCTATTGCAACTCCGGCTTTACCAACATCTCCAACTACGCGCTCGTGATCCGAGTCGTATCCGCGGTGTGTTGCCAAGTCAAAAGCTACAGATAGTCCTTTTTGTCCAGCGGCTAAGTTTCTTCTGTAGAAAGCATTACTTTCTTCAGCAGTTGAGAAACCAGCATATTGTCTAATTGTCCACGGACGACGTACATACATCGTAGAATATGGACCTCTTAGATTAGGAGCAAAACCAGCAGCAAATCCGATGTGTTCAATGTTTTCTAAATCAGTTTCGCTATATACTTTGTTAATAGCGATGCCTTCAGCAGTAGTAAACTCTGAAGTTTCCGATTGATTTCTGATAGCAGAAGTGTCAATCTCTAAATGATGTAAATCCTTTCTTTTCATACCTTATTGTTTAGCTTTTTTTTCCTCCTCTAATCT
This sequence comes from Myroides sp. C1519, assembly GCF_038039755.1. Lineage (NCBI taxonomy): Bacteria > Pseudomonadati > Bacteroidota > Flavobacteriia > Flavobacteriales > Flavobacteriaceae > Myroides > Myroides sp. C1519. The sequence goes on from NZ_JBBPHM010000022.1 coordinate 16,574, forward strand.
GTTTTGCTCATAAGCTTCAGCAAGACGTCTTTCAATAATCGGAACGATTAAAGTTTTACGAGGGTTTTGTTTAACAAAAGGATATAACTCAAGGTCGTGACTCATTTGGTCTTGAGGGTTTGGATATTTATTGGTACCCAATAGCACTTCTTTACCACTGTTGAACAAATCTTGTTCTTTGTGGGCGCTTTCATTTATTTTCTTCTGGATAGTTCCTTCAATTAACGAAGTGATAAATCCGTCTGCCTTCTCAATTTTTTTAAAAATGTCTAATGCTTTTTCAGCCAATTGTAAGGTAATGTTTTCTATATAGTAAGCCCCTTCAGCAGGATTATCAACTGCGTCAAAGTAGCTTTCTTTTTTCAAAATTAATAGTTGGTTACGTGCTATACGGTCACCAAACTCATTTTCTTTGTGGTATAGATTGTCGTAAGGCAAGTTACTCACCATATCAGCCCCACCTAAAATAGCACTCATACATTCCGTAGTTGTACGCAACATATTTACATTATAGTCATATAATGTTTTGTTTCTCTTAGTTGGAACGGCAATTAATTTAATGTCAATGCCTGTATGGTATTCTTTTATTACCATTTCTGCTAACATTCTGATTGCACGAAGCTTACTTATTTCAAAAAAATAGTTAGTTCCAACAGCAACTTTAATATAAATAGTGTTGTTTAAATGGTCAACTCTATTTAAGTATTCGTTTAAATGAGAAATAGCATAAGCAATTTGCTGTACCATATTAGCACCAGCATTTTGATAAGTAGTAGCGTTTATTACAATAGCCGTATTCGGAGCTTTAGACAAGCATTCCTTAAGGTTATTGAAATCACTATTCAAGTTTTCATACCAGTTACCATCAGAAGTTAATTGATGAATTGGATCTAATAAAATAGCTATAGAAAACTTATTAGCTTGTGCAAAAGCAGCAAGTTCAGTAGTGTACTTTGCATTTAAGAAACTAAATACAAAAAAATAAGTGTGCTGTTGAGGTAATTTACTCAATAGAAGTTTACTGTCAATCGAAGGATTGTCAATTGTAAAATAAATAATTTCAGCACCTCTTTGTAAAGTATCTAAAGCTTTGTCAATAGATTTATTGACATCATATACATAGATTCGCTGAACAATTTTGAAGTCACTTGCATTTGTGTTTATTGGTAGAGCTTTGTGATCACAATCATTGTGATAGAAAGGTCTAACTTTAATCCCTTCTAAACTCTCCCATACAAGTGTTTCATTGTAGTCAGCGCCTTTTAAATCATATTGTATCTGATTTTTCCAAGCTTTAGAAGAAACTTTTTCAAATTCTTCAAATAATTGGTTGGTCATAATAGTTGGTTGTCAAGATTAATTAGCAGGTATAGTATCAAATTCTACAATATAGATGTCTTCATTAGCACGTTTCATATAATAATTTTCACGCGCATACTTTTCAGTAGCATCTCCACTCTTTAATCCTTTGATAGATTGCCTGTCTTTTTCAATTTCTTTTTCGAAGTATTCTCTATTGCCTTCAAGCTTATCAATTTCTTTATTAATAACCCTGTGTTCAAGCAAAGAATAGCTGTCGAAAAACGTTATCCAAAATACAAAAATTAGACCTACTAAAAAAAAAGGATTTTTTAGTAGGTTTAAATAGTTGATATTTTTCAGGCGATCAAGTATTTTCATGTCGTAAATAGGTGATTAACCGATTTTTTCGTTAATAACTGTACGCACGATATCGATTGCTACAGTGTTATAAGTATCATTAGGAATAATGATGTCCGCATAGGCCTTAGAAGGCTCAATAAACTGATCGTGCATAGGTTTTAAGGTGTTTTGGTAACGACTTAAAACTTCGATCATATCACGTCCTCTGTCTGCTATATCTCTTTTAAGACGTCTAATTAAACGCTCATCAGAGTCAGCATGAACAAAAATTTTAATATCACACATATCTCTAAGTTCTGGGTGACATAAAATTAAAATCCCTTCTACAATCATTACTTTTCTCGGGTGAGTAAGAACATAATCGTCAGTTCGGTTGTGTTTTACAAAAGAATAAACAGGTTGATTAATACTATTTCCTTCTTTTAATTCTTTTAAATGCTTTACTAATAATTCAAAATCAATAGATCTTGGGTGATCAAAGTTGATTAAAGTACGCTCTTCTAAAGATAGATTGTCGGTTGCTTTGTAGTATGAATCTTGTGATATAACGCCTACTTCAGTTTCGGGTAATTCATTCATAATTTGGTGAACTACTGTTGTTTTACCACTTCCAGTTCCACCGGCTATTCCTATAATTAGCATGTCTTAATATATTTTTAGCAAAAATAGAAATTAATCAATGAGAGGAGAAACATTTTTTGGTTTAAAGTGCTTTTTTACATTTTCTTATAATAATTTTAATACATCTGATAACGAGCGAGGTGGAAAGATTTAACATAGTATAAACCAAAGTAGTTTATAATTATTCTAAATAAAGTAATATCTTTGAGGTATGTACCGATTCAATTATCTGAAATAGGTATTAATATATAAGAAATTATAGATGTCAAAGAAAACGAATATACAACGTAAGGTATTTGTATTAAAAAATAGAGAATATATAACACCACACTATGTTAGACTAACTGTAGGAGGAGATGATGTTGAGGTATTTAAAAATGCAACAGTTGGTGTAAACAACAAAATTTTTATTGCACCAAAGGGATGTGAGCGTGTTCATTTACCTGAATTTGATTTTGAAAAGAGAGAGTGGGCACCGATGGATGTGGCAATTAAACCAACTGTACGTACATATACGCATAGGGGAATAGATTTAGAAAAAAAGGAATTATATATTGACTTTGTGGCACACGGAGATGAAGGACCAGCTTCTAATTTTGCAATTAATGCAGCTATAGGAGATGAGATAGGCGTTGCAATGGGAGGTGATGCAAGTGAATTGTATCCTGTAGTAGATTGGTATTTGTTAGTAGGTGATGCAACGGCTATTCCTGTTTTAGGGGCAATTTTAGAAAGCTTGCCAAAAGGAGTAAACGTTGATGCTTTTATAGAAGTACAAAGTGAAGAGGATATACAGCAGTTAAGTTCACAAGCAGAAGTAAATATTCAGTGGATTGTTAATCCAACGCCAGGACAGAATTCTGTATTGGCAGAGAACGTGATTGAGTTTGTAAAATCAATAGAAGTTAATCCGTCAAGGTTTAGCTATGTTGCTGCAGAGTTTAGTACCGTAAAAATGTTGAGAAACTTTTTGAGAAAAGAATGTGAATGGACAAAAGAAGAGTTGAATGCTTATTCTTATTGGAAATTTGGAAAAGCAGAGTCGGCTTCAGAAGCAGATAGAAGAGCAGAAAAAGAGAGTGTTTAAAGGCACTTTAATTATAAGAGATATCAGTGATGATATTGTGAAAATTTTAGTTAGTATCGGTTTTTTTATAATTGTCAAAAAAGATAAAGTCAGATTGATTTTATCTTTTTTTGTTTAAAATGAATTGATTGTGGTTGATTATTGAATAAAGTATTTATATTTGTGAGAGATAAAAAAGAGAAAATGTTTATATCAGTTATAAAGAAGGGAAAGAAACAGTACTTACGTAAAAAATCGTGAGCAGCTTTCCTATGGTATAAATTTTGAGATATACGAAGGGGCTTGTCATCACGACAAGCCCCTTTTTTTATTCGTTTAGTCATTAACAAATTAATTTTTATGAAAGTTTTAAAATTTGGAGGGACTTCAGTCGGAAGTCCAGAGAGAATGGAGCAGTTGTTGCCAATTATCAAATCCCAGGCGAGTGATAAGCACTTAGTTGTTTTATCTGCTGTTTCTGGTACTACAAACGCATTAGTTAATATTTCAGAACTATATGCTAAGGGGGATAAAGAAGGGGCTAAGGAGTCTATTGATAAATTATTTGCTACATATAAAACTTTCATAAAGCAATTATTTAAAACAGAAGACGGATTACAAGCTGGTGAAGAAGTAATTAATCACCACTTTAGTTTGTTAGAAGGTTTTAGTAATGATTTGTTTACTTCAATGGAAGAGCGAATTGTACTGGCTCAAGGAGAGCTTTTATCAACTACTTTATTTCATTTTTATTTAAAAGAAAAAGGGATTAGTTCTGTTTTGTTAGCTGCATTAGATTTTATGCGTATTGACGAAGAACAAGAGCCTAATTTAGAATATATTAAAAGTCAGCTTGAAGCAGAGCTTGGTAAATATCCAAAAGAAACATTGTTTATCACACAAGGATATATTTGTCGCAATGCTTTTGGTGAAATAGATAACTTAAGACGTGGAGGTTCTGATTATACAGCGTCTTTAATTGGTGCTGTGTTACAGGTTGAAGAAATTCAAATATGGACAGATATTGATGGTTTTCACAATAATGATCCTCGCTTTGTACCGAATACTAAACCGATTGCAGAACTTAGTTTTGAAGAGGCTGCAGAGTTAGCTTATTTTGGAGCAAAGATTCTACATCCTCAGAGCGTATTTCCAGCACAACGTTTTAATGTTCCTGTGCGATTATTAGACACGATGGACTTAAAAGCACCGGGTACCTTAATTTCTGGTAATTCACAAAATGATGACCAAATTGTAGCTATTGCTGCAAAAGATGGTATTACCGCTATTCGAATTAACTCATCACGTATGCTATTAGCTTATGGTTTTTTAAGACGTGTATTTGAAGTTTTTGAGCGATATAAAACACCTATCGATATGATTACAACGTCTGAAGTTGCAGTGTCTTTAACTATAGATCAAACGCAGTATTTAGATGAAATCATCACTGAGTTAAATTATTTTGGAAGTGTTGAGGTGGATAGTGATTTAGCGATTATTTGTATAGTAGGGGATTTTAGAAATAATAAGTTAGGACACGCTACGATTGTTTCTGAAGCTGTAAAACATATTCCAATTCGTATGATTTCGTATGGAGGAAGTGAGCATAATATATCACTACTTGTACCAGCTAAACATAAATTAGAAGCATTGAGATCACTACATAATAGATTGTTTTAATAGGAAATAATAGGCTATGACAAAAGAAATTATCAGTAAGTTGGCAGATGAAAATACGCCATTGTATTACTACAACTTACCTTTGTTAAGAGAGACAATATCAGTTGCTAAAAATGCGGCTGATAGATATGGATATCACATTCATTATGCTATTAAAGCAAACAATAATCCGCGTGTACTTCAAGAAATAAGTAAGTTTGGACTTGGTGCAGACTGTGTAAGTGGCTATGAAATTGAGCGAGCAATAGACAATGGGTTTAAAGCAGAAGAAGTTGTTTTTGCAGGAGTTGGTAAAACAGACAGAGAGATTTTAACAGGATTACAAAACGGTATTTTGTCTTTTAATGTAGAGTCGGTAGAAGAACTACGCGTTATCGGAGATTTGGCGAAAGAACATCAATTAGTTGGAAGAATTGCTTTGCGTATCAACCCCAATGTAGATGCCAAAACGCACCATTATATTACTACGGGATTAGACGAGAATAAGTTTGGAATAATGATGCATCAACTACAGACTTGTGTTGATATAATTTCAGAGAATAGTTTTTTAGAGCTTGTAGGTCTTCACTTTCACGTTGGGTCACAAATAACAGACTTAAATGTTTATAAGCGACTATGTATAAAAGTAAACGAGTGGAATACGTGGTTTTATGAAAGAGGATATCATATTCCTATTCTAAATTTAGGAGGGGGATTAGGGATTAACTATGCTGAACCTGATGAAGAAGCTATTGTGAATTTCTCTAATTTCTTTTACTTGTTTCACGAGTTTTTAGATTTGAGAGAAAATCAACAAGTGCACTTTGAATTGGGGAGATCACTTGTAGCCAATTGCGGCACATTGGTTAGTCGTGTATTATATATAAAAGAGGGAATAAAAAAGAATTTCGCCATTTTAGATGCAGGTATGACGGAATTGTTGAGACCAGCGTTATATCAAGCATATCATAAAGTAGAATTATTGTCTGATAAATTTATTGAACAAGAAGAAGATAAAGCAGTTACAAAGTACGATGTAGTTGGTCCTATTTGTGAGAGTAGTGATTGTTTTGGCAAAGATGTTTTGTTGCCAAAATTACAGCGTGGAGACTTAATCGGTATTAGATCAGCAGGTGCATATGGAGAAGTAATGTCATCAAGATATAATTTGAGACAAGAGTTGAGTTATTTTTTCAAAGAATAGTGTTTAAATAGTTTTAGTTTTGGAATAGTTTGTTAAATTTGATTTCTATCAAGAAGAATTAATAAATTAAAATAAACAAGGATGAAATTAGGAGACATTGATGTAGCTGGTGAAATAATTGACTTAAACTTTCAATTATTAAGAACACAAATTTTATTAGAAGAAGTATTGAAACACAATGCTGAGACTATGAAATTACCTTCACCAGAAGCGATGAATGAGATTAATGAATTTGCATTGAAATCGATTCAAAAGAAATTTCCAAATATGAACATTGGAAAAAGAGAAGATGAAGCAAAAGGAGCAGAAGGAGCTCAAGCTGAATAAAAAAAAACGCCAAGTATTACTTGGCGTTTTCTTTTTTAGGATATTTCCTTTATTAATGTGTTAGCTACAGAATTCTGCTGACCAATCTTCGTGTCCTCTGTTTTGGTAACATTGGTAACTTTCTTGAATAGATAATACTTTGAAGTTTCCATCAATAGTTTCAACTTCCATAGTAACTTTTATAGCTTTAATAGAATCGTCCATACGACCATCTTCCACTAATGTAAGTAAAGTTACGTTTTCTTTATCTGTATTAGCTTTTGTAATTACATAAGAATATTTTCCTTCTGCTCCAGTATCTTCTGGTTGGTATTCTTGCATAACAGCTTCAATAGTTTCCGCTTTATTCTCAGCTAATGCATTATTAAGATTATCAATTTTTTCTTGTTCGATAACTCTAAATTCCTTGCTTTCTGTTGCAACTGTTTCTTGTGTTTCTGTTTGTTCTACAGTAACATTTTCAGTTTCGTTCTTTTTACCACAGCTGTACAGTGAAAAAGCAAAAAGTAAACCTACTACTACAATCGATTTTTTCATAACTTCTAAATTTATTTGAATTTTATTTCAAAATTAGACAATTATAACTGAATTTGAAAGTAATAGTAGGTTTATAAGTTGTTGTAATATAGTTTTTTAGCGTATAAGTTGTTTGGGTACTTAAACTATATTGATGTTATATTCCCATTTCAAACTGCATTCTAAAATACCAGTTGTTCTTTACGGGATTATTAATGATATCTAAGCGTTCATAAGTAAATTCTGCTTGAATTTTAAATGCGTGTTCCCATAAATACTTAGTAGCCCCTAAAGTAAACTGCGTTGTATTAGGAAGATTTAATTGTTCATATAACTGTTTCTTCATTGTTTGTGTAGAAACACGTCCAATTAACTCGTAGTTACTTGGAAACAAATAACTCAATTGATAATCTAAACCATGTCCTGCAAATACGTAAGCGTAGTCTTTACTTAAATCACCTGGTGTTTCATAAGAAATAGCATCGTCAAGAGAACGGCTCATATATGATACCATTCCTGCCCAACCATTATACTTAAATATACCATCAGCAAAAACAGAGTTAAACGATTTGTCTTGTAATAGTTTATTACCTAATTGTCCTTGTGAAGCTTGCGCATTATTATTGTGAGAGAATGTACCAGCAAGCATTAATTTAGGTTTTACTTCACGAGCAAGGTCTCCTTCAAAGAAAGCCCCACCTTTAGCAAACTTACCAAAAGGATAAAGTTCAACACGACCCGTTAAAGCGTAACTATCACTTTCTTTACCTGTCCAGTTTCTTCCATGTCCAGTTGAAATAGCTGTTTTAAGGATATAACCGAAGTCGTCTTTTTTCTCGTTTAAGTAATAAGCTTGTACACCAAAGTCTCTATCTAAGTTAAATTTAGCATTATTGATAGAGCGGTCTGTTAATTGTAAAGCACCAGAAGAGTTGGTACGTTGTCTGTTACCAGGAAGTTTAGTTTGTCCAAAAATGAAGTTCCAGTGTTCATTAGGACGATAAGTCATTGCAGCATCACGAATGATTTTTGGTGGATCTCCGTTCTCTGATTTCCCCACATCTCCAGGCGCAAAAGAAAGTTGCACAACATATAAGAATTTAGGGTTACCTACATAACCATCAAAACGTAAACGCAGTCGTCTAATTTCACCTGCAAACGTTGCTTTTTCATCTTGATTGCTATAAGCTGTAATTCTATTCTGCATCCTAAAACGCAGATTTAATTTAAAAATACTATCAGGAGAAGTCATACCAATCCCTTTACCATAACTGTAATAAGGTAATTGTTCAAGTTTAATATCATTAGGCCTGGCTTCGTGTTCTGTTGTTTTATCTTGGGCTGAAACCAGTAAAGGAAACCCAAGTAATAGCGCTAGTAAAAGCTTTTTCATAGAGTATTGTATTATAATGCAAAAATAGCATTAGTTTTGCACATAGTTAAGTTTTAATTTTTAATTCAAGGTAAACTTAATGTTATCAAATAGTTAATAAATAACAACAATAATATATGGTATATATTGCCTATCACTTTAATGTAGACCCTAAAGAAGTAGGAACAGAAATTCTAATTGCTGAGTTAGGAGAAAAGGCGTTCGAAAGCTTTGAAGAGACAGCAACAGGAGTAAGTGCTTATGTTCAAAAAAGCTTGTGGACTCCAGATATTTTAGAGGATATTTTTATTCTTCAATCAGATCAATTTACAATTACTTATCGCAAAGAAGAGATTGCACAAGTAAATTGGAATGAGGAATGGGAAAAGAATTTTGACCCGATTGATGTAGATGGTGTTTGTTATGTACGTGCACCTTTTCACGCAAAAACAGAAGCGGAGTTTGATATTGTAATCGAACCTAAGATGAGTTTTGGAACGGGACATCACGAAACTACATTTATGATGATTCGCCAAATCTTAACAAATGATATGCAAGGAAAACGCGTATTAGATATGGGATGTGGTACTGCAATTTTAGCAATTTTAGCGTCAATGCGTGGAGCAACACAAGTAGATGCAATTGACATTGATAATTGGTGTTATATCAATTCAATGGAGAATGCGCAACGCAATAATTGTGAGAATATCAATGTATTTGAAGGAGATGCTTCAATCTTAAAAGGAGAGCCTGTTTACGATGTTATTTTAGCTAATATCAATCGTAATATCTTATTAAATGATATGGATAAATACATTGCTTGTCTAACAGAAGGAGGAGCAATTTACTTTAGTGGATTCTATACTGAAGATGTTTCTGCTATTCAAAAATGTGCAGAAGGATTAGGTTTGTCATTTGAAAAACAATTAGAAAAAAATAATTGGGTATCTTTGAAATTCGTTAAAGCATAGTTTTTTAGAATATTAAAAGAGTTAAAAATGAGTACACAAGAACAAGTTCAAGAGAAGGTTGATATTTCAGAATTGTTGAATAACAATACTGAGATTGTGCTGTATAATGATGATGTTAATACATTTGATCATGTGATAGAAACGCTTGTAAAAGTTTGTAAACATACATCTGAACAAGCGGAACAATGTGCTATTTTAGTTCATTATAAAGGAAAATGTACAGTGAAAACAGGAGAGTTTAAAAAGCTTCAAGCACAATGTTTGCAACTTTTAGATGCAGGATTAAGTGCTGAGTTAGTATAAATAGGAATGTTTCTCAAATAAAATAAAACGGGTGGTTAATTGTATTAGCCACCCGTTTTTGTTTTAAATGGATTGTCAAAAGTTTAAAATACAAGGTCTTTTGTAAAAGGGGATAGCCGCTATTTTATTGATTTGATTATTGAAAGGACTTTATTTACTTGTAATAATTAATATCTTTGAAAAAAAACAAAAATGAAGAAGATTTATTTAATGTTCATTGGTATAGGGTTATTTTTTCAATCATGTGTAATGAAAGAAGAAATGAATGTAAATTCAAACGAAGAGTTTGAGTTTAATTATAGTATAAACTTCTCAGAGTTATTACAATCTGCAGGTGAGTTAAAATCAGTAACAAAAGGGGCTGATGGGTTTGTAGGTATGATTAATGGAAAGGAGTTATCATTAGAGGAGTTATTAGATTTATCGTTGATAAATGAAAAGAATCCAGAAGTAAAGAAAGACAGTATTATGAAAGTAGATGCTGATTTTTTTGAGACAACTAAGAAGATACGATTGAAAGCTACCTTGAATGATAGCATTGGTGATATAACATTTAAGTTTAAAGCTAAAGGAGTTGAGGAACTTAATAAAACAATCAGTAGTTTACAAAAGATAGAAGAGAAAACAGCTGCATTGAATAGTTCTAAGCAGAATAATCAAATGGGAAGTAGTCCAATGTTTTTAGATGATGCGGTATTTAGTTTTAAGAAAAATACGTTTGAACGCAAAGTAAATTTAAAAACTAAGAAAGAAGAAGAACCAAAAGAAGCAGGAGGAATGGAAGGGTTCTTTACTTATAAGATTATAGTGAATTTTGATAAGCCAATTAAGAAAGTGTCTTATGAAGATGCTGAAATTAGTAGCGATGGTAAGTCATTTACCAAAACCTTTTCGCTTACAGAGTTGATGGAGAATCCTGCTTTATTAGAGTATAAAGTGGAATTAAAGAAATAAAAAAAGCCCGATTATTTAATCGGGCTTTTTTATTATAATTTATTCATATTTCCAGCTAAAGCTTCAATGAATTTACCGATAGGTCCTTTTACCATCATCGCCATCATTGGGTTGAAGCTTCCTTCAAACTGAAGTTGAATTTCAGTATTATTAGCATCAACTTCTGTGATATTTCCTGTAAGTGTGAAAGGAAGTTTATCACTTGCAGCTCCTAAAACTATTTTAGAATGAGGTGTTTGCTCTTTCTTTTTAAGTTTAATTTCCGGCATTCCTTTTAATGCGAATATGAAAGAATCATCTCCTGTTACTTCAAATTTTGCAATTGAGTCAGGCATTAATTTTTCAAAGTTTTTCACGTCGTTTAAGGCGTTGAAAATATATTCAGCAGATTGAGGAACTGTAACTTTAGTGCTTTCTAAGTTCATAGAGATTAGTTTTTAGTCAATTATTATTGATTCCATTCTGATGGATTCTTTCTCCACTCTTGAAGAGTATCTAAGTCAGTATCAGAGATGTATTTTTGATTCACTGCATTTTCTAATAAAGAAGAATAATTGCTCAATGTAGTTAATTCAATTCCTGCATTTTTGAAATTATCTTCAGCTACTTGGAATTCGTAAGTAAAGATAGCGGCCATACCTAAGATATTCGCTCCGTTTTCTTTAAGAGCTTCCACTGCTTGTAAGCTACTTTTTCCAGTACTGATTAAGTCTTCAATTACGATAACGCTTTTTCCAGGTTCAAGTTGTCCTTCAATCTGGTTTTGTCTACCGTGTTTTTTAGGCTCAGGTCTTACATAAACAAAAGGTAAGTCAAGTGCTTCCGCAACTAATAAACCAATTCCAATAGCTCCTGTAGCAACACCAGCGATAACATCTGGTTTCCCATATTTGCTGATAATGTTGTTAGCAAACTCTTGTTTTAAGAATTTACGAATCTCTGGAAATGATAGAGTAATACGGTTGTCGCAATAAATTGGTGATTTCCATCCAGAAGCCCAAGTAAAAGGATTTTTAGGATTTAATTTAATTGCGTTAATTTGCAGAAGTAATTCGGCCGTCTTGTGTGCTGTTTCTTTATTAAAAATCATAATACAAATGTATAAAGTTTTTGTAAACGACAAACCTTTGTTTCTAACAGATAAAATCGAGAAAGAAACCGATTTTCAATTGTTCTTATTAGATAGTGTCGATATTGACAAAATTATCATTAAATATTTTCAAAATAAAATTGATAAGGCTTTTTTATACCATCCAAATGAAAAACAAATCTTAAAAAAGATAAAAGATAAGATTCCTGTGCAAAAAGCTGGAGGTGGATTGGTATATAATTCAAAAGGAGAGATTCTTTTTATTCTTCGCAGTGGTAAATGGGATTTACCTAAAGGAGGAATTGAAAAGAACGAAGAAATGGAAGAAACTGCTATTCGCGAAGTGGAAGAGGAGACAGGAGTAAACGGATTAGAGATAGTGCGTAAACTACCTAAAACCTACCATATCTTTAAACGTAATGGCAAGTACAAGTTAAAAATAACAACTTGGTATGAGATGAAAACTGATTTCGAAGGAACTCCAGTTGGACAGTTGGAAGAAGGAATTGAAAAAGCTGTGTGGTTAAACAAAGAGCAAATTAGAGAGGCAATGAATAATTCGTATGAGAATATTAAATTATTGATTGACGAGGCAGGAGTCTTGAAATAAATAAGGTTCTTGTATTCCACAAATAAGAAAAATACATATAAAAAAATCCGTTCTATCATAGAACGGATTTTTTTATATTTAAAACTTAACTGGTTCTGGAACTAATTTAGAATAGTCTCCTTTATTTCTTATAACGTCGCGTACGATACTTGAACTGATAAAAGAAGTGCTTGCAGCAGTAAGCAAAAAGACAGTTTCTATTTTAGAAAGAAAACGATTTGTATGAGCAATCGCTTTTTCAAATTCAAAATCAGCAGGGTTTCTAAGTCCTCTTAAAATAAATTGAGCATTAACTTCAAAACAATAGTCTGTTGTTAGCCCTTCATAAGTGGTTACTTTTATTTTAGGTTCGTCTTTAAAAGTTTTTTCTATAAAACGCTTTCTTTCTTCAAGAGAAAACATATACTTTTTATCAGAATTAACTCCTATTGCAACTATAATCTCATCAAACAAAGGTAATGCTCTGTTTATAATGTCATAGTGCCCATTTGTAATAGGATCAAATGAACCAGGAAAAACTGCTCTTCTCATAGTTAATAATTATTGTGCCTTTTGCAAAGCTAAAACAATTGCGTTGCCAAACAAATCAGATAAAGAGATATTCGCTTGTTTCGCTTGTTGAGGTAAGATACTTTCATTTGTCAAACCTGGAACAGTATTCATTTCTAATAAGAAAGGAACGCCGTCTACAATGATAAATTCACTGCGAGAGAATCCTTCCATTTTCAAGATTTTATAAATACGAGAAGCGATATCTTCTATTTTAGCTTTTGTAGCTTCGTCAATTCGTGCAGGAGTAATCTCTTGAGATTTTCCTAAATATTTAGCTTCGTAATCAAAGAAGTCGTTTTCTGAAACAATTTCTGTAATTGGTAAAACAATTATTTCTCCTTGGTAATTGATCACACCAACAGAAACTTCAGTACCATTTAAGAAACTTTCAATAATAATTTCATTGTCTTCTTTATAAGCTGTTTCAATGGCTTGTAACAACTCTTCTGTATTCTTAGCCTTAGAGATACCAAAGCTTGAACCAGAGCGATTAGGTTTAACAAAACAAGGTAATCCTACGCGTTGAATGATAGCTTCTGTATCAATAACATCTCCTTCATTCAAATAATAAGAGATTGCTGTTTTAATACCATAAGGTTTTACAACAGATAGCATATCTCGTTTATTCATTGTTAAAGCAGCTTGATAATAATCACAAGAAGTATGAGGCATACCAATTAAATTGAAGTAAGCTTGCATTAAGCCATCTTCTCCTGGAGTACCGTGTATTGCGTTGAATACAACATCAAATGAAATCTTGTTTCCATTGTATTGAACAGAAAAATCATTTTTATCAATTGGAAATTCGGCATTGTTTTCATCAACATAGACCCATTTGTCTTTCAGAATGTGAATTGCGTATGGGATGTATTTATTTCTATCTAAATTATCAAAGACAACTTTTCCACTTACTAATGAGATTTTATATTCGCTTGAATAACCTCCCATGATAATAGCTACATGCTTCATTTTTAATTAGTTTTATTTCTCGAGAGAGAAAATTATAGGGTACTTTGGGTAAAACAAATTTATAACAAAACATAGAAACAAAAAATGTTTTCGATTTTATATCTTTGCCCAAAATAAATAGATATGAAATTATTTGGTTTTTTAAAAAGCAAGGCTTTTTTTATTTCTCTAATCGCTGCAGTAGTTATGCTTGTAGCTGGAGTATTTTTAGCTCTTAAATGGTTAGAGAAAACAACAAATCACGGGCAACGTATTGCTGTACCATCAATTTTAAAGTTGGATACAGACCAAGCAATCCAGGTTTTAGAGAAAAACAGTTTGCGTATGGTTGTACTTGATACGTTAGATTACGATAGAGATTTTCCTCCTTTAACTATTCTTGAACAAGATCCAGAACCAAATACGGATGTAAAAGAGAATAGAAAAATATATGTAAAGATTAACGCAGCAGGTTATGGAAAAGTGATTTTACCAGAATTTGAAAAGTTAACGTACAGACAAGTTTTAGCAACTATTAAATCGTTAGGGTTAAAAGAGGGGACTATTTCTTATGAAACATTTATAGGAAAAGATGTAGTCTTGAGAGTGACTCAAAATGGTAAAGTGTTGAAAAAAGGAGATAAAGTGTCTAAAAATTCTCGAGTTGACTTTGTTTTAGGAGATGGTAGAGCAGCTTATACACAAGAAGAATTAGACGTAGCACCAGAGATTGATTAAGAAAGATATAAGAAAGATATATGCAAGAAGGTAATATTGAAGCGTTCGATGATTTAGATGGAGAATTATATGAACATTTTAGATTTGAAGCAGGAAAAGGACAAGCTCCTCTTAGAGTAGATAAGTTTTTAATGAACTTAGTAGAAAATGCTACGAGAAACAAAATCCAACAAGCTGCTGCAAATGGAAATATTTTTGTGAATGATGTACCTGTTAAATCAAATCACAAAGTGAAGTCAATGGACGTTGTACGTGTGTTGATGAAACAACCACCATTTGAAAACATCATCATACCAGAGGATATTCCGTTAGATATAGTTTATGAAGATGACGCTGTTTTAGTTATTAATAAACCAGCAGGACTTGTAGTTCATCCAGGACACGGTAATTACACAGGGACATTGGTAAATGCATTGGCTTACCATTTTGATAATCTACCTTTAAATAGTAGTGAACGTCCAGGATTAGTACACCGTATTGACAAAGATACAACAGGACTTTTAGTAGTTGCAAAAACAGAGTGGGCAATGACTGAATTGCAAAAACAGTTTGCTGCAAAAACTACGGAGCGTGAGTATATGGCAATGGTATGGGGAAATGTTGAAGAAGATGAGGGAGTAATTGAAAGCTATATCGGTCGCCACGTTAAAGACAGAATGCAAATGGCTGCTTTTGACGACGAAACTATGGGAAAATGGGCAGTTACGCATTATAAGGTAATTGAGCGTTTAGGATATGTTACTTTAGTTTCTTGTCGATTAGAAACAGGACGTACTCACCAGATTCGTGTACATATGAAGTCTATTGGACATACCTTGTTTAACGATGAACGTTATGGAGGAAACCTTATTTTGAAAGGAACTACATTTACGAAGTACAAACAGTTTGTAGATAATTGTTTTAGCGTTTTACCAAGACAGGCACTACACGCAAGAACATTAGGTTTTGAACATCCAATAACAAAAGAGTTTATGCGATTTGAAACTGAAATTCCTGAAGATATGCAAGAGTGTATCGCAAAATGGAAAACATACGCACAAGCATCTAATCTTGGAAACAAAGGAGAAATATAATACAGAAGGAATCAACGAGAGTTGGTTCCTTTTTTTATTTTTTAAATTAGGTATATACTTTTGATTGTAAAGTAAAGGATATTTATTTCACCTAAGTTCTATTGCATTTAAGTAAGTGGTAATGGAAGAAGTATAATAGTATCTTAAAAAAGCCCTTGTCTTCGTAAAAACACACTAAATTCATTTCTCTTTCCGAATTTATTTATTTACTTTGGTGACTTTAGATTAAAATGTTAAGTCAACTTAAAGTACATATTGAAAGTAATTTTCAAGAATTAGTAGAAAAACCATTGTTACTTGCCGTTAGTGGTGGGATAGACAGTGTCGTTTTAGTACACCTATGTCATCAACTAAAACTAAATGTTGCAATAGCACATTGCAATTTCCACTTGCGTAAACAAGATAGTATAGATGATCAGGCTTTTGTAGAGCAATTGGGAAAACAATTAGATATTCCCGTTTTTGTAGCGGAGTTTCAAACAGAACAATACGCTGAGGAGAATAAGATATCTATTCAAATTGCTGCCAGAGAGTTGAGGTATGATTGGTTTAAATCCCTCATTGCAAAAGGGGAGTATAAATACTTGTTAACAGCTCATCACTTAGATGATTCTATGGAAACGTTTTTAATCAATTTATCAAGAGGAACAGGTATTGAAGGATTGTTGGGAATACCTGCTAAGAATGATTATATCAGACGTCCATTATTGCCATTTACAAGAGAGCAGATAGTTAATTACGCTGAAGAAAATAAGATTACTTGGCGAGAAGATTATACAAATGCTCAGACAAAATATCTTCGTAATAAAATCAGACAAAACATATTGCCTTTAGTAAAAGAGACTAATGATCAGTTTGCAAATTCGTTTCAAAAAACAATTGATTACTTACAGCAAACATTTGATTTAAGTGAAGATGCAAGTCGTTTATACTTTGAAAAAATAGTTAAAAGCATAGACAATCAGTTGATTATTGATATTTTAGCGCTAAAAGAATTATCTTCGCCTATAGCTTATTTATATCGCTGGTTACAGCCTTACGGATTTACAGCTTGGAGCGATATAGAAAACTTATTAGATGCTACATCAGGTAAAGTAGTTTATTCACCAACGCATATGTTGCTTAAGAATAGAGATGAACTTATTTTACAACGTTTAGCAGATAAAGAAGAGAATAAAGAACAAATATATTTTTTAGAACCAAAACAAACATTAACCGAACCACTAAAGATTAGTATAACACCTTATGAAGAAAAAGAATTAAAAAGCGATAGTTCTGTAATTTATGTGGATGGAGATGCTTTAAAGTTTCCTTTATCTATTCGAAAATACAGAAGTGGAGATAAATTTATTCCTTTTGGGATGAAGGGCAGTAAAAAAGTAAGTAAGTTCTTTAAAGACGAGAAGTTTAGTCTGATAGATAAAGAAAATACCTATCTTTTATGCTCAGAAGATAAAATTGTATGGATTATTGGAAGTCGAATGGATGAACGATTTAAGATAAAAAATACAACTACAAACATTTTTAAAATTCAAGTTATTTTATGAGAAAATTAGCTTATTTGCTACTTTTTTTAGTGTCATTTGTGTCAATGCAAGCACAGATTGCAAACCCTGCGAAATGGCAAACTAAAATCGAGAAGAAGTCTGACACAGAATACACTATCACTTGGGATGGTGTTATTCAAGAGGGATGGCATATGTATTCTCAGCACACTCCAGATGGAGGACCACTACCTACAGAGTTTATTTATAACAACCAAGAGGGAAATTATGAGTTAGTAGGAGCGGCAAAAGAGAGTGAAACAAAAACAACGTTCAACGATATTTTTGATGTTGATGAAACTTATTTTGTAGGACCAGTAAAATTGGTTCAGGATATCAAGTTGACAAATCAAGATACACCAAATGTACAAGTTGAATTAGCATACCAAGTTTGTGAAGAAGTATGTATCAGTCAAAGTAATTTATTTGTTTTTGACTTAAAGACTTTAACTTCTGTTGAGGTTAAAAACTTTGAAGAATACGCTACAAAAACTTCAGCAACAGAATCGAAAGATAGTGCTACAAGTGAAACAGATGGAGCAGTAGTTACAAATAAGAAAGAAGAGAAAAGAGGATTGTTTACAATCTTTATTCTTGCGTTCTTCTCTGGTTTTGCAGCTTTACTTACACCTTGTGTATTCCCTATGATTCCTATGACGGTTAGTTTCTTTACAAAACAAAGTAAAACACGTGCTAAAGGGATTAAGAATGCGATTATCTACGGATTGTCTATTATTTTTATTTATGTAATATTAGGAACAATTGTTACTGCCATATTTGGAGCGGATTCATTAAATGCGTTATCAACTAACGTTTATTTTAATGTGATTTTCTTCTTGTTATTAGTGGTATTTGCTA
Source organism: Myroides sp. C1519 (assembly GCF_038039755.1). Classification (NCBI taxonomy): domain Bacteria; kingdom Pseudomonadati; phylum Bacteroidota; class Flavobacteriia; order Flavobacteriales; family Flavobacteriaceae; genus Myroides; species Myroides sp. C1519. The sequence continues at coordinate 34,642 of NZ_JBBPHM010000022.1, forward strand.
CGTCTTTCTTAGGAGCATTTGAAATTATGTTACCTAACTCTTGGGCGAATAAAGTAGATTCACAAGCAGATAGAGGTGGTATTATTGGTATCCTATTTATGGCTTTAGCTTTGGCTATTGTGTCGTTTTCTTGTACAGGACCTATTGTAGGAACTTTATTGGTAGAAGCAGCGTCTAAAGGAGGAATAGCACCTATTGTTGGGATGTTAGGTTTCTCATTGGCATTAGCTTTACCATTTATGTTATTTGCAATGTTCCCAGGGTGGTTAAACTCAATGCCTCGTTCTGGAGGATGGTTAAACACGGTAAAAGTATCATTAGGTTTCTTAGAGTTAGCTTTAGCTTTTAAATTCTTATCAAATGCAGACTTAGTATTACAAGCGCATTGGTTAGAAAGAGAAGTATTCTTAGCTATTTGGATTGCTATTTTTGGTGCTTGGGCATTGTACTTATTAGGAAAAATTAAATTACCTCACGATAGTCCAACAGATAGTATTTCTGTCGGAAGATTATTTATGGCTCTTTTAGTAACTACGTTTACTATTTATTTAGTACCTGGATTATGGGGAGCACCATTAAAGATTATTTCAGGTTTCCCGCCACCAATGACGTACAGTGAAAGTCCGTATGGAGTTGGAGGAAAAGGTGGTTCAGCAGGTGGTGATGCAGTAGGTGTATTGCCAGATGGAGCTAAATTAGGAGCACACGATATCGTTGCTTTTACAGATTACGAAAAAGGAGTAGCTTATGCACAATCAGTAAACAAGCCTATTTTATTAGACTTTACAGGATTTGCTTGTGTTAACTGTCGTAAAATGGAAGACTACGTATGGTCAGATCCATCAGTATTGTCAATTCTTAAAAATGAAGTTGTTTTGATTTCACTTTATGTTGACGACAAAAAGGAGCTACCTGAAAATGAGCAGTATATTTCTGAGACAACAGGTAAGAAAATTAAGACGATTGGTAATAAATGGAGTGATTTCCAAATGAAGAATTACCACGCTAATGCGCAACCATACTATATTATTTTAGATAGTAAAGAAAACCGATTAACTGAAGCAGTAGGATATACACCAGATGTAGATGACTACAAAGCTTGGTTAGAGAGCGGAGTTCAGAAAGTAAAATAAAACTTATCAATTAGTTAAGTACAAAGCCGAGTGATTATTTCACTCGGCTTTTTTTGTGTTATTACGTAAATAAAACTTTGCATTTTGAGAAAATATTAAGATATAAGTCAATACATTTGATAGCTATACTTAGGTATGCTAATCATTAACTACAAGGGAAATATTGTATTTACAATACTTGATTTCACGTGTAGATAGTGAAGGGAAGAGGAAAAGGAAAAATCAGAAAAATTGTTATAAAATGAAAAGAAGTTTAGTTGCAATCGCTTTTGGATTGTTTGCTTTGTGCACAAATGCACAGGTACACACTCCACCTACCAGTACAAAATCAGAGATTCACCAAGTAGTTGGGTTAACAGATGTAAATATAGATTATTCAAGACCTAATATGCGTGGGCGTTTAGTTTTTGGTGATTTGGTTCCTTATGGAAGACTTTGGAGAACCGGAGCAAATATGAACACTGTTGTTACCTTTGGTAATGATGTTGTTATTGGTGGTAAAACATTGAAAAAAGGTTCTTATGCCTTGTATAGTATTCCAAAAGTAGAGGAGTGGGAAATCATCTTTTACGCAGATACAAACAATTGGGGATTGCCTGAAAAATGGGATGAAAGCAAAGTAGCTCTGTCAACTAAAGTAAAAGCAATTGGTTCTGATCGCAAATTTGAAACACTGACAATTGCTGTAAATAATGTGAATATAGATTATGCTGATTTAGAGATAATGTGGGAAAAAGTAATTGTACCTATTCGCTTTACTGTTCCAACTGATCAATTGGCAATGGAAACAATAGAGGAGACTTTTTCTGGCCCTAAGGTTGTAGATTATTATGCGGCAGCAGAATACTACTACTTAACAGGAAAAGACCTTAAAAAAGCGTTAGAATGGGTAGATGCAGCAATACAGAAATCAGGAGATAAAGTGCCTTATTACTTTGTTCGTTTGAAATCTCAGATTCAAGCAAAATCAGGAGATAAAGTAGCCGCAGTAGAAACAGCTAAGCTTGCTTTAGCGTTAGCAGAAAAAGCTAATAACTTAGATTACATTAAGATAAACAAAGACGCTATAAAAGAGTGGTCTAAATAATTTTCAAAAGATAGCCGTAAAAAGCTATCTTTTTTTATGCCATATTTTTATATTTTGTAGTTAATGGTTTATCTTTGTTTTTTAACAACACATTCTAAATTATGTTAACAGAATTAAACGCTATTTCCCCAATAGATGGGCGTTACAGAAACAAGACAGTTGGACTTGCGAATTACTTTTCAGAAGAAGCACTTATTAAATACCGTGTTTTAGTTGAGGTGGAATATTTTATAGCGTTGTGTGAGCATAACGTTCCTCAATTAGCAGGAGTATCTTCAGATGTATTTCCTGAATTGCGTAAGCTATACCAAGAGTTTAGTACAGAAGACGCTTTGTGGATTAAGGAGATTGAAAAAACGACTAACCACGATGTTAAGGCAGTTGAATACTTTATCAAAAATGCCTTTGATCAACTTAAGCTTGAGGAATACAAAGAGTTTATTCACTTTGGACTTACTTCTCAAGATATTAATAATACGGCTATTCCGTTAATGACGAAAGAAGCTTTTCACGATGTTTATATGCCACTTTTCGTTAAGGTAGTAAACAAGTTGAAAGAGTTAAGCGTTGAGTGGAAAGACGTTCCTATGTTAGCACGTACACACGGACAACCTGCTTCTCCTACAAGATTAGGTAAAGAGTTTGACGTATTTGTTGTTCGTTTAGAAGAGCAGTTACGCTTGTTAAACAATGTTCCTTTCGCAGCTAAGTTTGGTGGGGCTACAGGTAACTTTAACGCACATAATGTTGCTTACCCAGGACACGATTGGAAACAGTTTGGAACTGACTTCGTTGAATTAACATTAGGGTTAAAACATTCGTTCCCTACAACACAGATTGAGCACTATGACCATTTTGCAGCGTTCTTTGATGCGTTAAAACGCATTAATACGATACTTATGGACTTAGATAGAGATGTGTGGACATATGTTTCTATGGAGTACTTCAAACAGAAGATTAAAGCTGGTGAAATTGGTTCTTCTGCAATGCCACATAAAGTGAATCCTATTGACTTTGAAAACTCAGAAGGAAACTTAGGTATTGCTAACGCTATATTTGAACATTTATCGGCTAAATTGCCTTTATCGCGTTTACAACGTGACTTAACAGATAGTACAGTGTTGCGTAATATTGGTGTGCCATTAGGACATACATTAATTGCTTTTGAATCTACGTTAAAAGGATTAAATAAGTTATTGTTGAATGCTGAGAAGTTTGAGCAAGACTTAGAAAATAACTGGGCTGTAGTGGCAGAAGCTATTCAGACTATTCTAAGAAGAGAAGCTTATCCTAATCCGTATGAGGCATTAAAAGATTTAACGCGTACTAATGCAGTAATTAACAAAGAGTCTATTCACAATTTCATCGAAACGCTTGCTGTTTCAGAAGATATTAAAAATGAATTAAAAAATATTACTCCAAGTAATTACTTAGGTATTTAATATATATTATAATTAGTACTATCTTTATATTATAATTAGTACTATCTTTATTTTATAAAGAGTGGTAATTATGACAAATCGTTTATTATCTATTTACAGTTTTATAACCATTATATTGTTTAGTATAATAGTTAGTTTATCTCTGTTACAAGAAGAAGGTATATATGGTAACGCATTAATTGGTGCAGTATATGAAATATTATGGCTGCCACTTCTAATATCAATTACTGTACTGCCATTTATATGGGGACATTCACTATGGAAAAACAAAGTAGATAAACTAAAAGGATTAAGTTTTATAGGAGTATTCATCTTGCTATTTAGCAGTTTGTTTATCCTTTTTTAAATAATATAAAAGATGTCTTATTCTAATTAAATTAGAGTAAGGCATTTTTTTATGGATATATTATTGCTTTTTTAATGAAGTATTTTACCTGTTTATTTATCAAAAGGAAAGAGGAAAAAAGGAGAGTTGTTATATAAAAAATAGATAAATAATGAGTTTAAATAAGAGAAGGTCATTTAGCAATAAATGACCTTCTTTGTTTGATAAAACCATCATGTCGTTATTCTAATGTTAGGAATTAAGCAATAGAAATTTACGGGAAGAAAATGACTATTTCTTAAGTTGGGTTAATTTCTTACTACCCCATACTCCTACAGAAAGGAATAGTAGTGGCGTTAAGAAAGATAAAAGTTCAAAAGACTGTGTAAATATATAGGTATCGATACTCTTGATCAATAAAATCAGTCCGACGACAAATACTAAAAACAGTATTGTCCTGTAAAAATTTGCACTTGAACGTTTCATTACGTGGTGTTTTTATAGTTAATAAAAATAAATATAGGGAATAAAAAAAGCCTGTCAAAATTTTGACAGGCTTTTCTATATTGTTGATATTTAATCTTATAAGTGAATAACTTCACCGTAAGCTTCAGCAACAGCTTCCATCACTGCTTCACTCATTGTAGGGTGAGGGTGAACCGCTTTCAAGATTTCGTATCCTGTAGTTTCTAATTTACGTGCTACAACTGCTTCAGCAATCATATCAGTAACACCAGCTCCGATCATATGACAACCTAACCACTCTCCGTATTTAGCATCAAAGATAACTTTTACGAATCCGTCAGGAGTACCAGCAGCTTTTGCTTTACCAGAAGCAGAGAATGGGAATTTACCAACTTTGATATCATAACCAGCTTCTTTAGCTTTTTTCTCAGTCATACCAACAGAAGCAATCTCAGGAGTAGCGTAAGTACATCCAGGGATATTTCCGTAGTCTAATGGTTCAACGTGGTGACCAGCAATTTTCTCAACACATAAGATTCCTTCAGCAGAAGCAACGTGTGCTAACGCTTGTCCAGGAACAACGTCTCCAATTGCATAGTATCCAGGGATATTAGTTTGGTAGAAATCGTTTACTAAGATTTTATCTCTATCAGTAGCGATACCAACTTCTTCTAATCCGATGTTTTCAATGTTAGATTTGATACCAACAGCAGATAATACGATGTCTGCTTCAATGATTTCTTCTCCTTTAGCTGTTTTCACAGTAGCTTTTACTCCTTCACCAGTAGTATCAACTTTTTCTACAGAAGCGTTAGTCATAATTTTGATACCTGCTTTTTTCAAAGAACGCTCAAATTGTTTAGAGATATCTTCGTCTTCAACAGGAACAATATTTGGCATAAACTCTACAATAGTTACATCAGTACCCATTGCATTGTAGAAGTAAGCAAATTCAACTCCAATTGCACCAGAACCAACAACAATCATTTTCTTAGGTTGTTGAGGTAAAGTCATTGCTTGGCGGTATCCAATTACTTTTTTACCATCTTGTGGTAAGTTTGGTAATTCTCTTGAACGCGCACCAGTAGCGATGATAATATGATCAGCAGATATTTCAGTTACGTTACCATCTTTATCAGTTACGTCAACTTTTTTACCAGCTTTTACTTTTCCGAATCCATCGATGATTTCGATTTTATTCTTTTTCATTAAGAATTGAACTCCTTTGCTCATTCCTTCTGCAACATTACGAGAACGTGCAACAACAGCATTGAAATCCTTGTCTACTTCACCATTGATAGTCAATCCGTAATCAGAAGCGTGTTTAAGGTATTCAAATACTTGGGCAGATTTTAGAAGTGCTTTCGTAGGGATACATCCCCAGTTTAAACAGATACCTCCTAAGTTTTCTTTTTCAACTACCGCAACTTTAAAGCCTAATTGAGATGCTCTGATCGCAGTCACGTAACCTCCAGGGCCACTTCCTAAAACAATAATATCGAATTTCATATGTATATATTTCTATATTTTATGCTACGAAAATAATCATTTATTTTCTTACTTGAAACTTTCGGATTGAAAAGTTGGTCAGCTGTTCTTTAATGAATTGTGAAGGGGGATTAGTATTTTGTCGTCTAACAATTTATTATTGTCAGAAAATACACTTATTTTTTACCAATCCATTAAAAAACTTGGCAGTAAATATGCAGGTTCTGTAGTCTGTCTAATCTCTTAGTAAGTATAAAATCACTTTAAGATAGCTTAACTATAACACTTAATAGTTGTAATAAATTCACTAATTGTAAGGGAAAGCCATTTTTTAAACAAAAAAAAGAGGGAAGATAACATCTTCCCTCAATTCATATTTTTAAGCTCCTTCTGCAATTTTAAATTGCGATTCATATAGGTTTTTATAATACCCATTTTCTAATTCAAGGAGTTCTTTATGCGTTCCTTTTTCAACAATCTGACCTTTGTCCATAACAATGATTTGATCTGCATTGACAATGGTAGCCAAACGGTGGGCAATGATAATTGATGTACGCCCTTTTGTTAAGTAATCAGTAGCGTTTTGAAGTAATTCTTCTGAATGTGTATCAATAGAAGAAGTAGCCTCATCTAATATCAAAATACTTGGGTTACTTACATAAGCACGTAAAAAAGCAATAAGCTGTCTTTGTCCTGATGACAACATAACTCCTCTTTCTTTCACGTTGTAATCATATCCACCTGGTAAACTTTCAATGAAGTTGTGAATACCGATTGTTTTCGCTGCTTTAATTACATCCGCTCTACTAATATTAGGATTGTGTAACGTAATATTGTTAAAAATACTATCACTAAACAAGAAAACATCTTGTAGTACCACAGCAATTTGTTTTCGTAGCGAATCCAGTTTAAACTCGTTTATATCTGTACCATCAATCTTGATAGAACCACTATTAATATCGTAAAAGCGGTTTAATAAGTTGATGATTGTTGACTTTCCTGCTCCAGAAGACCCGACAATAGCAATTGTTTTTCCAGCTTCAATTTCTAAGTTAATACCCTTTAAAATTTCCACTTCAGGAATATAGCTAAATCGCACATCTTTCATTAAAATATGTCCTTTAAACTGCGGAGCAATAAGCGTACCTTTATCCTCAATAACCTCGTCCAGTTCAAGTTCTTCAAACACGCGTTCCGCTGCAATAATTCCCATTTGCATTACGTTAAACTTATCCGCAATTTGACGCAATGGGTTAAAAAGCATTGTAATCAACATTGTGTAAGCAAACAAATCTCCAAACGTGGTTAAGTTATCACCATTCACAATCGACATTCCTCCGTACCAAATAACAAACCCTAAGGTTAGCGATGATACAATATCAGCAATAGGGAAGAAAATCGAGTTGTACATAATGTTTTTCAACCAAGCTTGATTGTGTCGTTGGTTGATTTCTTTAAACTTCTCGTATTCTATATTCTCTCTTGAAAACAATTGAACAATTTTCATTCCTGTCAATCGCTCTTGAACAAAAGTATTTAGGTTAGAAATCTGCGTACGTACTTCTTGGAAAGCGGTTTTCATTTTTAACTGGAATACGCGAGTTGCATAAAGTAATATTGGCATTGCAACTAATACGATACAGCTCAATTTCCAGTTCATATAGAACATAATACAAAGCACCACAAACATCTTAAGTAAGTCACTGACAATCATAAAAAGTCCTTGACTAAAAATACTTGCGATAGACTCAATATCAGACACCGAACGCGTTACTAATTTACCAACAGGTTCATTGTCAAAATAGCGCATTCTAAAACTGATGATTTTATCAAACAATTTTTCTCTGATGTCCTTAACAATGTCTTGTCCTAACCAGTTAGCCCAATAAGTAAAGAAAAATTGAGAAGACACTTCTAATAATAAGACAATACCCATTAGTCCTACATAAAGAAGTAATCCCATTTTGTCTTGTTTCTGTACATACTCATCCACTGTTAGCTTTAGCATATACGGGCGTATAGCAGCAAAGATGGATAAAGTTATAGCAAATACCACTACCCAATTAAATCGCTTTTTATAAGGCTTAGCGAAGTTTAATATTTTTTGTAGTGATATAGATTTAATTCGTTTCATAAATAAGGATAACTTACTTTAGTTAAAAATAGTCCCTTTCCGGGAACTGAAAACCCTGCGTTTCCTCTGTTTTTGCTTTCGATGATTTTTCTAAAATCGTCAAGCGTAATTTTTTCCAGACCAACATTAATTAATGTACCTACTATTGCACGCACCATATTTCGCAAGAAGCGGTTTGCAGAAACAGTAAACACTAATTTATTGTTGTCTTTTACTTCCCATTCTGCTTTGTAAATCGTACAGTTGAATGTGAAAACATCCGTATGCGTTTTAGAAAAGCACTCGAAGTCTTCATATTCAAATAAGATTTTAGCCGCTTCATTCATCAACCCAACGTTTAATGGTCTGAAGTGATAAAAGCTTAAATCGTTAGAAAAAGCATCTTTAAACAAATGCATATGGTATTCATACGTACGAGCAGTAGCATCAAAACGAGCGTGTGCATCCTCAGCAACGGTATGAATGTCAAAAACAACAATATCTTCAGGTAAAAAAGAATTCATTTTTTGAACCAAAGTCGCTTTTTCAAAAGGCTCGTCAAAATCAAAATGTGCATACATCTGTTTTGCGTGAACCCCAGCATCTGTTCTTCCAGCCCCCACCAGCTCAATAGGTGTGCGAAGTAAGGTAGAAATAGCGTGAGTAAGCGTTTCTTGTACCGTTTTAGTATTCGGTTGTAGTTGCCAACCGTGATAATGAGTTCCGTTATAAGCGAATTCTAAAAAGTATCTCAAAGTGAATCTGTTTTTTACAAAAGGCAAATATACTTTAAAAAGACGATTAGGCTGTTTATGTTATTATAAAATTAGTTTTTACTCTTATAAGTAGGCAATAGGAGTGTGTGTTTTAAAACAAGGAAAAAGTAGTTGTTGAAAGCATTGAGAAAATACCGCGAATGTTAAGACTGTTTTATGCAGTCAGTATGTATATCCTATGTTTAATGTATGTAGGGTGTTTGTATATTTTTACATAGAAAGTATACAACCAGTATACAAGCACTATACATACAGTATACATACACTCTGTAAATGAATGCAAAAAAATATGTCTCGTCCTACTATAGCTGTACAGCTATAGTTGATAATCCTGTTTTGTACTGT
>NZ_JBBPHM010000023.1:0-42191 GCF_038039755.1 Myroides sp. C1519
AAACAACAAGGGGCGAACACATAGGTTCGCCCGTACGAGCGCGATGCGTGATATGGAAACCGAAATACGTGAAACGTAAAACGTGATGCGTCGAACCGGAAACTGAAAACCGGAAACTGAAAACCGAAATACGTGAAACGTGATGCGTTGAACCGGTAACTGGTAACCATATAAAATATAAAAGGTGCATATCGCAATTGATATGCACCTTTTATATTTTAGTTTGATACCTCATTCCAGATAACATCTTCTGGAGTAGGGGCAGTTATCGTCAAGGATTCTTTTGTTACAGGATGCACAAAAGTAAGCTTGCGTGCGTGTAAGTGAATACCTCCATCAGGATTACTGCGGTCAGCGCCATACTTTAAGTCGCCTTTAATCGGGCACCCCACAGCGGCAAGTTGACAGCGAATCTGGTGGTGTCGTCCCGTGTGTAAATCAATCTCCAAAGCAGAGTATGTTTTCAACTGATGGAACATACGGTAAGACAACTTTGCTTTCTTACTATTTGGAACTTCCTTTTTATGCGCCTTAGACGTATTGTTTTTAGGGTTTCTAACCAAGAAATGCTCTAAAGTATCTTCCACTTTAGGAGGGGCATTCTTAATTACCGCCCAATACGTTTTTTGTGTTTCTCTATTTTTAAACGACTCATTCAAGCGAGTAAGCGCTTTTGAAGTCTTAGCAAAAACCACCAATCCCGATGTAGGTCTGTCTAAGCGGTGAACCACCCCTAAAAACACCTCACCCGGTTTGTTGTATTTTTTCTTTAAATAAAGCTTGACGATATCACTTAGCGGCATATCGCCCGTTTGGTCACCTTGAACAATATCCCCCACGCGTTTATTAACCACAATAATATGGTTATCCTCGTGAAGCACTTGTAAGTTATCAGGTGTAGAAACAATTTTCATAGAATAGATTTTAAAACAAAAATATCCTTTAATAGTGTTTAAAGGATATTTTTGAACTTATATAAAAGAGTATATAAGCTTAATATTGTTCATTTTCGTTGGGGAAATCAACAGCTTTAACGTCTTGTACGTATTGCTCAACAGCCTCTTTCATTTGGTCGAAAATGTTTAAATAACGACGTAAGAATTTAGGGTTGAACTCGTGTGTTAAACCAATCATATCGTGGATAACCAATACTTGTCCGTCAACACCATTACCAGCACCAATTCCGATTACAGGAATAGAAATGCTTTCAGCTACTTTTTTCGCTAAAGCAGCAGGAATTTTCTCTAAAACAACAGCAAAACATCCAATTTCTTCCAACATTTTAGCGTCTTGAATTAATTGAGCTGCTTCTTCTTCTTCCTTAGCTCTTACCGTGTAAGTTCCGAATTTGTAAATAGATTGAGGCGTTAAACCTAAGTGTCCCATTACAGGAATACCAGCATCTAAGATACGTTTAATACCATCTTTAATTTCAATTCCACCTTCCATTTTAACTGCGTGTGCACCACTTTCTTTCATGATACGAATTGCAGAACGCAAAGCTTCTTTAGGATCCGATTGATAAGAACCAAATGGCAAGTCAACAACTATTAAAGCTCTCTCCGCACCACGTACAACAGATTGTGCGTGATAAATCATTTGGTCTAATGTAATAGGCAATGTTGTCTCATGTCCTGCCATTACATTACTTGCAGAGTCACCCACAAGCATTACATCTACTCCTCCAGCTTCCAATACTTTAGCCATTGAGTAATCATAACACGTAAGCATTGAAATTTTTTCACCATTAGCTTTCATATCGATAAGCGACTTAGTAGTCACTTTCTTATAATCTTTTTTTGCTACTGACATAATTGTTCTTTTTGTTAGAAATGTAAAATTAGATAAAAAGAGGGGAATTAAAAGGATTAACAGTAATAAATCAATTCCACTCTTGATAATAATCCATTTTGGAAGATGAAAAGGTAAGCCTGTCCATCTAAATAAATGGTGTATGATTTGTCTAAAGGCGAGATATTACCTATCAATCCCTTAGCTATTTTTAAAAAATCTTTCTCCGTTGTTTCGCCATTTAGCAAATGCTTGCCAATTTTAAAACCGTTGAAATTAAGCATATCCATTTTTCGAGCTTTCACGGTACTTGACAAATCGTTCGTGATAAACTCAGCCGAGTTATATAAAGCATTACCTTCATAATCACCTAAAGCACAATCTTCCAAATCCGAGTACGTCTCTAAAGGATACCCAATGTATTGTTTAACCAGCTCTCCATCAAAACCAGCCAATGGTTCAACGATGCCGTTGATTGTAAAACCAAATTGTTGTTTTTTCTGTAGCTTTTCTACTTTACTTGAATCCCCGTCAAGCGGAGTTGCCTCTAAAACTTGTTTTTTAAGTTGATTAATCTCTGCTAACTCCATCAAATTGTTGTTTTTAGCATACTCAACAAAAACGTCTAACGCCTGAATTGTGTAATAATGTGCACTATTCCAACCCAATTCCAACACGCGTTCAGCGTATTTCTTTTGGTCCTGAGTGTCCGTAGCATACTTATACGCTTGAATTAACTCGTCTAAATCAGGGCGTTGTCCTAAAAATTTTGCTTGAATATACCCCTTTCTATCCATATAATCAATAGGAACCCACGCTTCTTTATCATCAGGGAAAAAGGGTAGTGGCACAATAGTACCATTTAGCACTGTTCCCAACACAGAAGACGTACTTGAAGGATACTCGCGAACTTTTAGTCCCGCCACAGTTGTAAACAAGTGAGGAGCCGCATAAAACTCGTCCTCATCAATAATAGGAGCAGGAGAAGCAATTGTTTCCACCGCTTTATACTTCGTGCTGAGGTTTTTAATGTCGTTTATGTACATAGGCGATTGGTAATCAACCAGCACTTTATACAATTTATTAGACACTTTTTCAAACGAAGTCAGCTGTGTTCCTTGTGTGTAGACACCCATTTTTTGCGTTGCTTGGCTATCCTTATAAGCAACCGTAGGCGCGTTGACATACAGTATGTCTTGCGCCCACGTTTGTATTGTAATACAACAAAGTATTGTCGTTATTAGTCTCTTCATATAGTTAACAATCAGACAAACTAACAGCAACTGCCAGTCCACCTTCAGAAGTTTCTTTATACTTGTTGTTCATATCTTTAGCTGTTTCCCACATCGTGTTAACCACTTTATCCAAAGGCACTTTCGCATTCTTAGGATCAGTGTCTAACGCTAATTCAGCCGCATTAATAGCCTTAATAGCTCCCATTGTATTTCTTTCAATACAAGGTACCTGTACTAAACCACCGATCGGATCACACGTTAATCCCAAGTGGTGTTCCATTGCAATTTCAGCTGCCATCATCACTTGTTCAGGCGTACCACCCATCATTTCACACAATGCACCAGCCGCCATAGCACTTGACACGCCAATTTCAGCCTGACAACCACCCATTGCAGCAGAGATAGTTGCTCCTTTTTTGAAGATACTACCAATTTCACCTGCCACTAAAAGGAACTGCTTAATTTCTTTCTCACTTGCCTTGTGGTTTTCAATTACCAAATAGTACATCAAAACAGCCGGAATTACTCCCGCACTACCATTTGTAGGAGCAGTAACAACGCGACCTAAAGCAGCGTTAACCTCGTTTACAGCTAAAGCAAAACAGCTTACCCATTTCAAGATTTGGCGGAAGTACACCTTCGTCTTGCGGATTGTTTGTAGCCATTCTTGTGGATTAGTATAAGGTAAGTCGCCTTTTAATTTAGAGTGAGTATCATACGCCCTTCTACGCACATTTAGTCCACCAGGCAATATACCTTCAGTGTGACAACCAATGTACATACACTCCAGCATTGTATTCCACACACGCATAAGTTCGTGGTGAATTTCATCATCCGTACGAAGAGATTTTTCATTTTCGTACACGATTTCAGAAACCGACATTCCTTGCTCTTTACAATAAGCTAACAGTTCAGTTGCCTTATCAATAGGGAAAGGGAAAGACGCTTTAATCTCGTCATTTTCTTTATTCTGAGCCGTTTCCTCTTTCACAACAAATCCACCCCCAATAGAGTAGAAAGTAGATTCATAGATTTCGTGTTCACCATATTGAGCAGTAAACGTCATTCCATTTGCGTGAAAAGGCAAGAAGTTTCTATTGAAAACAATTTGAGTTTTAGGATCAAAGGTAATTGGTGTTTTACCCCCTAAAACCAAGGTTTTCGTATCATTTATCTTAGCTATAATTGAGCTTATATCCTCCACAGGCACATACTCAGGGTCAGCCCCACTTAAACCCAGCATCACAGCTAAGTCCGTTGCGTGTCCCACTCCCGTTAGAGAAAGCGAGCCATATAAGTCTATTTTTACATTAGAAACTTGATTAAATATTTGGCGATCGTGCAGTTCATTTAAAAATTGTTCTGCTGCTCTCCACGGACCTAAAGTATGAGAACTTGAAGGTCCTACGCCAATTTTGAGCATATCAAATACAGAAATACATTCCATAAAGTTGTTTCAGTTTTAGTAATACGAAGATAGCTAAATTCTGTTCTGTTGCAAGTTTTAACAAGTGATTTAACGTGGCCCTATCATCGATTATAACTGCGTGACATATTGTTTTTTTATTGTTGTATGAGTTGTAATTATGAGGTTTATAATGATGTATTGTTTATTAAAAGCAATGATTTCCATTTACGACTGATGTAGGGCTAAATATTTTTAGCCCAGAGAGCATACGACACAAAGTGTTAGTATAAATGGTAATTGCGAATTGTATTACCGACCTATTCTCAATAATAAGCTTTAATTTTTTATTTTAGACATCTATTATAGTATATTTTGTAAAAATAAGCATTTTTAGAATTGTCTATTTTTACTATATTTGTATAAATAAGAAAAATTATGAATAATTCAAGGCTTATTCCTACAGAGAAAATAGTTGAACGTTTACAATATGAAAACCCTTGGTGGGTAAGCGAAGAGATTCCATCCTTGTATAAGGAGATGTCTAAGAGATTATATTTTGACTTATTTTATCCTTTTGTAACAGAAACAGATGTGCGTCGTGCAGTTGTTTTAATGGGACCAAGACGAGTAGGTAAAACTGTAATGATGTTTCATGCTATTGATAGCTTAATCGAAGAACATATAAATCCACAACGTATTTTTTTTATAGGGATTGATAATCCTATTTATGTAAATCTTAGTTTACAAGAAATTTTGGACTTATGTAAAGAATCTGTAAAAACAGATAGTTTAGACAATTGTTTTGTCTTTTTTGACGAGATTCAATATTTAAAAGATTGGGAACGACATTTAAAAGTATTAGTAGATTCTTATCCTAAGACAAAATTCATTGTTTCTGGTTCAGCAGCAGCAGCTTTAAAATGGCATAGTACAGAGAGTGGAGCGGGGAGATTTACTGATTTTATGTTACCTCCACTTACTTTTCAGGAGTTTATTCATTTAAAAAATAAAAATCATCTTATTTACAAAGGCACTATTCAATATGGAGAAAAAGAGATTTCGTATTGTCTTCCATTAAACATTGATGAGCTAAATAATGAATTTTTACAATATCTAAATTTTGGCGGTTATCCAGAAGTGGTTTTATCTGAAAAAATTCAAAAAGATATGGGACGTTATGTGAAAAATGATATTGTAGATAAAGTATTACTACGTGATTTACCAAGTTTATATGGTATAAAAGATGTACAAGAACTTAATCGTTTTTTTACATATATAGCTTACAATACAGGTAATGAGTTTTCATATGAAACGATGTCTAAAGAAAGCGGTATTCAGAAAGAAACGCTTAAAAAATATTTAGAATATTTAGAAGCTGCTTTTTTAATAAAAGTGTTAAACAAAGTTGATATCAATGCAAAAAGGTTGAAGCGAGTTACAAGTTTTAAAGTATATTTAACTAATTCATCGCTTAGAACAGCATTGTTTTCTCCAGTTAAGGCGATAGATAGCGAAATGGGAAATATGGTAGAAACTGCTATATTATCACAATGGATGCATCGTGAAAATTTAGATTTAACATATGCTCGTTGGAAAAATGGACGTTTTGAAGGAGAAGTAGATTTAGTTTTATTAGATGATAAAAAGTTCAAACCTCTTTGGGGGGTAGAAATAAAATGGAGTAATCGTTTTTTTGATATGCCTCAGGACTTAATGAGTTTAGTACAGTTTTGTAAATCAAATCAATTTGAGAATGCATTAGTAACAAGTATAGACAAGCAAGGTACAAAGAAAGCCAGTGATATAAATTTTACATTTGTTCCTGCTTCTGTTTATGCATATAATATTGGTGAGATAACGTTAAAAATGAAAAATGTAATGTGATTAATATATAAGTAAAACAAAACCCCCTCAGCATCACACTGAAGGGGTTTTGATTAGTAAGTTTAAGTAATAGTTTAAAGGCTTAGTATAAACCTAAAAATGAGCTAATACTACAATCAGTTTCTTTTGCATTTACGACAACAAACCACAATACAATTTCATTACCTACCCAGGTTTCAGGTAATGGAATTTGGATACTTTGTTCTGATCTCATTACTGTTTCTTCAGGTAAGAAAAACATTTTTTGATTGGTTGAGTATAAAATAGGAACAATCTTGTCATCGCCTTTTGCTATTTTAGAAGTCATATTTGTATTCCACGAAATATTTATTTCATTGTTTTCTTTTACGATATCCGTAACAGTAACCTGTGGCAAGTTTCCTTTAGTGATAACCACTTTAGAATAGTCAATCTCAAAGTCTTCACCGCTTTCAACTACTGTTTCCAGTAATTGGTGCGACATAGCTAAATTCGTACGTGATTTAGAACCTTGGTACTGTCCAAAATACTTAGCCGTAATTTTGTTTAGCGGCGCTAAGAAGTGCGCGATTAACTTAAACTTTGCACGTTGTTTAATTTGAAGTTCAGACCCCACTCTTTTTTTCTTTTTAGGTTTAGCACGAATAATGTCTTTACCTCTCCAGTTAGCACCTACTACAGTTCCTACTTTTCCGCTGAATCCACCTAAGATTCCAATTGATAATTCTGCCATAATTTTAGTTTTAAAAGGTTATAAATGAATTGTATCGATTTGGTGTAGCTACATTTCCTTCATCTTTACATTGCAAAACTACGGTCATAAAAAAACTTTTTTTTCAAAAGTGGTTATTTTGACATCATTTGCTATCATTTGCTATCAAATGAACATATAATTGACCAAAAGTGGGACGGAGTAAAAGGACTTTTCTTTTTTGATGTAGGGGTGAATTATGGTGTTTTCGGTTAACATTTATCGGTTTTCTAAAAAATCCGATGCAGGGGCCTAAATATTTTTAGTCCGCTATGTTGTTTATTTATAAACAAGTCTGCTTAATACATATCCATACAGAGACATTGCGTATTTTGGTTTCCCGTTCCCGGTTTTCTAAAAAATCCGATGTAGGGGCTAAATATTTTTAGCCCGTTATGTTGTTTATTTATAAACAAATCTGCGTAATACATATTCATACAGAGACATTGCCTATTTTCGGTTTTCAGATCCCGGTTTTCTAAAAAAACCCGATGTAGGGGCTAAATATTTTTAGCCCGTTATGTTGTTTAATTATAAACAAACCTGCGTAATACATATTCATACAGAGACATTGCGTATTTCGGTTTTCAGATCCCGATTTTCTAAAAAAATCCGATGTAGGGCCTAAATATTTTTAGTCCGCTATGTTGTTTATTTATAAACAAACCTGCATAATACATATTCATACAGAGACATTGCGTATTTTGGTTTCCCGTTCCCGGTTTTCTAAAAAAATCCGATGTAGGGGCTAAATATTTTTAGCCCGCATAGTATATGACATAATGTGTTTCTACAGCAATAATCACGTTTCACGCTGACGTTTGGTAGACGTGATACTTCGCGTCTCCACATTGCATCTGATACTGCCATTTCCATAATTATATTTGAATTTCCACCACCCCAGGTGTAGAGGTGAATTATTATGTATCCCGGCAATGCTCTACATATCGGTAGAGATGAAATATTGATCACTACCAAATAGTAAGGAAGTACTATTGTTTTATTTTTTTATATTTCACTCAATGAAATTGTTACTTCCCCTTATTTTAGTAGCTTTTTATATAAAGAATAGATATTTTTACAAGAATTACAATTAAATCACAGAATGGCAAAAAAGAAAAAAGAAGAAGTTCAAGAAACTATCGAGAAAACCTTGTGGAAAGCAGCAGACAAACTGCGTAAAAACATCAATGCAGCAGAGTATAAAGATGTTGTATTAGGTTTAATTTTCTTAAAATATATATCAATTGCATTTGAAAAGATGCACGCAGACCTAACAGCAGAAATTGACCAAGGAGCAGATCCAGAAGATAGAGAAGAATATACAGCAGAAAACGTATTTTTTGTACCACCATCTGCACGTTGGTCTTTTTTACAAAGCAGTGCAAAACAACCTACAATTGGAAAGATTGTAGATGATGGGATGGATGCTATTGAAGCAGAAAATGCGCAGTTAAAAGGAATTCTTCCAAAAGTTTACGCAAAACAAAACCTTGATCCTACAAGTTTAGGGGAGTTAATTGACTTAATAGGAAATATAGACTTTGGAGAAACGGCAGAACGTTCTGCGGATGTTTTAGGTCACGTATTTGAGTATTTCTTAGGACAATTTGCATTAGCAGAAGGACAAAAAGGAGGGCAATTCTATACCCCTCGTTCTGTTGTAGAGCTATTAGTTGAGATGTTAGAACCTTACAAAGGACGTGTATTTGATCCGTGTTGTGGTTCTGGTGGGATGTTTGTACAATCTGAAAAGTTTGTATTAGAACGTCAAGGAAATATAAATGACATTTCAATTTACGGACAAGAATCTAACCAAACCACTTGGCGATTAGCTAAGATGAACTTATCTATTCGTGGGATTGATTCTTCTCAGGTAAAATGGAACTCTGAAGGTTCGTTTTTAAATGATGCTCATAAAGATGTAAAAGCTGATTATATCATAGCTAATCCTCCGTTTAACGTAAGTGATTGGGGTGGAGAGCTATTGCGTAAAGACGCACGTTGGCAGTATGGTGTACCACCTATTGGAAACGCCAATTTTGGGTGGTTGCAACATTTTATTTACCACTTAGCACCAAAAGGACAAGCTGGGGTAGTATTAGCTAAAGGGGCTTTGACCTCTAAAACATCAGGCGAAGGAGAAATACGCAAGCAGTTAATTGAAGAAGGATTGATAGATTGTATTGTTAACTTACCGGCTAAGCTCTTTTTAAATACACAAATTCCAGCGGCACTTTGGTTTATGAGACGTAAGAAAGTTGAGAATCCAGCATACCGCGATACAACTAATGAAATCTTGTTTATTGATGCACGTAATTTAGGACATCTAATCAATCGCCGTAATCGTGAATTGAGTAAAGAGGACATTGACTTAATTTCAAATACATATCACAATTGGCGTAATGTAGAAGGAACCTATGAAGACGTAGCAGGATTCTGTGCCTCAGTACCAGTGAGTAAAGTAGCCGAATTAGATTATGTGTTAACACCTGGACGTTATGTAGGATTACCTGATGAAGAAGATGACTTCAATTTTGAAGATCGCTTCACTTCTTTAAAGGCAACCTTAGAAGAACAATTAGAAAAAGAAGCAGAACTAAATCAGATCATTAAAGATAATTTATTAAAAATAAACCTTTAAGTATGGGAGGTGATATGCAAAATATAAACGATAGCTTGTTTGAGCAAATTAAACATATTGATGAGTATGGCAATGAATATTGGAGTGCACGCGATTTAGCAAAAACATTTGAGTATTCAGAGTATCGCCATTTTCTGCCTGTAATTGCTAGAGCTAAAACAGCTTGTGAGAATAGTGGGCAAAATATTGTGGATCATTTCGAGGATATCCTCGATATGATAGCGATTGGTAAAACAGCTCATCGTGAGGTGGATAGTGTAAAAATGTCTCGTTATGCCTGCTATCTTGTGGTTCAAAATGCCGATCCCTCTAAAGAGATTGTGGCACAAGGACAAACGTATTTTGCAGTTCAAACGCGTATACAAGAGATACGCGAGATGGATGAGTATACTAATTTATCAACTGAAGACGAGCGACGCTTGTTTTTGAGAAATGAATTAGCAAAACACAATACCCAACTTGCCGCTGCGGCAAAGGATGCTGGAGTAATTAAGCCTTTAGATTATGCTATTTTTCAAAACCATGGATATAAAGGATTATACGGTGGTTTAGACGCTAAGGGAATCCACCAAAAAAAGGGATTGAAAAAAAGTCAACAGATATTAGACCATATGGGCAGTACGGAGTTGGCAGCTAACTTATTCCGCGCTACACAAGCTGAGGGAAAATTGCGTAGAGATAACATCCAAGGCAAAGCAAACGCAAATAAGGCACACTTTGAAGTAGGGGCAAAAGTGCGTAAAACAATTGAAGAATTGGGAGGTACAATGCCAGAAGAACTACCTACAGTAGATAGTGTAAAGAAAATAGAGAAACAACAAGCTAAGAAATTAAATAAGAAGAATGACAGTGATGGGGAATAAGGAGTGGAAGGATTGTAGACTTAGTGATATTATATCTTTAGTTGGAGGAGGTACTCCAAAAACTAGTGTTTCTGAGTTTTGGAATGGAAATATACCATGGTTATCAGTTGTAGACTTTAATACAGGAAGAAAATATGTGTCGGAAACAGAAAAACATATAACAGATATAGGGTTACAAAATAGTAGTACAAAATTATTAGAAAAAGGGGATATAATAATTTCAGCGCGAGGAACTGTTGGAGCATTAGCAATATTGAATGAAACAATGGCTTTTAATCAATCGTGTTATGGGATTAAAGCTTTAGAAAAATATAGTTTTAATGATTTTATTTTTTATTTGCTAAAATTCACTATTGCAAATTTAAAGCAGTTTGCACACGGAGGTGTTTTTGATACTATAACGAGAGATACTTTTAGGGAAATAGAGATAAAACTACCACCTCTTGAAGAACAAAAAGCTATTGCTGATGTACTAAGTAGTTTAGATGATAAAATAGATTTATTGCATGAACAAAACCAAACCTTAGAAAATTTAGCTGAAACCTTATTCTGTCAGTGGTTTATTGAAGAAGCTAAAGAGGAATGGGAGGAATGTTCATTAAGTAGAATAGCAACTTTTTTAAATGGTTTAGCTTGCCAAAAATATCCTCCAAAGGATGGTGTAAATAAATTACCTGTTCTTAAAATAAAGGAATTGACTACAGGTATAACGGATAATTCCGACTGGGCTACAAATGAGGTTAAATCAAGTTATATTATAAAAGAAGGAGATGTTATTTTTGCTTGGTCTGCTTCGTTAATGGTGAAAATTTGGAATGGAGAGGAGTGTGTATTAAATCAACATCTATTTAAAGTGTCTTCAGATAGGTTTCCAAAGTGGTTTTATTATTTCTGGTGCAAGCAACATTTAAGAGAGTTTATTTCAATTGCTCAGAGTCATGCAACGACGATGGGACATATTAAAAGAAGTGATTTAGATGAAGCTATGGTTTTGATACCAAGTGAAAAGGAGATTGTTAAAATGACTGAAAAAATAGAACCTCTTTTAAATAAGATGCAAATAAATAATATTCAAATAAAAACCCTAACCAAACTTCGTGATACTTTATTACCCAAGTTAATGAGTGGGGAGGTAAGAGTGAAAATGTAAAATTAATATAATAATGGACTTTTTATATAGACTTTTTTTAGCATTTAATTCAACTTATTTAATTGTAGTTATTTACTTAATTAAAGAGAGATATTATTTAAAGTTTTTAGAGTCATTTGACTGTATATATCTGTCATGGGGATTATTTATATTATTTCCAATAGTATTAACAGCTATAAGCTTTATAGTTGCAAAGATGTTGCCAAAAGACAATATTAAGAGTTCATCAATTAGTGAAATAGAGTTAGCTAATAATAATTTTTTACCAACATATTTGGGTTATTTTTTTGTGTCACTAAGTGTTAATGATATTCCAACCTTGTTTGTTGTGTTTTCAATAATTTATGTTTTCACTTTTTTATCACAAACATTATATTTTAACCCAATATTTTTATTGTTTGGGTATCATTTTTACTTTATAAAAACGGCTCAAAACACTAAAATATTTTTAATAACCAAAAAACAATTGAAAAATCCAGGTTCTATTGGATTTGAAAATTTAAGAAGAATTAATAATTACACTTTTTTAGATTTATAATATGGCAGAGATCTACATTTATGGTAAAGTCAAAAGGAATACTGATTTATTCAGAGTTTTAGCTACCAAGAATAATATATATAGTTTAGAGCAAGTACCAGAAGAAGCAATAGAATACGATCCTAATACTTTAATAGAGCAAGAACAATTTTATAAGCTGAGTAATTTTTCAGGCTCTCAATATGCGTCTAATTTTATTAGAGAAGAAGTTGAATCAGTTAATTTTGATCAAATAACAAAGGAGAATTTGAAGAAATTATCTTATATCTGTACAGTACAAGAGAATTTTTTCTTTTTTCAAGCTATTAGTGCAAGCTTTTACATTAGTAAGAAGTGGTTTTCAATTAATGAATTAACAATAGAAAAGGAAAAGCCTATTATTACCATTAATGACAATGCAGATGTTATTTATGATAATCTAACAGATATATTATATTTTAAAAAGCTTTCTACAGCCAATAGGATTTTTAGAGGGTTAGATCAGTTGTATCGTGAAGCTACTGCTGAAGAGTCTCAAGAGTTTTTAAATAGTGATTTTTTAGATGTAGTAAGAAGTTTTACGGTAGAAAGAATCTCAATCCCTAATAGAAAGAAAATAGCTTTGATTAAAGATATCTTGAATAGATATGATGAGGTAGAGAAACAAGCTATATACGATTATACACAAGAATATGGTCAAGTTTCTTATGAAGATGGTAAGTTTAAGATTGAATCGGATACTGATTTGAAACATGTATTGTGGGGAATTGAGCAGCGTTATTATACAACTCCGATTGGAGGAGAAAAACGTGTTGCAAATTCTGTGATCGCTATTGAAGCTTAATAACCATTAACCATTATGACCGAAAACGATATAGAATTACTTGCAATTGAACTATTACAAAAGCAAGCATATACATATATAAACGGAGCGGACATAGCACCAGATAGTGCTACGCCAGCACGTACTACTTTTGAAGAGGTTGTTTTAAAAGAACACTTAGAAAAGGCGGTACGCCGTATAAATTCATCAATTCCAATTGATGCACAAAATGAGGCTATCAAAGAAGTTATGCGTATTGCATCTCCTGATTTGTTGGCTAATAATGAAAGTTTTCACCGATTACTGTCAGAGGGTATCTCTATTACTAAAAGAGTAGCAGGACAAGAACGTGGGGATTTAGTAAATCTAATAGATTTTGAGAACCCTTTACACAATGAGTTTTTGGTGATTAACCAATTTACGATTGTAGAAAACGGAGTCAATAAAAGGCCAGATATCATCATTTTTGTCAATGGGCTGCCTTTGGTAGTTATTGAATTAAAGAATGCTACAAATGAGCAAACGACCATCAATGCGGCTTTTCGTCAGATAGAAACCTATAAAGCAATGATTCCTTCGCTGTTCACTTTTAATGCTTTTTCTATTATCTCAGATGGGTTAGAAGCAAAAGCAGGGACAGTATCTGCTGGAATATCTCGTTTTATGACGTGGAAAACTTCTGATGGAAAACAAGAAGCTTCTCACTTGGTTAGCCAATTAGAAACTTTAATCACAGGAATGTTACAGCCAGCAACATTGTTGGACTTAATGCGTCACTTTATTGTTTTTGAGAAGTTTAAAAAAGAAGATGAAAACGGAATTGTATCAGTGCGAACGGTTAAGAAATTAGCAGGTTATCACCAATATTACGCTGTAAATCGTGCCGTAGAATCTACTTTACGAGCTTCTGGATTTATTTCAAAACAGAAGTTGTCTCACTTGCTTAATGAAACGCCTGAATCTTATGGTTTACCAGGAGTAAAGCAACAAGAACAAGGAGACAGACGAGGGGGAGTTGTATGGCATACACAAGGATCGGGTAAGTCGTTGTCTATGGTATTTTATACAGGTAAAATAGTCTTAGCATTAGACAATCCTACTATTTTAGTTATTACAGATAGAAATGATTTAGACGACCAATTGTTTGACACCTTCGCTGCGTCTAAGCAGTTGTTGCGTCAAGACCCTGTACAAGCTACTGATCGCAAACGATTAAAAGAGTTGTTGAAAGTAAATTCTGGAGGAGTAATATTTACTACCATTCAGAAGTTTCAACCAGAGGAAGGGAATGTTTTTGAAACACTGTCAGAGCGAGAAAATATTATTGTAATAGCAGATGAAGCCCACCGTACCCAATATGGTTTTAAACCTAAAACAATTGATGATAAAGATGATCAGGGTAATGTAATTGGTAAGCGTATTGTCTATGGTTTTGCCAAATATATGCGTGATGCCTTACCTAATGCTACATACTTAGGGTTTACTGGTACTCCTATTGAAAGTTTAGACGTAAACACACCTGCTGTTTTTGGTAACTATGTGGATGTTTATGATATCGCCCAAGCGGTAGAAGATGGAGCTACGGTTCGCATTTTTTACGAAAGTCGATTGGTTAAAATAAAATTGACAGAAGAAGGAAAAGAGCTTGTAGAGGAAGTAGAAGATGATTTAGAAAATGAAGATGAGACTACTACGCAAAAAGCCAAGAGTAAGTGGACACAATTAGAAGCAATAATTGGAGGGGAAGATCGAATAAAGAACATAGCTACAGATATTGTATCCCACTTTACCCAACGTCAAGAAGTTTTTGAAGGAAAGGGGATGATTGTATCTATGAGCCGTAGAATTGCAGCGGATTTGTATAATGCAATTGTAGCTCTTAAACCAGAATGGCATTCCGATGATTTAAAGAAAGGAAAGATAAAGGTAATAATGACTTCTGCATCTTCAGATGGGCCTACTTTAGCAAAATTTCATACCACTAAAGAACAACGACGTATGTTGGCAGAACGTATGAAAGACCCTAATGACGAGCTTGAGTTAGTTATTGTACGTGATATGTGGTTAACTGGATTTGATGCGCCAAGTATGCATACGTTGTATATAGACAAACCGATGAAGGGGCATAACTTAATGCAGGCTATTGCTCGTGTAAATCGTGTGTTTAAAGACAAACCCGGAGGACTGATAGTTGATTATTTAGGGATTGCTTCTGATTTAAAAAAGGCATTAGCTTTCTATTCTGATGCAGGAGGTAAAGGAGATCCAGCTATTGCACAAGAGCAGGCTGTTTCTTTAATGCTTGAAAAGATTGAGATCATTTCAAATATGTATTATGGTTTTGCGTACGAGGATTATTTTGATGCTACTACTTCTGATAAGTTAAGTCTTATTTTAGCAGCAGAAGATCATATACTTGGGTTAGATAATGGCAAGAAAAGATATATAGATGAGGTAACTGCACTATCACAAGCATTTGCTATTGCTATTCCACATGAGCAAGCTATGGATGTTAAAGAAGAAGTTTCTTTCTTTCAAGCAGTAAAAGCTCGTTTAGCTAAATTTGATTCCTCAAGTACTGGCCGTACAAATGAGGATTTAGAGACTACAATTCGCCAAGTAATAGACCAAGCTTTGGTTTCTGATCAGGTGATTGATGTGTTTGATGCAGCGGGAATTAAGAAACCAGATATTTCAATTTTATCAGAAGAATTCTTGATGGAGTTGAAAGATATGCAGCACAAGAATATAGCCTTAGAGGTGTTGAAAAAGTTGTTGAATGACGAGATACGTACACGTAGTAAAACAAACTTAGTGCAAAGTAAGACTTTGATGGAAATGTTAGAACAATCAATCAACCGTTATCACAATAAAATCTTAACTGCTGCTGAGGTTATAGACGAGTTAATTAATTTGAGTAAAGATATTGTTGAAATGGACAGTGAACCTAAAAAACTTGGGTTAACTGAATATGAATATGCCTTTTATACAGCTGTAGCGAATAATGATAGCGCGAAAGAATTAATACAACAAGATAAGTTAAGAGAATTAGCTGTTGCATTAACGGCAACCATAAAAATGAATGCTTCTATTGATTGGAATATCAAAGATAGTGTACGTGCTAAGTTAAAAGTTGCTGTTAAACGTCTTTTGAGAAAATATGGATATCCACCTGATATGCAATTATTAGCGACAGAAACAGTACTTAAACAAGCAGAAATGTTAGCGAAGGAGTTAATGCATTAAAATTGTTTATTAACTGGTATATATTAATAAAAAAGACAGACTATTTAGTCTGTTTTTTTGTTTACTAAAGAAAGAGCACCACTTGCACATTTAATTATCATCAAGATTTTACTTATTGTATATTTGGACATCTTGTGAAAAAAAATCAAATCAGAAATAAAAACAGTACCCTATGCAATTATATACTCAACAAAAAAGTAAGTTGTCAAGCTTAAAAGAAAAGCCATTTAAGCTTGAGAAAGAAATACAGCAATTATTTGAAACCAACTTAGAGAATATAACAGGGTGGAAGTTTATTAAATCAGAGTTTTCTATCAAGGCAAATCGCATAGATACTTTAGCTTATGATGAAGAGAACAATTCATTTGTTATTATTGAGTATAAAAGAGAGCGCAGTTATTCTGTAGTTGATCAGGGAGTATCTTATCTAAATCTGATGTTAGAGAATCGCGCAGATTTTATAGTAGAATACAACGAAAGTCAAAGCGGTAATCTAAAGCGCAATGATGTAGATTGGTCTCAATCTAAAGTTGTTTTTGTATCACCATCATTTACTTCATTTCAAAAGCAAGCTTCTAATTTCAAGGACTTGCCTATTGAATTATGGGAGATAAAGCAATATACCAATGATATCATTGTAGTTAATCCTATTAAGAAGTCAAAGTCAGCACCAGCTATTAAAGAGGTGCAGAGCGATCAAGATTCGCAAATAGCTAAGCTAACAGAGGAGGTTGTAACCTATACAGAAGAAAGATTGTTGGAGTCAAAAAGTGATGAGGTAAAGGAGTTATATGAAACGTATAAGAACGCAATACTTAATTTGTCATCAGATATTGAGGTAGAACCTAAGAAGTGGTATATAGCTTTTAAAATAGGAAAAAGAAATATAGCTGATATTGAACTACAGAAATCTAAGTTTAAGATGTGGGTTAATTTGCGAAAAGGACAATTGGATGATTCAAAACTATTAGCGCGTGACGTTGCAGGTTTAGGACATGCAGGAAATGGAGATTATGAGTTAGTGATATCAGACACAGAGAATTTAGAATATATCATGAGCTTGGTTAAGCAAGCTTTGTAGAGTATTGATTATATTTAAAAAGGTATGTAATATATGAACACGAAAAAAGACAAGAATGAAAAAGGTATTTCTATATTGGCTTATAAAGATAAAAAAACGATTTATAGTTTATTAATTGTAACTATAGTGTTACTGTCTTTTGAGGACTCTATATTAAGACTATATGATAAGCATATTATGACATATTTATTAGATG
This sequence comes from Myroides sp. C1519, assembly GCF_038039755.1. NCBI lineage: Bacteria > Pseudomonadati > Bacteroidota > Flavobacteriia > Flavobacteriales > Flavobacteriaceae > Myroides > Myroides sp. C1519. The sequence continues at coordinate 17,569 of NZ_JBBPHM010000023.1, forward strand.
TTGAAGATAATATGTTACCATTTTGGCTTGTATTAATTGGATTATTATCTTTTTTTATTTGGAAATTCGAAGGTTGGGTTAAAAATAAATTATTTACACCTTATCGTTACTTGATCGCAATGGGGTATGTAATTTTATTATATGCTTACTATAGTTGGTATAAAGTAATTTATATAGCATACCCAAGTTATTGTGGTTTTGGTTTAAGTGATTTATTGATATTAGCATTAGCAGTAGTGTTTTTATTAATGCTTTATTTGAATTTTAAAGCATTAAATATTACTACTGAGAAAGAGTCTATAAATCATAGACTCTATAGCGACGGGCCAATCGAATATTTTGAAGATGATTTGTTTGGACTTGAAAATAAAATTTTGGATGTTATACAAGGTATTAATAATATTGATGAGAATATCAAAGGCGCGTTAAGAATAGGGATAGTAGGTAAATGGGGACAGGGAAAAAGTAGTTTTTTAAATCTTTTAGAAGAAAAGATTTCTAAAGATGGTGATAAAGTAATTGTAAATTTTAATCCGAGACACTCCAAGGATATAGATAATATACAGTATGATTTTTTTCAAACCCTATATTCTAAAATAGAAAAATATAACGGAGAATTTTCAGTCCTCTTTAAGGATTATTTAAAAGCTATCAATGTAATTGATAAAACTGGGATAATCGAAATATTTACAGTAAAAAATGTTTTTAAAAGTAAAGAAGATGAAAAAATAACTTTAAATAGAGAAATTAAAAAAATTGGCAAAAAAATAGTTGTTATAATTGATGATTTAGACAGATTGCAAGCAGATGAAATTATAGAAATATTTAAACTTATAGATTATACGGCTTCTTTTTCTAATATAATATTTATTACTGCCTATGATAAAGAATATATAAATGGAGTTTTGGAAAGTAAATATCATCAAACAGATAGTTACTTTTCTGATAAGTTTTTTAATCAAGAAATTTTTCTTTCTCCTATAAGTAAAGATACAGTTTTTAATTTTTTAAGTACTGAATTAAAGAAATCTTTGAATTCTACTACTGATGTAGTTGAAAAAGTAGATGCTTTATTACAAAAACATAGAAAAATTATTAATAGTGTGTTTTACTCCTTAAGAGATGCAAAACGTTTTCTAAATATGTTCACGCAGCGCTATAAATTTTTGTCAAAGTATGATGTTTTTGAGAATTTGTTTTTATTGTATATTTTAAAATCTAAATGGTATGATTTCTATTTATTTGTTTATAAAAAATGCTTAGATATACATTTAGAATTATTAAGTAATATTTTTGACAAAGATAAAGTAGAGCAGGAGGACTATAGGAAATTTATGCTGGAAGAATATTTGAAGCAAAAAGCGAATAATATTACTATAGTACATGATAGAGAGATTTTAAAAGCTATCTTAGAAGGACTTAACTTTATAGATGAAAGTTTTTTAAGACAGCCTGCTTTGTTTGAATTTTATTTTCAAGAAGAAGTAAACGGAAATAGTTTTAAGTATACATATTTATATATGGATCACTTTTTTAATAAGAAATTAGATGATATTATAGAGGAGATAAATTGGTATTTTGACACTAAAAGAATACAAGAGCTATGTTCGTTTGTTGCTCACCAGGATTTGTATAAGATTACGGATAAAGAACAATTAAACAATTACTTAGATTTATTGTTGTATACAAATGCACGATCAGAAAACGAGTGGGGTTTGTATTTTAGGTTATTAAAGTTTTTTGATAAAAAGGATGGTGACATAAATAGGGTTATAGAAGAAATAACTAATGTAGATTTAAATTCAATTCTATTGAGTAAATTAAAAGCATCTTCTCCTTATTATCCTAGAGTTTTTATACGAAATTTAGTTTCTAAGTTATTTCCTTCTGGTGATAATGGTGAAGTCTCTATTAGTCCGATTGTAACAAATGATGAAGTACTAAAATTAACTAAAGAATATTTAAATAAATACATAGAGGATCATCCTAAATTTAGTAAAGAACACTTAAATATACTTTATACATGTATTTCAAGTATAGAGCAAAATGAAAATAGGACTATAACATTAGATAACGAGGCTTGTCAAATAATTTTGAATTTAATTAAACAATCTCCTGAAGAATATTTCAAGATTGCACTTACTTATCAAGTCAATGAAATTTATTTAGAGCCTTTTTATAAACAAATATTTGGGAGTAATGCTATGTTTGAACAATTTATAAATAGTTCAATTTATGATAAATATGAGATTATTGAGTTAATTAGAAATTACTGGACATTATATAAAGCAAATAATTACCAAAGTATTACACTTCAGGGTAATGCAAAATTATCTCTTGATAGAAATCTTAAAGATGAAGTCTTGATTTTAAATCAGATAAATTTATATATCGATGAAGTAAGGGCTATTGATGTAAAAACAATTGCAAATGAAGAAAGATTGGCTGAGATAGAAGAATATATGTATAGAAATAATTTATACATAGCAAGAAGATATAAATTAGATACTTTAATTATAAAGAAGAAAAAAGAATTAGGTATTTACTAAACCCAAAACCCCCACAGCATACACTGTGAGGGTTTTCTTTTTCCAACAACACTCTCCTCATTAAAACTTCCCTAAAAAAGCACTGGCACTACAACCTGTTTCCGGTTTATCATATTTCACAGGTCGTGCTTGAGTACTGTGTCATACTCTCTAACCAAATAAGAATAAAAGTAGGTATAGGTTGTTCTTGTATCTATATAAAACTATTTATGATAGATTTGTTGTCTTTCAATTTCCAGTTATAAAAGAGATATTTTATTACAGATATATTTTACTTTATATTGTTATATAGGCGAATAATGATTTGCCTTTATGATGTTTGAATAATGATTTACTTTGTTGTTTTAATCGGGAACGAGTTTGGCATTGGTTAGGAATCCTTCGCAAAACACCCTTGTTTTGCGAAGGATTCTTGCACTATTGCAAAGCCGTTCCAAAGAAAGAAGTGAATGAGATATGTATGTTGTTGTAATTCAGTGTTTAGGGTGTTTGTATGTAGGCAGGCTTTTATTAGGTAGATAAAAAAAACGATAGGAACATTATCGTTTTTTTTGTATTATGTTGAAGCACATTGTATTATATGTATTGTGTTTCAAGGTGTCATAAATCTTTATCCCACAACGCGATTTAAAACAAGGATCGTTTTGTTTTTAGTTGGGTGATCCGTCATTGGGTAAAATACAACAGCATAGCTGTTCTGTTTCGTTTTGTTTATACTTGAAATAGCCAGGTTTTCACTGTCCATAGGTAAGACTTCATTTGTCAGTAAATTCTTATACCCCTTTTGTCCTTTGCTGTAAAAAAACTCTAAGAGTTGATCGTTTTGTATTGTGAACCAACCGTTGCCAAACTCTCCGTTGAATTGGGTAATAGACGTGTTTTCTGATAGGCTTAGAGGTTGCCACGTATTGTAAAAAGGATCTTTTATATCGATGAGATCAATGCTTCTACAATTGCCTTGTATGTCTATTTTTTCAATGCTTACTTTTCCTTTTTTTTGTGTTATTAAATGAGAGTCTTCTGTAAACGATAGGTTGAGTATTTGGTGGAAGTTGTCTTGGGTTAACTGTAATTTACGCTGTTTTAGCTCTTTTCCTTTTTCGTCAATTTGCCTGTGTAACCAAGTGTTTCCGCTATCCGTAAGCAGGTGAATTTCATTGTTGTTAATGAATATTTTGTTGTTCCTTGGAAGTGGAATCTTGACATTGTGTTTCTTTTTTATCAGGTTGTTTTTAAATTCAATCGACAGCATCTTGTCTGGTTTTGTGTCTGACCAAAAATCAACATCATAGAAGATAGAAAACTGATTAGATACACCTATGAAATCACCTTCAAAAGGTCGGTTGCCCTTTGGTAATTCGGTATTTTCTCTATTGAAAATAGGAATGCTAATTTCTAATTCTTTAGTAGGATGGTAGGGAACAATCGACACGTAATTCTCCTGATTAGGGCTTAAAAATAAGGTAGGTAATATGCCGTCTTCTTCTATAAAACTCTCCATATTTCCGTTTGCGTCAATGAGGGTATAGACTAAATTATAGGTGTCATTTTCTTTATAAATATAATTTGCCATCAACGTTTTGTCATCTATTGAAATACTATTTTTGGTTGATACTTCAACTTCAGCTAAAAGAGTTGTAAGTAAACCAAAATCGGTTGTTTGATTCGTTATTTTGAATGGGCTTGTACTGTCTATATTTTTCATAACTGTTTTTTGTTTTGCACCTCCTAATAATTAGAATAGGCGATTTTTGTTAGCGCTCATACTGTAAAATTCGTGCTTATTGCTTATCTATTATAGCAGTTATTTCCCCGCTATTTCCTTTAAAAAGCTAAGAAAACTATCCGCATATAATTCAAATTTCCATTGCCCAGTTCCGTGCATACTTGTGTAAATAGGAGCGTCGTGGTCTGTGATTTGATTGATATCAATGCAATACGGATCAGCACCAGCGTCTGCAATGACGATATAGTTCGTAGGCCAATCGGCAATTGGTTGATTGGTTACAGGGTTAAAAGCGTATCCGTCTTGCCTGCTTAGAAGTTCGCCAGCGCCATATAGATGTAGGCCTTGAAAGTACTTTTTGTTGTCTATATACACATTTAAAGGCGAGAAGTTTTTAAGAAACAACAGGTAATTTTGGGGTAGTTGCCACTTGTTCTCAATCGTTGAAATATCCGTTTCATTAGCAATAACCAGCCAATTGGTAGGGTTTGACAAATCTTGGTGTTTGGCTCTTAGCTTTTCAAGTTTATTGTTGAGCTTAGCCGTTGTTTTGTCAAGTTCCGTTGTTGGGTATAGCAATGAAAGATGGGTTTTAGGTTCGGCATAACCATCTCCGTCAGGACAACCGTTGTTTTGCCAAGTTTCTATTTCTGCTATTCTTAGGTTGTCTAATTTCCAATATCCAGGGTCTTTAGGCAACTCTCGGTCGAATGCTTGTTTGCTGTAAACCGCGATACTTTTGATAGCCTTAGCGCGGACAGATAGTTCAATCTGTTCGTTTTTTATCAGTTCGATTAGTGCAGGATACGCCTGTTTTCCTTTAGTTTTAAGCAATCCGTCAATTCCCCAATAGGTCAATGCAGGTTGGGTGATACACCATTCAAAAAAGGGGATGCAGTTGGTTTCATTATCACCTACAAGTTTGATAATATCAGTCAGTAAGAAATTTCGCCAATGCACTATTTGTCCGCTTTGCGCATAAGTTATCAATAGGTTTAAGACGTATTCTCTCTCTGCTGTGGCGTATTTTTTCAATAGCTTTTGGATGAGTTTAGCGAATTTGTTTCCGTCTGTTTCGTCTATTATTTGCTGCTGTAATTTATGTAAATTCTTGTCTATCATTGGTGTGTTGGGGTTATGGGTAATTGCCTCTTTATAAGCGTTGTGATTTTAGCTTTGTACACAAAGGATAAAAACATTCCGATTAATGAGAATACGATGTCCCAAATATCAAAAACTTTAGAGCCAGAAACAAGCGGAAAGAATTCTTCTGATATTAGAATTACGGTTATGATGACCATTAAAATGGAGATTGTTCTATTTGATTTGGTCAGTTCTGAGATGCTTTTTGCCTTGTATAAGTCCACACATAGCGCCAATGGAATTGCCGTTGCTGCTGTGAAATTGGGAAATGAGCCTATTATAATTTTGATTATAGCGCTATCAAAATGAAGGGTTCTCAAATACGATTTTGTGAATACGTATAGTCCAAAAAGAAGTAAACAGCAGAGTATGGTTAGTTTTTTTGAGTTGTTTTTTGTCATCAAATCGGGGTTATTTCTTTTTCATTTGTAGAAATTCCTCATAGCGATTGTTGATTATTTCTTTAAACCTGGCATAGGTGTTTTCATCGTTCTCAATATAGAAATAAGCATCGTCATTTCCCTTTTTAACTAATTTGCTTTGTGCTTGTGCCCAGTTGTCTACATCGGCACAATAGTAGCCGTAGTTCTTTGCAAACTTTGTCTTTGTGCTTGTGTAGTAGGCATTGGCAAACAGGCGACCTTTTGTATTGAGGTCTTCCGAGGTTAAAACACCATCTAAGTAATCCATCAAAAAGGCTCTGCAATCAGCTATTCCATTTTTAATTTGCGTGATATCATCAGGGGTATCGTTAGCAATTTCTTTTCCGATGAAGTTGTTTTCGATGCACCAACGTAGAAAAAAGGCTATGTGTGTAGCTCCGTTTTCAACGGGTAAGCTTGTAGGAAATGTAGCTGAACCGTAATGCCATTTTGCTTTATCGTAAACTTTATGTTCCATTTATCTTTTTTTAGAGTTGTTTATAGATTGTCAATTTCATTACACAAAGATGATACGTGGTCTAAACCATATAAAAGAGCGCTTTCATTAATATTCATCCATTGAAATAATTGAATTATAAGGTTATAATGCTGTAATGCATTTGTAGTGTCAATTTTTTGACTCCCAGGTTGAAAACAAATTGGCTCATGGTGAGCAATTCTATTGCGAAAGTCATTGATTAATTTTAGTTGATTAAATATATAGGATTGATTGTATTGTATAGTCGGTGTACTTTTGGGTTTTGATAGGAAAATTTTTAGTAAGGTTTGACCTCCTGCATAATATTGTGGTTGTGCAAAAAGATATCTCCAAAAACCAAAATCAAGTGTTGCTAATAGTTTTGAGTGAGTATATATAGTTAGTTTTTTTAATGATTTATTAATTATTTTGTTAGTATTTGCGCATTTCTTAGAGGTGAAAATACCATTTGCAGTTACGCTATGTTTTAGCCAATCACTTCCATGTTGTGTAGTATATTGGTCATTTATTTTATTGCGTATTGCGACTTCAAAACAACTTATTATTGTAAACATTTCTTGAGAAAGTCGTAAGTTTTTACGATATAAAGTCATTGCTTTTCTGGAGTTATTACCAGTTGCAATAAGATATCGATGCATTCTTGCTTTTGACATAATATCTTCAAATTCAATATATTTCATTTTAAATTAGGTGGTTATAAAATTAGTCATTAAATTTGTAATACATTATTCCCGATAGCCCCTGATTTATCAAGCTATCGGGTTTTCGTTTTTTATATACTTTCAATCTGTTGTGATTGGACAAGAATATATTGTTTTTGATTCTTAGTTAAATAACTTATTAAATGTTTAATCTTGACTAAATTAAGAAAAAATAATATTTGATATCGAAGTATTTTTTTATAAATATTGAAAATGTAATAAAAAAAGGAGAAACAAGTCGTTTCTCCTTTCGGTGATATTAGTAAATCATATTATCGTTTTGCGGCTTTGATACCTGCTTTAAAACCTCTATTGTACCCGTCTTGGTAACTTTTTTTACCCATTTCAGGTACTGGAGTATGTGGTGTAGCGGGACAAATAGCGTGTTTTCCTTTTACGTCTTTCCAGCCCTCACAATAGCCTTTTTTCCATCCTTCAGCATATTCTTTTCGCGTATTGTTTTGTACTGCTATCGGTGTTTTAGTTTCCGCTTTTAAGGGATTAAAAACTGAAAAAGTAGTGGCGATAATTGCAAATAAAATAAGCTTTTTCATAGAGAATTAGTTTTGGGTTATAATGTAAAGGTATGCACTCTTTTTGAGTTTTGAGCTTTGACGGCAAACGAAAGAGGGTTTGCTTTTTGTCTGTTTTATCAAACGCGATTAATTTATAGTGCTCTTTCTAAAGCTTCTTCAAGTATTCTGAAGTTGTAGTATTCATTTTATGTAAGGGATTTAGCTTAGCAATAGTTGTTTTGTGGTGCTTGAGGTTATTTGTGGTTGTTTTTAATTCTACTCAAAAGAAAGCAGTAACGTCTAAGAATAGGTTGGATTTAGTGTGTATGGTTCCGTTGGTTGAAATATTAATCTTCGTTATAAACAACCGTTAGTACACAAAGGCCTGCTCCAGTTGTTATTTGGTACAAGATTTTGTTGTCATAGTCTTTCCATTCTGCTGTATCGGTTTGTACTAAGTTTTCTCTTATGTAACTTTTAAGCGTATTTATTTCTGTTTCAGGAACAAAAATTTTAAACATATAACACATTTCTGTTTTGTCGTCAAGTTCAACAAAGTACATCGCTATCGTTTGCGCGAATGTACCTCTGTCTTCGGTTTCAACTTCATCGTTGTATGTAATATACTTTGTGTTGTCGTTTGCAGTATGCGCTGTGTAATCGCTACCGTATTTTTGGATAATGTTCGTCTTCGTTTGAAAGATTTGAGCTGAGGCTGTTTGTAAGCCCATTAAAAAGAAAGCGGCTACTCCTAAGAATAGTTTGAATTTTGTATGCATAATTTACTCGTTTTATCAATAAATACAGGTTAGTTTAAAAGCGTTAAATTGCTGTATAGTAGTCTATTTTTCTTCTAATTTACTGATATTTAATGGATAATAAGGTTGTGTTTAGTGAACTGCTTGATAATTTGAGTAAAGGGGAGTAGGGAGCAAAAAAAACAACCTCTTTGGTAGGAGGTTGTTTGTTATTTTAGAAACGTACCTTATACTTTTTGAAGCAAATGACTTTTTAGGAGATGCATTTATACTGGTTTTGACGTTGTGAAAAGTTTCAACAGTACTTATTTTATCTACAAAGTATAAGGTGCTTTTTTAGTTGCAACAATTGAATACACCATTGGAATTTTGTTGTCTAAATGGGCTATTCTATACTTATGAGGTTCAAATTCTACGGTGTGGTTGAAACAATTATAAGGCGAGTAATCAAACTCATCAAGGGTGTTAATTTCAATGCCATTGCGGATTAAACTATTGACAACCTCGCTTAAGCTATGATTCCACATAACGTACGATTGAGAGATGTCTGCTTCTTTATCCGCATACGTTCCGTTTTCCGTTTCGACGATGGCTCCTGAATTAAAATATCTGTAACCAATTTTGTCAAAATCATCATCAAACATCCATACCACAGGGTGAAATTCGACAAACACAAATTGTCCGTTTGGCTTTAAGAATTTAGAAATAACCTGAGCCCATTTATCTAAGTCGGGTAACCAACCAATGGTGCCGTAACTCGTAAAAACAAGGTCAAATTGTTCGTCTAAATGGTTTGGCAAATCGTAAATATCACAGCAAATAAACTGCGTGTTAGCGTTTGTATCAGCCGCAATTTGTTTGGCACTTTCAATGGCTTTATCAGACAAATCAACCCCCGTAACCTTAGCGCCCAATCTGCTCAACGAGATTGTATCTTGTCCGAAATGGCATTGCAGGTGTAAAATCTTTTTTCCTGTGATATCGCCCAATAAGTCCAGTTCAATTTTATTTAGAGAGGTTTTTCCATTCAAGAATCCCTCAAGATTATAAAAATCAGACTTTAAGTGCGTATCCGTTCTGTTGTTCCAAGACTGTCGGTTTATTTCTAAATAATTCTGTTCTGCGTTCATTTGGTATAGGTTTAATACCAGCCAACCGTTTGTGTAAACAAGCATACATTCAGCAGGTTAGTGGCAATGCGCTAATGTAATTAAATTCTTCTATTAAAAGATTAGTGCGTTTAGCAAACAGTAAATTTAGTAACGCTGCTTGAGTTGAGGGAAGTTAGCGATAGTTGTTCGTTATTGGTAGTCAAGGTAGATTTTTGTACTTTTAAATAAAGTTTATAAGTAAGCTCTTAAAAGCTAATTTACACGATTATTATGAAAAAATTACTTCCCTTTTTTATGTTGACAAGCTTCCCTTTCTTTCTCTCGTCTTGTTCTAAAAGTTATGAGTTAGAACCAAGAGATGCAGGGCAATACGGATATGAGGTGTGGCAAGGGCATTTTATTGTACAAGATGGCGTGCATATCCCTTTGTTATTTGGAGTAGAAGGAAGTGAGGGAGTACGACAAGTACGCATATTTAGTGGTTCGGAATTAGCACATTCGAGTTATTGGCAAGAAGGAAGTGAAGGGCATACTGGTTTAGATTCTGTTCATTTTAAGTCAGGGGTACACAGTGAGTTTAGAGGGGTTAGAAATGGAGATACGGTATCAGGAGTATATTTAGATGGTGTAAATACGAAAGTAGAACGTGCCAAATTTGTAGTAGAAAAGAAGGACAAACAGGAGTCTGCTTTTCCACAAATAGCTAAGCCTACTGATGTTTCTCCCACAGGTACTTGGGAGCTTGACTTTGGTACATTAAAGGATTTAAGTGATGCTAATGAACTGCTTCGGTATACTATAGATAGAGTGAAAACCTTTGATTTATACAGAAATAATCATACTGTGATAGGCAGAGCGTATGGGGCTGGAGGTATTCAGGGTTTTGATGGGGTAATGACTGAGAATGGATTTATATGTTCTTCCTTTCATCAATCAGAGCCGTTTTTAATAGAGGCAACTTTTATAGATGAGAATACCTTTGATGCTAAAATTACGTCAACAACAGATGTGTATAAGGTGAGGGGGATACGCAAATCTCAAAATGCAGAAGATGCGGAATTTACGGGTTCTGTGATTCAAGGGATTTATTTGTCGCTAAAGGCTTTCTTTAGGTGGTAATTTAGGTGATGATTTAGGAAAGAACAACTATTTGCCAATGGAGTATTCTTTTGCGTGGTTATGCGTTAAAGCGTACTGGGTTTGGCAAACAGTCTATTTAGCAAGTACCATTGCTTGAGATGTGGTGTTTGCTTATAATGTGGCAAGCGGGATATATAAATGCGCTGTAAGCTATTAGTTTCTTTAGGAAGGGTTAGATTATATATTTGCCGAAATACTGCTTTAAAGCGTCCTTATTATACTTATCCTCTCCACGCCAATAAGTAACAAAAGTCCAATCGTGTTTTCCTTTCACTGGTCTGTCATAAGAAGCAGGTTTTAAGATGTCGATACACGCTAATATTTCGATTAGTATCTGGCGTTCGTCTTTGGTTGATTTGATAACTGATGCGAGGTTTTTTTCTAACGCACTTGGATAGTCGTTTGGTTGAGAATTTTCGATAACCGTTAGTATATTTTTGAAAATCTCGATATCCTCTATTGTAGGTTCTGGGATGTCTGCCGCTTGCAGTTGTTGAAGGTCAAACAAGGTGTAGACAAGTTCGCCGTGTCTTACGCCGCCCCATTTTATTCTTTCAAAGTTCAATACGTTTAAGTCTTTATCAACGTAGTGTTCATCGCCAATAATTCCGTATTTCAAATCTCTGCATATACCACACGTATAGCTTATGTGTGTTACGTTTCCGTTTAGATCATAACTTTGTCCGCTAATCGCCTTGGTGTATTTGTGAGGCGTTAGTTGCTTAGCAATGAAGTAAGAGGCTAAGCCAGAGCGCCAGTCTAAGCGTCTGGTAGATAGGCTGCTTAGGAAAGCTTTGGCTACGTGTTGTGTTGAGATGGTAGGCAGTATGTTGGCTATGAGGTCTAAGCAGGTGTCGTGCGAAATAGTTAGGGGGTCAAACATTAGTCCTTTTGCCTTGGCATAGGCCAGGTCGTCAGGGGTTGTTTGCCTGTCTTTTACGTTGATCCATCCGCTTTTCCAATAGGTTTTGAATAGTATGTTTTTAGCTTTTTTGTCCATTTGTGGTGTTGGTTTTGTTTTGCTAAAATAGGGATTTGTTTGTTAGGGGTAAATGAAAACAAGATACGTTGTGGGGGGTATCTTGTGGGACTCAAAGTTTTAAAAGTGTTTTTTAGGTATTTAGCTCTTTAGTTTAGATTTTATAATGATTACTTCTTCATATTTGATGTCTCCTTTAGTTATTTTTGAATGACAATTTGGACAAAGCATTAATAAATTTTCAAGTTCATTATTCATTGGGTTTTCATCAATATGGTGAATTTGAAAGTGTCCAACATCTTCATTTGAACAAATTGGACAAGTTGACTTTATCTCTTTTTGTAAAATTGATCGAGTTTTGGCTGGGATATTTTTTCTTGGTTTAGATTTTGTTTTTTTGCCATTTTCAAACATAAACAAACTAAATTCAGGGCATTCAGAATAATGTTGAGTTTTTAAAATTTTACGTTTAGGCTCATTACTCTCTTTATCGTATTTAGCAGAAGTACAGGCTTCTCCTTTGCATAGTGAGTTCATTGAATCAAAGAGATTTACTTCAGGACACATACCATCATAATGATAATATGAATTACCTTTTATCCAAGTCGGTGGTTCACCTTGTAAATCAATTTTTTTAGATAGGTAATCATTTGGCATTGTTCCGTCTTTAAGTAAAGCTTCCTCCATAGTTAAACCAGAGTCGTATTTAGCATAATCAGAATTAAAATAGATTGTTATAAATCTTCTACTACAATAGTTTAAGATAGGACATCTTAAAGGTAGATTCTTTTTATCTCCAATGTTGAAATATTCTTTTTCGTTCATTATTTTATAAAGGTTGAGTAAATGGGACTGTGTGTTGATGATAGTTGCAGATTAGAAAGGCTAACCTTTTAATTTTACTTTAAAAAACTAATTTATTTTACAAAATCTAATTCCTGTTTATCTGCTCTCAAATAAATTCTTCCTATTTCTTTTTGACAAACTTTAACTCGATTTGCAATAAAAATACTTCCCAAAGGATATTTATTTGGATCTCTAAAAACTTTAGAACTTTCAATAACTAAATCTGTTGGTATATTTTGACCTGAAAGCGGTCTAATTCTAATTCTATTTGTTTTAAGGTCTTTAAAACTTTCACATTTTACATTATCAATATAATTACCAATTATCAACATACTTATTCTTTATTATTAAATTACAATTTAAAGAGAAATACCTTCTTGGAAAGAAAGTGAAAAAAATCAAATTCTTGATTAAGGAATTGTAAGATAATCAATTTTTACTATCTTTAAGCTTGTGATTAACGTGATTTTTAGAAACAAAACATCTTCATTATGAATGAATACTTGAATTTTTTTCCTGAATTAATAAATATCCTTCTCTTAATCTATTTGCCAATAAATAATTTAGCCAATAAATATTTAGAGCAAAGAATATCACCAAGTATTCAAAGTCCCCTAAGTTGGCAAATTAATCAAGCAAAACCTTTTCACTATATTTTAAAAAGTTTAGGTAATTTGTCTATTGCTTTAGTAATTATTACTGCTATTATTATAGGTTTTAAATTCAAATGGTATTATTCAATATTTTTTTTATTGCAAGCTGTTTTAGTTCCCTCTTTACTTGTAGGTTTTATTAAAGGAATTTTACTGCGATTTTATGATAGGGGAGACTATTATTTCTGGAAGATTGAAACAATTGTTGGTAAAACTCGTTTCATAACTGTATTTGTTGTTGATATTCTCCTATATTACTCTCTTTTTAAGTTCATATTTTAATTATAGATAAATATTGAGTTTATAAAATTTTTCAGAATTGTAGGTGTTTAATTATCTTAGGTAAAGTCGTTTTGTTTCTAAGATTGTTTTCATAGTAGTGATGGGGGAACTTCTCTATTACCTTAGTTTACTTCAAAAATAAACCTCGCTTTAAAAGGTAAAACGAGGTATTTTATATTTTTGGTATAAAAAAATGAGAAATTTAAAACTTCTCCCTTATCCTGCTATTTCTCCAAGACAATGTTAGCTGCTTATTTTATCTTCTATCTTACTTAATAACAGCTTTAAATCATTTACGTTAGAAAGATCTAAAGACATTAGAAATGATTCTTCTATTAAGGGATCAGATAGACTTTTTAATTCAAGATTATTAGATTTTAAATTGAAATTGGTCAAACCTGCTTTTTTTGATTCGATATATTGCTGTCTTTTGGCAAAGAATATATTTTGATTTTCTAAACTAATTTTAATTAAAAATAAAATTTTTATAGATGTCTCATTTAGTTTATAAATAGTTTTTAGAAATTTAGTGCGGTCATTCTGAATGTTAAGATCTATTTCTCCTTGATATATTAAATGACAATTATTTTTGTCGATGTAAGAATTTATAGAAGATTCAAAAAGGGTTTTATACGACATTAAAACTTTTAATTCTTCGTTTTTGTTTTCCTCGTAAAATATAAAAGGTTCCCATTGTGCCGCTTTTTCTAATAAAGGTTTATCAAAGTGACCTGAAATTTTATTTCTTATATGGTTAATAAAATCTAATTCTTTTATTATTGTTTTTTTAAGTTTTATGAATTCTTTATTGTCTTTTAAATCTTTACTTACAAGCTGAAGTAGTTCTTTAAATTTATACAACGTTAAAATGTTATATTTTAATTCTCTGAAAAAAGTTTTAGGTTGTTCAAATGAGAGATTTGAATGAAAATATTCAATTTCATCTAATAATATTAAAGTCTGTATATATTGGGCTCTTTTTTTGATCATTAAATTGCATGTAATATCGTATTTAACAATTAAAGTAATATTCTATTTCTTTAAAAAACACTTATATCTGTACTTTATTAAACCGATAACTCTCATTATCGGTTTTCTTTGCGGAGAAAGAGGGATTGTCTCTTTATACTTCGTATGCTTTATAAATAGGGATGTTCACTTTTTTAAATTGTAGTGAGCACCTAATTCGGAAAAATTTAAACTATGATTGGAATCGCTTGATTCAAAGTCAAATATAATATTTAATAATTGATTTTGAGGAAAATAGAGTTTTTTAATTTATCTTTAAAATGTATATTTCATCAATGTGGTGTTATAAACAGATTTTATTTTTCTGTGAGGTTAGTTAAATCTTCAAATTTTTGATTATTTTGCTCGTTAATTATTTTAAGTTGATCTTCTGTAAAGTCCCAGACTTTTGTATTATAGTCTACCGTTAAGTTAGTATTAATCCATTTCTCTACTTCAGGGAGAATTCTATCAATTTGATCAATATAACGTCCTCTTTCAATTTTTGTTTGTTTACTATCCATATTAGAATATTCTAAATGTTTAATACGATATTGTACACGAAGAGCATTTCGTAAAGAATTATTTAGCGTTATTAGTTTAGAAGTTAAAAAGCCTCCCAAGTATACAGAGTTTAGAAAAATCCTTTCTCTATTTAATTGAAATTTTTTATCCTCCTCCTCAATTTCAGTATCAAATTGCGCCTTGTCAAAAAAATAAGTTCTTTGAAAATTAAAATACAATTGATAGGTTTCTGTCCAAATTTGGAGTTTTATTTCAATTGACTTTATAACAAAATGAGATGTAATTGAATTTCTTATTTCATCATTTCTGAAAAACAATTTTAATTTTCCCTCTAATTTACTATCTAATACACTTTGAAATTTAGCAAGAGATTTTTCAGATGTTTCTTCCGCTATCTTTTCTACAGACTTGCTTAACCAAGTGAAAAGTAGATAACCAATTAGGCCAAGTACAATTACTATTATTGCTCCTGTAAGCCCAAGAACCTTTTCTATTTGGTTTAATGCTTGTAAAGCTTTGTCAATTTCATCCACGAGATAATTAATTTAGTTTAACTATTTGTAATTAAATGTATTATAAAACAAGGTTGTTATAAATTTGTTACTAAATTGAAATCTGAAAAAACAAAAAATCAAATCAAAACTTCATAACATCAAGAAACCGTAATCTGCTAATTTTTTTAAAAAGCACAATGGGCTTTTATAGAAAAGAAAGCCAAAACTGAAAATTAAGTCTTATTCCGCTATCACAGCCAGCCGTTTTAGACATTATATAAATTTATAACGTTTTAAATATTTTAGGTGTTTCACTATGTGGTAATGGGTTCGCTTCTGCAATCTTTATTAATGATGAAAAAGTAAACGCTTCACCTAATGCTAAAGCTTGTTGTTGTTTTAAACTAGTCAATAAATCTATTTGAGATTTATCATCATATTCAATAGTGTTACGAATAAAATCTAAATCTCTACTATTTGTTATTTTATGAACTATTAAAGAATTACATTGTGAAATAACAGTATGCGATACTTCGCTTGGTCTTTGTGTAGACACTAATAAATTCACCCCGAATTTTCGCCCTTCTCTAGCTAATTTTTCAATATAATAGTTGTTCATTTGATCTGTTGAATCAGTAGATATGTAGCGATGAGCTTCCTCTAAAACTAATAGAATATTATCCTTTTCTCTATTTACAGGATTAGTTTTGTAATTGAAAATACTTTTGCTAATCATATACACAAAAAGTGATAAAATATCATTTGCAACTTTTAATGATAAGATCAAAACTTGTTCTGTTTCGGAATTTAAAAAATCTTCAATCGTATTTCCTGTTTTATTAAAGACTGCTTTAAATCTTTCATCAGAAGAAAAATGATTGATTCTCATAATGATATGCTTCAAAAAACCAATTGTAAATGTATCAGGAACCATAGCTCCTCTTTGGTTTACTAAAGGAACTGCATCTTCAATTTCAACTTGTAATGATGAAAATTCGTAGTATATTTTTTCATCTACATTTTCAGTACCTTTTAAATTTTTAACAGCTGTTTTTAAATAAGGTAGTACATTAGGAGAATCTTCTTTTAATAGTTGCGTTAGCTCATAAAAACTTAAATCTTTATGTGATAATTCTAAATCAGAATAGTCTTTTAAAACTATCCAATCAGGTTTTAAATTATCTACAGTATTGAAAATTTCAGAATACTCCTCGTTTGAATCAATAATGATTGTTTTTAAAGCTTTTGAATTTGTATTATTTAATCTGTTTTTTTCTAAATATACACTTTGTAATATTGAAGTTACAGTACAAGATTTTCCACTACCTGTATTACCGAAAATAGCTAAATGCTTCCCAAAAAGTATATTTGGGTCAGCAAATATTTTAATATCATTAAAGTAAATATCATTACCCAGTTCTAGCGATGGTTCATTGGGGTTAATTGTAGAATTGTAAATTGCTTCAAGTTCATTCTCTTCAACTGTTAATACATCACTATCTAACGTTGGAAAATAATCTATTCCTCTTTTAAACTTCCTCGAAATAGGATTATATGTACCTATAAGTCTAATTTTTGAAATAATAGTTTCGTTCTTAGGATCGAATAACATTTCTCGTTCCTTAGAAGCTTCGTACTGTTCAAATATAACACCGATTGCACATTGAGAATTGTACAAGGGAATAGAAACATAACTATTTAACATTCCTATTATATGTAATCCATTACCAGAAGATACAGGTTTAGAAAAGATATCCTTGTTATGGATAACTTCTAAATAACGATTCGAGATTTTATAAACTTCTCCTATTTTAAATGCCATAATTATTTCGCTAAACTTTTTAATGTTTCAATAATTGTATCTTTTGATGGTAAATAAGAATTTAAAGGAATTAGAAATTTAACATAGTTTGTAAAATCTCCGACTAATGCTCCCTCAAAAATTACAATTCTTTTATCGCTAATAGCTCGTTCTTTTAAGGTTTGTAAAAACAAAGGTGAACTATCGTCTATTAAACCATAATTATGTATAATTATTGTAAGATTTGGATTATATAACCCTGTTCTAATTATATCATTAATATGCTCATCTAAAAAAGAATAACCAATTATAACAAGGGTGTTTTGAGTTTCTGATAAACTTTTAGAAAGATTCCTAAACAATTCACTATATGGTAAATCAAGTGAATATGATTTTTTAGTTTGAATAGGATAAATCATTAAACTTTCGAAAGAAAAATCTTCTTTTTTTTCTGTATCTGAAATTTGAATTTCTTTAATGTTATATAAATCATTTAAACTTTCAGCATACTGCCAA
Organism: Myroides sp. C1519; assembly: GCF_038039755.1. Lineage (NCBI taxonomy): Bacteria > Pseudomonadati > Bacteroidota > Flavobacteriia > Flavobacteriales > Flavobacteriaceae > Myroides > Myroides sp. C1519. The sequence continues at coordinate 35,238 of NZ_JBBPHM010000023.1, forward strand.
GAGATACTTCCGTGTAATTTATAAATATTTAAATATGTAGTAATTCTCTTCCCTTTTTCAGCAGAATCTTGTTTAATGTATGTTTCATTATGAAAAGTATCCGGATCAAACTTTCTCATATGAACACCTCTAAAACCATTATTATAATTAACACCTATTTTTTCACAAGCATTTTCAAATGCTAAATCATAATTTGGTGTAAAAATTTTAGGCCTATTTAGATTCTCTTTTCTACTAATAATCTTATTTATAAATAATTCGTGAATACTTAAATTCTCTTTTACATAATCTATTGGAAATGGGACATATTTTTCAACAAATATTTTTAAAGCTTGGTCTAGATATTTTTTGATTTCTTCTGCAGAAGCTGGATCTTCTTTAATATTTAAATGATAAAGATATTCTTGATTAATTTTATCAAACTTTTTTTCTAAAAGAATTTCGCTTTCAAAGAACTTTATAAGTTGATTAATATGATCTTTTAGAGGTTCTATCTCCTTTAATTCTTTTATAATATCATCAAAAGGATTTTCTCCTTTATTGATTGTTTTACCTCCAATAGCAACAGATGTACCAGAACCACAAAGAAAATTTAGATTTTCATTTAAATAATATTTAGCTAAACTATTTAAAGGAATATTGTCTTCATCTCTAAAAAACTCGACCAAATCTGTATCGAGTTTTGATTTACTTTCTTCTAGTTCAATTAATTTTGTTGTTCCATCAATTGTAATAAAATTTTGAATTATTTTTTCTTGTTCCATTTATGAGTTGTATTAATTCGATTCATAGTTAGTTAATAACATTGCAGTTAACATTTCGTTTTTTTTGTGGGTTATAAAATAATGCTTCAATCTTAGTAAAAATTAGCAATTTTATCAAAATCCATGTTATGCAAAGTTTTATTCATGTCTAACTAGTTTGAATTCATTATTGTTGAGTATTAAAATAGCGTCCCCACCAATGTGTGATAGTCCACCTCGTATTGTACCTTTTTCATATTTTAATACAATTGGGTCAATAAGTGTGTAGGAAATTGCATCATATTTATCCTTGTAAAGTCCGTCTTTGCTGACAGGATAATTATCAAACATTTCTTTGTTATAAGACGGTTGCATAGCTTTAATTAAAGCTTTTTCAGCATCTAAAAATACTTTTTCTTGATCTAGGTAATTTTCTCCGAGAAACAAAGCAACCATATCTTTTGTGTCAGTTTCTGGTCCAAATGATTGAATTTGCAAATTGTCTTGAAACTCAAAGGGAAGAATTACAATTTCATTTGCTGGCAGTTGTTTTTCAGTTACAGGTACTTCTAAAGAAAGTATATCTTGAAATGTTGAATGTCCTTTTAGACGTTTTAATATATTTTGTTTTGTCGCTTTACCGACATAATGAACTTTGTAACATAAAAACGTCTTCCAATCTCCTTCAATATCACATTCTATTATTCCTATCATCCAATTTTGAAGTAGCTTTTCAGGTGAGAACCACATAAGAAACTCTTTTCCTTCTTTTTCGTGCTTTATTAATGAAAATCCATGAATGTTATTAAATGGAGGGGTAACCGGCTTAATTGTTTTGTCGAAAAAATTAAATGCAACATCAACTACATTATCATCCATTAAACCAAATCTTTCTTGGTCAAATCGTAATTTGCATTTTAAAATATTGGAATTTCCTTTTTGATGAATTTCAAAATTCAATTGGCAAACCGTTGGGTCGGGAATTACATTTTCAAAAGTAATAACAGGTCTTTGCCCAATTATATACAAACTAGCTTTCTCAAGAGCTCTTTCAATTGCTTTGTCGTTCTTAAGAACCGTAAATTCATAAGCTGTTAAGGGAGCATAAGCTAATTTAAGTTGGTTTAATAGACTTTTTCGGTTCATAAAAATTGTATATAACGTCTTTTTTACGAATAATCCGACTATCTGTCTCAAAAAAAATGATTAAAATAGTATTTCGTAAAATCAGAATGTTAAACTACTAGTTTTTTGTGTAAATAAGCTGTCTAAGAGAATATTTTAGTATATAACAAAATTTAATTTACAAAAAATTAGTGTAAATAAGGATATAAAATCAGCATATCTTTACTCGTTACATGTACAACTTATTGTGTTTCAAAATATTCAATTCGTATCTTATTACTTGCTTTCAAACATATTAAAACTTTCTCTAATTCTATTACAGAATTCCGTAAACCCCTCAATATTTTGAGTCTATCTACTATTTCAACAAAAAACTATTGACTTCGGAGTAGTTTTCCAGCCCTCTGCAAGAGCAAGTAGTTTTGAAAGCGAGAATCTCAATTTCGAGTACCTCAAAACATAACTTGCTGTTACTTTTGCAGTAACTTTTACTAATATAATTTAAAAGCAATTTTCATAACGCACACTTCTTAAATATCAGGTATATCTTCTAAAAGTATAATGTGAATATATTTGTATATATATGAATACATATATATACATATTACGTTGTAATTCAATAAGTAACTTAGTACTTGGATAAATATGTATATAAAATACATTTAGCTGTAAAATTATGAAAGTACTTTTACAGTTTAACAACTTAAAATAACAAGAGTCTATCTGATGAGAACAATTTCTTTTTTTAATACCTAAGAAACATCTTTTGAATTATTACCTCCTACTTCTTCATAACCATTTAATCCATTCTCAGAAACTTCCCGAGCTTGAATTGGTTGCTGAACAATTATTGTAGTATCTTTTTTAGTATTCTTTTCGATAAAGTCAATCATTTTTTCAATTTCTACTTGCGGGTTTCTCTTAAATGCAGAATAGAGTACACGATATACTTTCCAGCCAACACGTTCTAAAAATTCTTGTCTTTCTATATCATAGATTACATCTTCAGGAAGTGAATGAAATGGATCCCCATCACATTCAATTGCAATCATTTTACCGTTGTGGTAAACAACTAAATCTATTTTGAAATTTATATAAACATCCTTTTTCAGCTTATGATTATAAAAAAGTTCAGCTTCTTTTACATTATATTGAGGTTGAATATAACTGTATCCCTTTTCAATAAGAAATTTTGTTATATCATATTCGAACCAACTATCAAATGGTTCAGGAACATTATGTCTAAATCTTTCAATATTATAATTATCAATTTGTAAAGGTTGCATAAGTTTTACTTCATCATTGAAAAAAGCAAGAATTTTATTTCGGAAATCATTTGGTTGTAAATGGTCAAATTTGACAGAATGAAACAAAATCATCTGTTCTTTTGCTCTACTTAAAGCAACATTAATTTTCTTAAATTCATCTTGACTACTTATTATTGCTCTTGGTTTTGCATTTTGATTTTCTTTTAATTTTATAAAATCCAATGCGACACCTAATGAAACTATCATAACATCTCTTTCATCTCCTTGAAATTTAGGAGAATCCTCAATAATTAGTTTATGTTTATCTATTTTTTCCTTTCCAAATTCAGATGCTAGATCCTCTTTTATATCTTTAAGCTTCTCAGTGTGGTTTACAGTTCCTAAACTAACTACACCTATTGATTTATTAATATACAATTCATCATTCAAAATTTTTTGAAGAAACCGCTTTATTTCTTGAACCTCTTTGTGAACTATTTTATCTTCAGCAAAAGCATCTTTAACAAAAAAAGTTTCTTTTGGATTTAGTCTGTTTGAATTAATTTGTTTTAAAGGCCTTAGTGAATTATCATAGAATTCTCTTTTTGAAAATTCTATGATTTCAGGAACACATCTAAAATGTTCTTTAAGTGATAAATTAGAAGTCCCCGCAACCATTTTCGAAAGCATAAACAAACTATTATCACTTTTTATATGAAGTGCATTAGTACCTAAAAATTTCAGATATTTGTTTTTTATAGCCTCAAAATCGTTGCCATCTGCACCTGTTAAACTACTTGGAGATGTTTGTTTGTCATCTCCAACTATTATCATATTTTCAGCATAATAGCTTAAAATAAGGCTATTGAAATCTAACTGACTCGCTTCATCTACAATAATACAATCAAAGATTTCAGGTTCACTTCCGACTGAATTTAAAACATCGTTAAATTTCATCACCCAACATGATAAACGTTTACTTATATCAATGCTATTTTTACGAGTTAATATTTGATATTGTGTTTGATTTCGAATTTTTCTAGTGCTTTGAGAAAGATTGTATTTATACGCTTCTAAAAGATTTATGAATGCATCAATTTCATCTTTCTCAAACTTATTCTTAAAATTTGATTTGGCTAAATCAAATAAAATATCGCATTTGGCTTGAAATATTTTTTTATTGATAAAAAACAATTCTTCCTTACATTTTTGTAAATCAATAAATTCATTTTGTTTTATAAACTTATTTGCAGAAGCATATTCAAAGTTCTCACTTAAAATATAATGATTAGGAACATTATTAAGAGACGCAAAAGTATTCGGAAGTAAGTTAATTAGAGACTTTTTTAGATTATTAAAAGTCTGTTCAATTTCAATTTGTCTACCTACTTCAAGAAATTTGCTTTTTAAGTGTTCAAATTTTGGAACATTATCAATTTTATTCACAGGTAAAAATTCTGAAAAAATTGCTTTCATCGTTGATTGATCTATAATACTGTCAAGATCTTGAAGCATTTGTTTTTGGTCAGTCAAGTTATTACTTAGATTTTGTAGTTTTTCAAAATCCTCTTTTAATAAAATTGCTTTCCTGGATAATTCATCAATATTAAATAAATTAATCTGACTATATTCTGCGAAATTTATGAAATCAGAATCAAACTGGATTTGAGAAACAACATTTTTGTTGTTTTCTACTTTCTTTAGAACATCATTTAAAACCTTATATTTTTCAAATAAATTAGAATTATCATCAAAAGAAAATGAATAACCACTTTCTTTCAATGCATTGAAATTATTATTGATGACAAGAAGGTTTTCAATTAGAGATTTTAATTGAAATATTTCAATTTTATTATTACATTTTTTACCATTAATAGTAAATTGCTCCAAATATGAAACTCGTTTAAAATTTGAATTTGCAAGTCTTGTTAAAAAACCTGCTTTACCATTTTCAGCAAAAGACAAATAGGTTTCTATGTCTAAAAGATATTGTGTTCCATTGTGTATAAGATCACTGAAACCTTTATTTGTTGTCAGATTCTCTTTTGAAACATAAAAATTGATTTGTTTTTGAAGCTGATCTAATTCTTTAATATTTTTTAGAACAATATCAGATGTTGAAAATTTACTCGTAATATCTGTTATTTTTTCTAACTGTATTTTTAAAACCTTATCTTTAGAATATTCCGTTAATCCTAAATGAATTAATTGCTGATTGTAATTTTCTTGAATTGAAAGAAAATGTTTAAAATCAAAATGCTCCAATTTGTCTAAAACTATTGAAATATCAATATCTAAAGAATTACTATATCGAATTTCTATATCATATAATTCTTTATACTTCAATATATCTTGTCTAATTATTTCAAAATTAGATAATTCTTCATGTGTGAGTTCATCTTGAATCCAACTCCATTCTTTTGAATCTTTAGATTCAAATTTTTCAACTATTTGATAGGCTCTTAAATTGTTAAAAGAATCATTGATTTTAATTTGTGTATATTCTTTTTCAAGAGTTTGGATAATTTCAGATTTAAGTTTTATATATTCTCCTTTTAAACTGTCTAATTCATCTATTTTAGAATCAATATTTAGGTAAAAATTATCTGTAAGAATTTTTGAAATCTTTCCAATGCTTTTTTCTAAAGAAAACCTATTTTGATTGGTTTCTAATTGAATTTTTGTAAAAATTAAATCATCAAAAGTTTCTGGTATCTTATCTAATAATGATTCTAAAGCCTTGTCTGTTTGAGCTGTAACAAGAACTCTTTTACCTTGAGCTAACAAAGAGCAAAGAATATTTACAATTGTATGTGACTTTCCTGTTCCTGGAGGACCTGTTACAACTGTTAATCTGTTCTTTAAATAATTTTCATAAATCTGTTTTTGCTCTTTGTTAAATGGAAGAGGAAAAAAAACAGAAAAGTCGTCCTCTCCATTTAAGTTTTTGGCCTTGTATTTATATGTTTCAAAAAGTTTATCTTTAAAATAGTTTGGTTTAGTATATGAATTATTTCCTAATGAATCAGGATTTCTTACTAATAAATTGAATAACTTCGCTTCAATTTCATTTTCTCCATTATACTTAATGATTGAGTCGGTTAATTTTTCAAAAAAACGTGGTTTTCTTTGTTTGATATTTATAGCTGGAGAAAATGAAATTCTAAAATGACCTTCTCTAAAATTGTCGCTTTCTGGTCTATATACAGAATTTTCAAACTCAGAATTACTAGAAATTTTTTGAATAGATTTTGAGATTAACTCTTTAAAATCATTTTCATAAATATATTCATAGCCTAATTCCATAATTTGTTCTTCAAATTTATCTACAATATTTGATAATATTTCTTTCTCTATAGGAGTGTTATTTAGAAAGAAAAAATCTACATAAGGATTTTCTAATGTTGAAAATACGATTTTCACCACATTGTTTGAATCAATATCTAAAAATAGTGGAAAATGAAATAAGTGTTGATTGGTTTTCGATAAGTTTCCATTAGTGTTAAGTTTTGAATATTGAACGAATCCAACACTTAAAACAATTTCTAAATTTGAATCATTTTTGATGTCATTATATGCCCTATATAGCTTTGAATAAACCTCTTTATTACTCTTGAACTTTTTTAATTTTTCTATTTCAGTTTTACCTTCTATTGAACTTTGAAAGTTCTGAAGTTCTTGTTCATCTCCATTTATGCTTTCAAACTTATTCTTGACTTCATCAAACTCAATAATTCCAATAAATTTTTTTGGAATATTTATGTTGGGTTTTAAAGGTTTTGCTTGTATGTCTTCAAACTAATGTAGACTTTTAGCACGTAAATATAAGATAGTGTATT
>NZ_JBBPHM010000024.1:0-38035 GCF_038039755.1 Myroides sp. C1519
GCACAACACTTTTAATGTTGGGGTCCTGGGTTCGAGCCCCAGTCGGGTCACAAAAGCTGAGATTTATCTCAGCTTTTTTTATTTATATAGATTTGTACTTTGCAGGTTTACTTCGTTATTATTAATGACTATAGTTATTTTAGCTTGTGACTTTTTGGCTTTAGCTGTAGTTGGATACCAAGCTCTATTTGGTTCTACAAAAATAAGTAGTCCCTCATCATTTCCTAATGCTAAGAATTGATTTGAGGCAACTGCCTTGTCAAATAACGAGAGATTATGAAGTGTTATTAGTTCTTTTGCCTTGTCTAATGCTTTTTCTGAAACCACACCAAACTCACTGATGTTAAGTATTGCAGCTGATGAAAAGGATTTATCTATTAAAATAGGGCTATCTTCTCTTGCTATAAATTCTAAAAGATTACCATTGTTATCATAGAAATATATAGATTCGGCTTTCCATTGTTCAAAATTGGTAATAATGTTATTGGTAGGAGATAAGAGTAGTTTAAATCGTTTCTCTGACCACGTAATCGCTTCGTTTAAGTGGTTGGGTTGAATATTAAATGCGTAGTGATAGATTTCAAGATCATTCGATGTATGAATAAAAGTAAGTTGGCTATCACCAATCTCGAAAGTAATCCTATTCTCTGTTTCTTGAATAATTGAAAAATTTAATGTATTTACATAGAAATCCTTTGTTTGTAGAATGTCATTTGTATAAATTGTAATATGTTGTAATTTCATAATTGTATTTCTTAATTATTACGAAGATATTTTTTAAAATACAATTAGTCGATAGTCCACTTCCTTTTAAATTTATAAGAGAATAGTTTTTATTGATAAGTAGAAGGGAGTGAAAATAAAAAATGCTACCTACATTAATATGTAAATAGCATTCTATCTTATTTTAAAGTTTTTAATGTATTACCAAGGGGTAATTTCATTTTGTTTGTCAATGCTGTTAGTTCGTCTAATGAAAACTGACCAGTAATTAACATAATGATACTTTCTTGTCCATCAACAATTCCTTCGTTGAACATTACTAATTGACTTGCGTTTTTAGAGTTTCCGTCTTTGTCAATATAAATAGTAATCGTAGAATTATTGTCTTTTTTATTTAGCACTTCTTTTAATCCTTGTGCAGAGATGTAATTGTTAACCGTAGTTTTCATCTCAGGTTTTACTTGACTTGCACTTGAGTTGAATACTTTAAGCATAGTCAGTTTTTTGATTAGATTAAAGTAAGCACGTTCTTCATCTGTATTCGCTTCTACTTTAACGTTTGCCATCATTTCAAACATTTTTTTGTTTACGATGACATTGTTTATTTGTTTGTTTTTCTCAAACTTAGCAAAGTCGTCTTGTGCGTAAGTCATTGAAACGCTAAAAAGCGCAAAGAATACTATAGATGTAAAGTGTAGTATTTTATTCATGTTTATTTGTTTTTGACTTTATTAGACTCTAATCCTTCATTAAGGTTTAATGAAAGCTCTGTTAGAATCTTGTAACATTCTTGATAAGCAACCTCTGGATCACTATATGTTCCGTAGTCTGTGTTTTTAATTGTTTGTATTTCTGTTTGTTTTGCTTGTAATAGTAGAGAAACAGTGCTCACTATTGCAATCAAGAAAATAGATAAAATTAATATCTTTTGTAGCGATTTTTTTTTCATAGTCCTTTTAATACAGGTGTAAACCTTGTATAAATGTAAGAAGTTTTTCGGTATTTCCTATTTTTTGTTACATTTCCTTTGTAATGACAAGGGATAGATGAAGGTTTAAACTTTGAACATCACAAGATTAATAGCGGGAGTGAATAGGTTACTATTGCTTAATTATTCTATTTTTGTTTTATCAACCAAATAACGTAGTATGAAAAATATAAAGAATCTTTTTATAGTAGCTTTTTTGTCTATCACTGTTTTCTCTTGTAAAAAGAAGCAAGAGCAAGAAACAATAGTTGCAGCAACAAACGATATTGAATACGCTAACGGATTAGCTATTTATACCTATGATAAGTTTACTGTTGTCAAAGTTTTACAACCTTGGGCAGGGGCTGATAAAGAGTTTACTTATGTTTTATACAAAGAAAACGGATTAGTGGTGCCAGATTCATTGCGCAAGTTTCCGCAAGTAAAAGTGCCGATTGATCGTGTAATAGCAACTTCTACTACTCATTTGCCGTCTTTAGTGGCTTTAGGAGAGGAGCAAACATTGGTTGGTTTTCCTGGTTTAGATTATATTTCTTCTCAACCGATAAGAGATTTAATTAATGCAGGTAGTGTGAAAGAGCTGGGGCAAAATGAACAGATGAATACGGAACTTGCTTTAGATTTAGAGCCAACCGCAATTGTTGCTTTTGCAATGGATGACAATAATGCGGCTCTGCATACAATTCAACAAAGTGGAATACCTGTAATTTACAATGGTGATTGGGTAGAACAGACTCCTTTAGGAAAGGCTGAGTGGATTAAATTATTTGGTGCTTTATATGGGAAAGAGGCAGAAGCTAAGTTGTTTTTTGATAATGTAACAAAGAATTATAATAAGGTATTAGAGCTTGTCAAAGATGTTACAGAATATCCAACTGTGATGAGTGGTGCTATGTATCAAGATGTTTGGTATTTACCACAAGGACAAAGTTGGGTAGCAATGTACTTTAAAGATGCGAAAGCTGACTATCTGTGGAAGGATAGTGAAGGGACAGGAAGTTTATCATTGTCTTTTGAAGCTGTATATGACAAAGCTGCAAAGGCTAAATATTGGGTTAACCCTGCGCAGTTTGAAACATTGGCAGATATGCAACAGGCGAATCCTCATTATGCGCAATTTGACGCTTTTAAAAGTAAAAACGTGTTTTCTTTTGCCCCTAAAAAGGGCGAAAAGGGAGGAAGCGTTTTTTATGAATACGGACCTAATAGACCTGATTTGGTCTTGAAGGATTTAGTCTATATTTTTCATCCAGAGGTTTTAGGAGACGAGTATAAGCCTACTTTTTACGAACAGCTAAAATAGGATGAGTAAGAAAATAGGTATAGGAGGATTATTTGTAGTATTGGCAGTGGTATTTGTAATGAATATTGCTACTGGTAGCATTCACATTCCTTTTTTTAAGGTAGTGCAAATATTGTTTGGAGAGGTTGAGGTAAAAGATACTTGGAAGTATATTGTTCTTAATTATCGCTTACCTAAGGCAGTTGTGGCTGTTTTAGTAGGAGTTGCTCTATCGTTGAGTGGGCTATTAATGCAAACCTTATTTCGCAATCCTATGGCAGAGTCCTATGTATTAGGAATTAGTTCAGGAGCCAGCTTAGGTGTTGCATTTTTGATTTTAGGTTCTGCTTTTTTACCCATTTCATTGGTTCCTATTTTGACTTCATCTTACGGAATAGCGTTAGTGTCTATTTTAGGGAGCTTAGGCCTTTTACTATTAGTTTTACTGATTTCGAATACAGTCAGAAATACAGTAACTGTTTTGATTGTAGGGTTGATGTTTGGTAGTTTTGCCAATGCTGTAGTGAGTATACTGACTTATTTTAGTAGTGCAGAACAATTAAAGCGTTTTACGTTTTGGTCTATGGGGAGTTTGGGCAATTTAACTTGGGATACAATCACTTTATTTGGTTCGGTAGTTTTTATCGGTTTAATAGGGTGTTTGTTTTTAGTGCGCACACTTGATGCTTTGCTTTTAGGAGATAACTATGCCTTATCAATGGGAATAAATATCAGAAATTCTCGCAATATGATAATTTTGGTTACAAGTTTATTGGCAGGAGTATCTACAGCTTTTGTAGGGCCAATTGCCTTTGTAGGTTTAGCCGTGCCTCATATAGCTCGGTTATTGTTAAAAGTGAGTAGCCATCGTTATTTGATTATTTCTACCGCTTTATTAGGAGGAGTATTGATGTTGTTATGTGATATATTGACACAAATAAAGGGAGAGTCGTTTTTATTGCCAATTAATGCAGTTACCTCTATATTTGGAGCACCAATAGTTATATGGTTATTATTGAGGAATAAAGTACAGTCTTAATGACTTTTGAATAAATAGAAAAATAAATTAAAATTTATAAGCATCCATTGTTTTGCTTTATCTTTGCCAGTTGTAAATAATTAATATGAAGTTCGACTTATTACATACAGACGCTAATTCTCGTGCTCGTGCCGGGAAAGTTACGCTTGACCACGGTGTTATTGAAACGCCAATTTTTATGCCAGTAGGAACTGTTGCTTCGGTAAAAGGAGTTCACCAAAGAGAGCTTAAAGAAGAGGTAAATCCAGATATTATTCTTGGAAATACATACCATCTTTATTTAAGACCTAAAATGGAGATTCTTAAACAAGCCGGAGGATTACACAAGTTTATGAACTGGGATCGTAATATTTTAACGGATAGTGGTGGATTTCAAGTTTATTCTCTTTCTGGAAATCGTAAGATTAAAGAAGAGGGAGTTAAGTTTAAATCTCATATCGATGGTTCTTACCATTTCTTCTCTCCAGAGAGTGTTATGGAAGTTCAAAGAACAATTGGTGCAGATATCATTATGGCATTTGACGAATGTACGCCTTATCCTTGTGATTATAGATATGCAAAAAGATCTATGCATCGTACACACCGTTGGTTAGACAGATGTGTTGATCACTTGGCTAAAGTACCTGAAATGTATGGGTATTCTCAAACGTTATTTCCAATTGTACAAGGAAGTACATTTAAAGATTTGAGACAGCAGTCAGCAGAGTATATTGCTAATGTTGGAGCTGCCGGAAATGCTATTGGAGGATTATCAGTAGGAGAACCAGCGGAGGAAATGTATGCAATGACTGAGTTGGTAACTGATATTTTACCAAAAGAAAAACCTCGTTATTTAATGGGGGTTGGAACGCCAATTAATATTTTAGAGAATATTGCTTTAGGAGTAGATATGTTTGACTGTGTTATGCCGACGCGTAATGCACGTAACGGAATGTTGTTTACTGCAAATGGTACTATCAATATGAAAAACAAGAAGTGGGAAAATGATTTTTCACCGATTGATGAAAATGGGTACACTTGGGTAGATACAGAATATTCAAAAGCATATTTACGTCACTTGTTTGCTGCGAATGAGTCTTTAGGGAAGCAAATCGCAACAATTCACAATTTAGGTTTCTATATGTGGTTAGTACGCGAAGCACGTCGTCAGATTTTAGCTGGTACTTTCACAGAGTGGAAAAACAAAATGGTAAAACAATTAGGACAACGTTTATAAACGTTATTTAAAATATTTTAAGAGCATCAAATTAGATTCGTATGAAGATTATAGACTGGTATATACTTAAAAGGTATTTGGCAACATTTTTTGTAATGTTATTACTTTTTGTACCGATTGGAATCGTTATTGATGTCTCTGAGAAAATCAACAAGATGTTAGCAAATAAAGTACCGGTTTCGGCGATACTATTGTATTACCTTGACTTTACAATTTACTTTGCTAACATGTTGTTTCCTATTTTCCTGTTTATATCTATTATTTGGTTTACTTCAAAACTGGCAAATAATACAGAGATTGTAGCTATTCTTAGTTCGGGTATTTCTTTTACTCGTTTTTTAAGACCTTATATAGTAGGAGCTACATTTGTTTCTTTATTTGCGTTAGTTATGTCTGTTTTTATTGTTCCAAAGGCAAGCCAGGGCTATAACGATTTTAGATATAAATACCTTAAACGAGATGAGGTTCGCGAGAGTCAGAATGTTTATAGACAGATTAGTGCGAATGAGTTTATCTACGTAAGTAACTTTAATTATAATTCAAAAACAGGTTATAACTTCTCAATGGAGGTTTTTGACGAGAATAAATTAGTGTCAAAAACGACAGCAAACCGTATTGTTTGGAATCCAGAAACAGAGAATTATACGTTGTATGATTATTTTAAAAGAGATGTAGGAGAAGGAGAAGATCAGCTTGAAAAGGCAGAGCAAAAAGATATGACGTTAGATTTTGATATTGACGATTTAACGCCTGTAGTTTATGCTGCTGAAACAATGCAATTGGGACCACTGAAACGTTTTATTGAAAAAGAACAGATGCGAGGGTCTTCTAATATCAATACCTATCTTGTAGTATTGTATAAAAAATATAGTATTCCTGTTTCTGCATTTATCTTAACGATTATTGCTGTATCTGTATCTTCAATGAAGAGAAGAGGAGGAATGGGGGTTAACTTAGCAATTGGTATTGCTTTAGCCTTTATCTATGTGTTTTTTGACAAAATATTTGGTACGCTTGCAGAGGCGTCAAGTATTCCTCCATTATTTGCAGTTTGGTTTCCGAATATAGTATTTGGTGTTTTAGCAATCTTTTTGTTACGCAATGCTCGCAGATAATATAAAAAGTTACATCTATCTTCATATAATCGTTTTTATATGGGGATTCACAGCAATTTTAGGGCATTTAATTACCTTAGAAGCGTTGCCATTAGTTTGGTATCGTATTTTAATAGCTGTCGTTACTTTAGGGATCATGTTTTTGTTTAAAAGACAAACGCTTCAAGCTTCAAAAGGAAAGATACTTCAGTTTTTTGGAGCAGGATTAGTCATTGCGTTGCATTGGTTGACATTCTTTTGGGCAATTAAAGTTTCTAATATTTCTGTTACATTAGCTTGTTTATCCACAGGAGCTTTTTTTGCTTCTATATTGGAACCAATCTTTTTTAAACGAAGAATAATTGGATACGAAGTATTGTTTGGCTTTATCGTTATCTGTGCCTTAGCTTTAATATTTAGTGTAAGTGGAGAGTATGTAGAGGGGATAGTTTTAGGATTGTCATCTGCTTGTTTGTCAGCTACTTTTTCAATCATTAATAGCAAGTTAGTTAAACATACAGCAGCACCAATTATCACATTTTATGAGATGTTAGGAGGTCTGCTAATACTATCAGTATTTCTTCTTTTTACAGGGAGTTTTACAAGTGAATTTTTTACAGTAAGTTTGACGGATTGGTTTTGGCTTTTCATTTTAGGAGTTTTTTGTACAGCATTTGCTTTCTTAGGCTCTGTTTATATAATGAAGTTTTTAACGCCATTTACCGTGATGTTGACTATTAATTTAGAACCCGTTTATGGTATTTTATTAGCGGTTTTATTGTTTAAGGATAGTGAAAAAATGAACTCCGAATTTTATGTTGGAGCCTTATTAATACTGAGTACTGTTGTGTTAAATGCAATAGTAAAAAATAGAAAAAAGAGAAAACTTAGTCTCAAATAGCTTATCTATTCGAGGATTGTTTTATCTTTGTAATTCGTAATTGAAATTAAAACTTAATCATAAATGGAATATTTAGATTTTGAACTTCCAATTAAAGAGCTTGAAGAGCAGTTGGGTAAATGTACGTTGATAGGAGAGGAATCTGATGTTGATGTATCAGCGACTTGCAAACAAATTGAGAAGAAATTAGAAGAAACCAAAAAGAGCATATATAAGAATCTAACGGCTTGGCAAAGAGTTCAATTGTCAAGACACCCAAATAGACCTTATACTATGGACTATATCAAAGCGTTATGTGGAGATACATTTTTAGAACTTTTCGGAGATAGAAATGTAAAAGACGATAAAGCAATGGTAGGTGGTTTAGGTAAAATCGGTGATCAAAGTTTTATGTTCGTTGGTCAACAAAAAGGTTACAACACTAAAACGAGACAGTTTAGAAACTTCGGAATGGCAAATCCTGAAGGATATAGAAAAGCTCTACGTTTAATGCAAATGGCAGAGAAATTCAATATTCCAATCGTTGCTTTGATTGATACTCCTGGAGCATATCCTGGTTTAGAAGCAGAGGAAAGAGGACAAGGAGAAGCTATTGCACGTAATATTTTCGAAATGTTCCGTATTAAAGTGCCAATCATCTGTATTATTGTAGGTGAAGGTGCTTCAGGAGGAGCTTTAGGAATTGGTGTAGGAGACAAAGTAACGATGCTTGAAAATACTTGGTATTCTGTTATTTCACCAGAGTCATGTTCTTCAATTTTATGGAGAAGCTGGGAATATAAAGAGCAAGCAGCAGAGTCTTTAAAATTAACTTCTTTTGATATGAAGAAAAATAAGTTAGTTGACGATATTATTAAAGAACCTCTTGGAGGAGCTCATACTAATAGAGAAGAGACTTTTGCAAGTGTTAAGAAATACATTGTAGACACTTATGCTTCTTTACAGAAAGTACCAACAGAAAAGCTTTTAGCTAATCGTATGGAGAAATATTTTGAAATGGGAGAATACAGAGACTAATTCAAAATTTAGATAATAAAACTGAATCCGAGACATTGTCTCGGATTTTTTATTTTAATACCCTGACTATATAATTAACTATTTGATTTATATATTTGGGTTGAGTAATACTTAAAAAAGGTGTAATTTTGCGATATGGAGCAAGCTAAAGATTTTAGACCAATGAAGTCTTTTTCTAAGGAGATCGTATCTCTGGAAAAAGGAAAGTTACCACCTCAAGCAGTTGATTTAGAGGAGGCTGTATTGGGTGCAATGATGATTGATAAAAAAGGTATTGATGAGGTAATTGATATTTTACAGCCAGATGCTTTTTATAAAGATGCTCATAAGCATATTTTTGAAGCGATTGATCAGTTATTCGTAGGTAACCAACCTATTGACTTGTTAACTGTTTCTACGCAACTTCGTAAAAATGGAAAACTTGATTTAGTAGGAGGGGATTACTATTTGGTTAGCTTAACTCAGAAAATCACGTCTTCTGCGCATATTGAATTTCACTCACGTATTATTTTACAGAAGTTCATTCAGAGAAGTTTAATTCGCATTTCAAATGAAATTATTGAGAATGCATACGACGAGACAAGTGATGTGTTTGATTTATTAGATCAAGCAGAGTCTAAGTTGTATGAAGTTACTCAAGGAAATATTAAAAAGAGTTCGGAGACAGCTCAGTCTCTTGTTGCTCAGGCAAAAAAGAGAATTGAAGAAATTAGTACAAAAGAGGGGTTAAGTGGGCTTCCAACAGGATTCCATAAACTTGATGCACTTACATCTGGATGGCAACCAAGTGACTTGATCATTATTGCTGCTCGTCCTGGTATGGGTAAGACAGCTTTTGTCTTGTCTATGGCACGTAATATCGCGATTGATTCAGGAGCTGGTGTAGCTGTGTTTTCATTAGAGATGTCTTCTGTACAGTTGATTACTCGTTTGATTTCATCTGAAACAGGTCTTTCATCAGAAAAACTACGTACAGGTAAATTAGAAAAGCACGAGTGGGAACAATTAAACGTGAAGGTAAAGGACTTAGAACGTGCACCTTTGTTTATTGATGATACGCCTTCATTGTCTATTTTCGATTTACGTGCAAAAGCAAGACGTTTAGCTTCACAACACGGTATTAAGTTGATTATTATTGACTATTTGCAGTTAATGACTGCAGGAGGTAATTCTAAAGGAGGAGGAAACCGTGAGCAAGAGATTTCTACTATTTCACGTACTTTGAAAGCATTAGCAAAAGAGCTTGATGTTCCTGTTATTGCCTTATCTCAGTTATCGCGTGCTGTGGAAACGCGTGGTACGTCAAAAAGACCATTATTATCCGATTTAAGGGAGTCTGGGGCGATTGAGCAAGATGCGGATATCGTATCGTTTATTTATCGACCAGAGTACTATAAAATTGAAGAATGGGATGATGAAGAAAGAAGTCCAACTGCAGGACAAGCTGAATTTATTGTGGCAAAACACAGAAATGGTGGATTAGATAACATAAGACTGAAGTTCTTAGGACAATTTGGTAAGTTTGATAATCTTGAGGAAGATAGTTTTGGAACAGGTTTTATTTCATCAGCAATGAATGAAGAAGCGAACCAAGGTTACGGGCAAAACCTAACTAATACTCTCCCTCCAGCTTCACAAGTATTTAATAGTCCAGCGAACAATAATTTTAACGATGATGATGTTCCTTTTTAAAAAGGAGTAATTATAATAGACTAAAAAAGGCAGATATCATATGATATCTGCCTTTTTTAGTTTGCTTCTGTTGATTCTACATCAACTATAAATTCTTTATTTGCTGTATCCCAATTGAAATACTTATAACAAGTTTCAATGTAAGATTTTTTGTCATTTTTATAAGTGTCAAAATAAGCATGCTCCCATAAATCTATTCCTAATAAAGGTTTACCTAATTGCAATTCAGGCATATTAGGACTATCATTGTTTAATGTGGTTACAACACTTAATTTTCCATTAGGTAAAATAGTAAGCCATATCCAACCTGATCCAACTAAAGCATTTCCTTTATTAACGAATTCGCTTTTTAATTCGTTTATTGAGCCAAAAGATTCAACAATCAGTTTAGCTAAGGTTTCATTCGGTTTACTTTCACTTTTTGGATTAATTGATTGCCAAAAAATATTGTGATTGTAATAAGCACCAGAAAAGTTTTTCAAATTAGAGTATCTACTATCGATACGCGTTATTAAAGTACTTATATCATCTTTTTCAAAAGGAGTTCCGTGTACGGCTGTATTTAGTCGATTTGCATAGTCTAAATGAACTTTGTCAAAATGAATGAAAGCAGTTTCAGGTTTTACTATAACTTCAAAATCATTGAAGTTATATGGTAATCCACGCATTTCAAAAGGACCTTGCTTAGTTTTGATAGTAGCAGGATCGGGGAAATCACTTTTCTGAATATTAAAAGCTTCTCTTTCTGGTATTTCAACTTCTGTTAGGTCGTTTTTATGTCCACAAGAAGAAAATAACAATAAGTTAGAACAAAATAAAATTGCAATATTTCGTTTAAGCTTAATCATTTTTAAATATCTCTTTAGCTATTTTAATATACTCCTCTTTAGCTTCAGTCATTGATAAATGACTTACTTGTGTCCACGCATTAAACTTAAAGGCCTTTTTAATGTCAAATGACATTTCTTCAAAGTCTTTATGACTTAATCCGTTTGTTGCTTGTTTGTAATAGGCATATATGCGTAACATTACATCAGCAGGAAGGTTTTTAGCTTCCTCTGAAATACGTTTATATGCTTCTTTAAATTCTATATCTAAATTGCTCATTATTTATTTTTGTGCAATTACTGTTTTATTTCCAACTGCTTTTTGATCTAAAGCTACTTCAATTTTTGTTCCAATAGGGAAGTATAAATCTACTCTTGAGCCAAATTTAATAAATCCAGCATCAGTACCTTGAACGACTTTCATACCTGGCTTAGCATAATTTACAATACGTCTTGCTAAAGCACCAGCGATTTGTCTATACATAATTTCTCCAAATACTGGGTTTTCTACTACAACAGTAGTGCGTTCGTTTTCTTCACTTGCTTTAGGATGCCAAGCAACTAAATATTTACCAGCGTGGTATTGACTGTATTTAATTAATCCACTCAGCCCATAACGCGTTACGTGTACGTTTAAAGGAGACATAAAGATAGAAACCATAAGTCTTTTTTCCTTAAAATATTCTGGTTCGTACACCTCTTCAATTACAACTACTTTTCCATCAACAGGTGCTAAAACAGTATTGTCATTTGGAGTAACACTTCTATTAGGGTTTCTGAAAAATTGAAGTATTAAGATTAAGAATATAAGTACAATTGATTGTACGATCATTCTTATCCAGTCGATATCAATTAATACATCAGCTAAAACGACTAATCCTACAGCTACTACTAATGAGTAAAAAATAATTTTCGTTCCTTCTTTGTGAAACATAGGTTATAATATTTGATAAATTAAATACAAAAATGGTGCTACAAATATAACACTGTCAAGGCGATCTAATATACCACCATGACCTGGCATTATTGAACCGCTATCTTTGACACCAGCTTCTCTTTTGAAGTGTGATTCTACTAAATCACCAATGGTTCCAAAAATGCTGACAAAAATAGCACTACTTATCCAAACTATCATACTAAAAAAGTCAAAAAATTGACTTAATATGATACTTGCTATGATACTGAACACTAAACCACCTACAAAACCCTCAATAGTTTTCTTTGGTGAAATTCTTTCAAATAGTTTATTTCTCCCAATTTTCTTTCCAACGATATAGGCAAATGTATCATTTGTCCATATTAAAATCATCATTCCAATTATAATATTAGGGGTATATTCACCTCTAACGAAAGGTAGATATAATATAGCTGTAAAAGTTGCTATAATGTAACCTAAAAAGATTATGATTTTAATAGGGAATGATCTATTAGGTTTTCGTGTAGTGAATAATTCCGCTAATAAGGCTAATAAGATTACTACAGCAAAGATTGCGATAGCATTTATAGGCATAATATCTCTGTCCCAAAACACACACGAAATAGCTATTAAAGCTATTATCATAGATAAGGACTTAGGTAACTTTATAAGTTTTGCAAATTCAAAAGAAGCAACAAACATAAAGAAACCGAAAAGGATTTCAAAAGTAAGGGGAGAGTATAGAGTTGCTCCTATCAATAGCGCAATGTAGATTACACCTGATATTGCACGAGTAACTGATTCTGACATATTATAAATCTTCTAAAAGTAATAGGTATAAATTTTTAGGCGATCTACCATAGCTAAGGAAATCCGCTTCAACAGGTGCTTCTTTAAAGCAGTTGAAGGCTGTGATATTGCTTGGTAGTGCACTTCCGTATTTTCGTTTTATTTCTCGCAGGCCATCACTTTTAGTTCTTGTTATTTGACTTGTTTTAGCTATTATAATCAAGTTTAAAGGTAAATGGTGTGCTTTGTTATCTTTTAATTGTTTACCAGAGAATAGTATAGAGCCATCTTCAGCAATTAAACTCTCGCACGTAGAGAAAAAGAATGTAGGTTGTTTAACGTTGATATACTTAACGTTATTTTCATCTAAAAGAGGATATAACTGTGTTTCATAGCTTAATGCTTCTGTTTCAAACCAGTCATTTTCTAAAAGTATATTTACAAAAGTTTCTGTTAAATCTTCATTTGATTCACAATAAAGAAACTTTCCACCATTTTCTTTAAAATTAACAGTAAATAGTTCATCTACCGGCATCTTCTCCTCTGGAAGATACTGACTTCTTTCTGGAGTAGACTGCTCTACTTCAGGAACTGAAGGCTGAAAAACTTTAATTAATTTCTTTAAAAAATTCATGTCAACTTTACTCCGATGAAATAATTTGGTTATAAGTATTCAAAGATAAAAAAAATCTTAACTTAAAGTTGCCTTTAGGTTAAGATTTTTAGTATTTGTGCTTTATGTAGAAGATTATTCTTCTGTTTGCTCGGGTTTGTTTTCTTCTGAGATATTTATTTCAACTGCACCTTCTTTGTCAAATGGGCGTTTACCAAATATATCTTCTAAGTCTTGTTTAAAGATTACTTCTTTTTCACAAAGTAAATCAGCTAATTGAATTAACTTTTCTCTGTTTTGAGATAAGATAGATTGTGCACGTTCGTACTGTCCTTCAATTAAAGATGAAATCTCTTGGTCAATGATTCTTGCAGTTTCTTCAGAATATGGTTTACCAAAACCGTATTCATTTTGTCCTGATGAATCATAGTAAGTAATATTTCCTAATTTTTCATTCAATCCGTAGATGGTAACCATTGCTTTTGCTTGTTTAGTTACTTTCTCTAAGTCGCTTAATGCACCAGTTGATATTTTATCAAAGATAATTTTTTCAGCAGCACGTCCTCCCATTGTAGCACACATCTCGTCTAACATTTGTTCTGTTCTAACGATCTGTCTTTCCGCAGGTAAGTACCAAGCAGCACCTAAACTTTGTCCACGAGGAACGATTGTTACTTTTACTAATGGAGCAGCATGTTCACACATCCAACTTACAGTAGCGTGTCCAGCCTCATGAATAGCGATAGCATATTTTTCTTCTGGAGAGATAATTTTGTTTTTCTTTTCTAAACCACCAATGATACGGTCAACTGCATCAAGGAAATCTTGCATATCAACTTGCTTTTTGTCTTTACGAGCAGCAGTTAATGCAGCCTCATTACAAACATTGGCAATATCAGCACCAGAGAATCCTGGAGTTTGTTTAGATAAGAAATCAATATCTAAGTTATCTACTTTTTTAATGTTTCTTAAGTGAACGTTGAAGATAGCCTCACGTTCTTTAACGTCTGGTAGATCAACATAAATTTGTCTGTCAAAACGTCCTGCTCTTAAAAGAGCTTTATCCAATATTTCAGCACGGTTAGTTGCAGCTAATACAATAACATTAGTATTAGAACCAAAACCATCCATTTCTGTTAATAATTGGTTTAATGTGTTTTCTCTTTCGTCGTTTGAACCAGAGAAGTTGCTTTTACCACGTGCACGACCAACAGCATCAATCTCATCAATAAAGATAATTGAAGGAGATTTTTCTTTCGCTTGTTTAAACAAGTCTCTTACACGAGAAGCACCAACTCCTACAAACATTTCAACGAAGTCAGAACCAGAAAGTGAAAAGAAAGGAACTTTCGCTTCACCTGCAACCGCTTTCGCTAATAATGTCTTACCAGTACCTGGAGGTCCTACTAAAAGAGCTCCTTTTGGAATTTTACCTCCAATAGAAGTATATTTTTCTGGGTTTTTAAGAAATTCTACAATTTCTACAATTTCTTCTTTAGCCCCTTCCAATCCTGCAACATCTTTAAAGCTTACTCTGATGTCGTTTTTCTCATCAAAAAGTTTTGCTTTAGATTTACCAATCGAAAAGATTTGGCCACCGCCACCAGCGCCACCGCCACCAGACATTCTTCTCATCATAAATAACCAGAAACCTATGATGATAACAATCGGCAAGAAGCTAATTAATAAGTCTCCCCAATTACTGTCAGGTTCTGATTTATATTCTACTAATTTATCTTCACTTTTAGCTTTGTCAAGCTTCGTTTGAAAAATCTCAGAATTACCAATGTCAGTTAGGAATTGTGGTCCTGTGTTTCCTTTACCAAGGATACTTTTCTTTTGTAAATCTTTGAATTCCTCTTGTTGTAACGCTTCTTCAGTTAAATAAACTTTTGCTACTGTGCGATTGAAATCAACTTTTTCTACATATCCCTGTTCTAAATAGTCATATAATTTTGATAAACCCAATTGTCTTGAGTCTCCAAAATTACTTCCATTAGTCAGGAAGTTAATTACAAGAATAATCACTAAGAGACTTCCATAAAGTATCCAAGGATTAAATCTTGATTTTTTTGGATTAGGTTTCATATTATCAGACATGAAAAATAATTTTAGTGATTAATATTGGCTTTCAACAGTGGTGATTTTAGCATCTCCCCATAGACTTTCGATGTTATAGTATTCACGTATATGTTTTTGAAATACATGAACTACAACATTTACATAATCCATTAATATCCACTCTGCTTGTACTTCACCTTCAATATGCCAAGGTTTGTCGTGAAGTTCTTTTGATACTATTTTTTGTGTAGCACCAGCTATGGCATTGACTTGTGTGTTTGAATTTCCCTCACAAATAATGAAATAATCACAAGGAGTATTGTCAATCTCTCTTAAGTCTAATATTTTAATGTTCTCTCCTTTAACTGATTCAATTCCTTTGATAATGTTTGCGATCAATTCGTCGTTGTTGATATTCTTGTCTGCCATTTATTTTATTTCTTATTTATTCGCGATTAAATGTAATGTTAGCTAAATTTGGTTCCAAATATAATGAAACCGTTCTGAATAGACTATAATAATTTTGTATGAATATTATCAAACTCGATGCCATAGGGTCTACTAATACCTATTTGAAAGACTTACTTACAGTTTCTAACTTAGAAAACCTCACCGTTGTTTCGGCAGAAAATCAATTCGCTGGTAAAGGACAAAGGGGAAGTACTTGGACTTCTGAAGTGGGTAGTAGTCTAAGCTTTAGTGTTTTAATGAAGGATGTCTTGTCTTCTCCAGAATACGTTTTTGATTTAAACGTGATGGTCGCTTTGAGTGTTTATCAAGCTTTAAAAAAAACTTATAACCTGCCATTTTATATAAAATGGCCAAACGACATTTTGTCATATAATAAGAAAATATGTGGCATATTGATAGAGAACATCATTAAAGCTAATGGAGAGACTCAATCTATTGTCGGTATAGGTGTCAATGTTAATCAAGAAAGCTTTGATGATTTTCCACAAGCAAGTTCAATATTTAAGTTAACTGGTGATAAAACTGATAAAGATGTTCTCTTATATACTATAGTGAATGAATTGAAATATTATAGTGAACAATATCTTAGTAAAGGTGGTGACTTTTTATGGGACGAATACCATTCTCATTTATATCGTATAAATACGCCTACCGTATTTGAAAATATTGATAATACTCGTTTTATGGGTATAATAAAAGGAGTAACTAAATATGGATTGCTTTGTATTCAGTTAGAGGATGATAGCATTCAAGAATTTGGGATGAAAGAAATAAAAATGTTGTATTAAAGAGATTTTTAATTTCCTTTTGAGAGTTCTTCTCTTACTCTAAAGACTCAATAAAATACTTTTCTGTATTAATATAAAAGCATCATTTTTACATTGAAAAAAGTCAATACTTTATTTTGTAAGTGTGTATTTTAGTAATGAAATTATAGTTTCGTTGGACAATGCTCTGAGTATTGTCCGACTATTGTTCGACAAAATGTTTCTCAGCTCAGTAATGTCGGACAATAGTCGGATGATTGTCAGACAATAGTGCTTTAAGCCTTGTAAATGTTAGGGTTAGCTATCTATCTGGATTTGAGGAGGTATTATTCTTTTAGTTGTGTAAGTTATTGGTTTATAGTTTGTTATTGCTTTTTTGAGTGTTCTATATAGTGATAATAAGTAAGTCTTTTTTACTACTTTTTTAGCTAAAATGAGTTGAAAAAAGATTTTTTTAGACTGTTTTTAGTCAAAAAGAGAAAAGTTTTAATTAAAGAAAATAGATTATTCTTTAATTATCTAAGATTAATAGACTTGTGTATAATGTTTTTTACTTAGAAAAGAAGTAGTGTAAAGAGCTTGAATAATCTTAAGAGAAGAACGAAAGTTTGTATTTCTTATTTTGGTAATGATTTATAGATAATCTCATTTACTAAGTAGATAATACAGTTATGATGCAAAAAAAATAGAGATTAATATAGTAGTCTACTATGTTAATCTCTGTTTTGTAAGAAATAATGTTATTTTTCTGAAACGAACTTTAAAGAAATTGAATTCATACAATATCTTTCGCCAGTTGTTTCTTGTGGTCCATCAGGAAATACGTGACCTAAGTGCCCGTGGCAAGTAGAGCAGACAACTTCCGTTCTAATCATACCGTGAGTTGTATCTCTAATATATTCAACAGAACCTTTGATTGCTTTGTCAAATGAAGGCCAACCACAGTGACTATCAAATTTAGTGTCCGAATCAAAAAGTTTTTGATTACAGCCAGCACAGTGATAGCTTCCTTTTTCAAATAAATCATTGTACTCTCCTGTAAAAGGTCTTTCTGTACCCTTTTGTCTTAATACATAGTATTGTTCTGGAGTCAATGTTTGTTGCCATTGTTCTTCAGTCGTAGTTGTATCTTTCTTCATAATTGGTGTATTTTGATACGTTGTGTTTTTACAAGCTATCAAAGATAATATCATAATTAAGAAAAGGTAATATTTCATTATTCTATATCTTGAATAAAGTCTTTAATTCTTTCTATTACTTTTTTATCACCAAGAATCTTTCTATGACCTAAAGTCTGTGTTACCATTAATTGTGCATCAACAGCATTCTTTTTAATTTGATAAGCAGCCTTTACGGGTACATCTAAATCATCTTCGTCGTGTATGATCAATAGAGGTATTTTAATTGTTTTAGCAGCATTGTGTACGCAATAGCTTTCCATTGTTTGATTAAACTGTTTCTCAAAACGTTGTTTAATTAATTTAGAAATAACTGGTTTTAGTTTAATTTGTTCAACGAAGTCATCTATTACATCTTCAACCACGTCACCACTTCCAATGATTACTGCTTTTTTAGCTTTAAAGCCATCTTTTAAAGCATTCATAGTAGTCATTCCGCCAAGAGAGTGTCCAATTACTAAATCAAAGGGACCGAATTGTTTTTCTACTTCAAAGGCAGAAGCAATAAATTCAGTCATATTTGTTTTCGTTTTTGGCGATTTCCCGTGTCCAGGTGCATCAAAACTTACGATGTCATAGCCCTGTCTCATTAGCATATTAGCTATTGTGATTAATTGCGTACCTCTACCATTCCATCCGTGAATCAAAAGAGCTTTTTTCGTAGCAGCTTTATTTGTACCATATTGGTATACAAAAATATCTTTCTTTAATTTAGGTACAGCTATTTCAGTTACAACACTTTTATCAAGCATTTCCTTCTCTCTTTTTGGTGGTTTAAATTTAAGAGGAGTAATAAATAAATTTTGAGCAAAACGAGTTGCTAAATTATTTGAAAATAGTTGTAGTGTTTTTCCTATTACTATTATGCTTTTAGGTATTTCAAGCGATTGTTTTGGTTTTTGATTTTGCATTATAATAATCTTGTAATGCTGTAAAATTACAAAATTAAAGTACTATGCAAGCCTACTATTTGGTGATATTCTCATTTATTGCAGTTTAAAGCGTTATCATTTTCAAATTTGGATATTTATTATGTTATAAATGAATCAGTTTTGTTTAAATAAAGGTGTTTTAAAGATAATTATTTGCCGATATTGATATCATACTGAGTAAGTAAGACAATAATAAATGCGAATTAAAAGTTTTTTATATTGCTAAATCCTATTATTTTTGACAAAAAAATAAGTGGTATGAAAAAAGTATTTTTTGTAGCAGGTAGTGCTTTATTATTGGCAGCTTGTGCTACTAATCCTTTTACAGGAAAAAAAACAATGGCGTTTCAGTCAAATGCAAATTTATTTCCTATGGCTTTCCAACAATATGATGATTTCTTGAAAGAGAATAAAGCTGTTAAAGGAACAAAAGATGCAAAACGTATTGAAGAAGTAGGAACAAGAATTAAAGCTGCAGCCGAGAAATGGTTAACAGCAAATGGTCATGGTTCTTATTTAAATGACTATCGTTGGGAATACAATTTGGTAGATAATAAAGAGTTAAACGCTTGGTGTATGCCTGGTGGTAAGATTGTATTTTATACAGGAATATTACCAGTCTGTAAAACAGATGCTGGTATTGCAACTGTAATGGGGCACGAAGTATCTCACGCATTAGCAAATCACGGACAACAACGTATGAGTGCAAGTATGCTTCAGCAAGGTGGTGCAATTGCACTTGATTTGTTAACTCAAAACTCAAGTCCTATTGCAAAACAAACTTGGGCAGCAGCTTATGGATATGGATCACAAGTAGGAGGAATGTTACCTTTTAGTCGTGCTAATGAAACAGAAGCTGATAAAATAGGATTAACATTAATGGCAATTGCGGGATATAATCCAGAAGAATCTGTAGAGTTTTGGTCTCGTATGGCTGCTAAAACAGGAGGAGATGGAGGTTCTTCATTTATGAGTACTCACCCGAGTAACCATGAACGTATTGAAAACCTTAAAAAATTAATTCCAGAAGCAAAAGCAGAAGCTGCAAAATTTGGTGTATATTTCAACAAGTAATATTTTATTAAATAAGCTACCTAATTAGGTAGCTTATTTTTTTGTTAAGCACTTGTACTATGACTCAATTTGTAAAAGGAGATAAGAGGTTGTTAAATGCTTGGGCATTTTACGACTGGGCTAATTCTGTATATGCACTTGTTATTTCGTCATCTATTTTTCCTCTCTACTATGGAGCTTTGTTTAGGGAGAGAGAGTTAGATCGTTTTCTTATTTTCGGACTTGATATTAAAAGTGAGTCTATTATCAGTTATATCACAGCAATTGGTTTTTTAATTGTTTGTATCATCTCTCCATTTTTATCTGGAATAGCAGATTACCTTGGGAACAAGAAATTCTTTATGAAGCTTTTTTGTGGAATAGGATCTATTTCTTGTATGCTTCTCTATTTTTTTAGCTTAGACTATATTCTACTCAGTTTATTGTTTTATATGTTCGGACTTATCGGTTTTTGGGGGAGTCTTGTTTTTTACAACTCTTATTTACCTGATATAGCCTTTCAAAACCAACAAGATAATATTAGTGCTAAAGGCTATGCTATGGGGTATGTAGGAAGTGTAATTTTACTATTGCTCAATTTGTTGTTAATAATGAAACACGAAACTTTTGGTTTTGATTCAGCTATGACTGCAATGCGCTATTCTTTTTTATTAGTTGGTATTTGGTGGATAGGCTTTAGTATCTACACCTTTAAATACTTGCCAGATTTTAAGAATGATAAAAAAATAACTAAATCCGTTTTTTTTAAGGGCTTTAGAGAATTAAAGAAAGTATGGGAGGAGTTACGTGGGTATAGTTCGTTGAAACGATATTTAGTTGCTTTTTTTGTTTATAGTATGGCGGTACAGACAGTAATGGTTATTGCTGCTTATTTTGGAGAAAAAGAAATCGCTTGGGAGACAGATAGTCAGCGTACTACAGGGTTAATATTAAGTATTTTAGTAATTCAATTAGTGGCTATACTTGGAGCTTATGCAACTTCAGGGATGTCAAAAAAAATAGGGAATATTTATACGCTTTGTGTTTTAAATGCGTTATGGATATTTATATGTGTTTATGCTTATACTATTGAAACGCCAAATGAGTTTTATGTTGCAGCTGGATTTGTTGGGCTTGTAATGGGAGGAATTCAATCATTATCTCGTTCTACATATTCTAAATTGCTTCCTGATACAACTGATACAACCTCTTTTTTTAGCTTTTATGATGTAACAGAAAAGTTAGGTATTGTATTAGGAATGGCAATGTATGGCTTGGTGAGTGATATAACTGGCAAAATGCAAAATGCGATATTATTCTTAATTGTTTTCTTTGCAATAGGCTTTGTTTTACTGTTAAGAGTGCCAAATAAGAGAATGATTTAATAGATGATAGTAATTTTATTGTAAATTTGTTAAAGTTTTTTATAAAAGAAAGAATTGAAAGATGAAAAAAGGATATAAATATATTGTAGCAAGTTGTTTATTAATAGCAGGTTTAGGTTTTGTTTCTTGTGATAATGAAAAGATAGACCCTTTGTTAGAAAACAATGTTATGGTAGGTAAACCATTAGTAAATCTAAATATCGAAGGAGAGAACTATATGGAGCGTGAGAAAATTATAGCTACTGTAGATAAAAATAGAGAATTTACTTTAAGAGTTGACAATTTAGGAGAAACAGGAGAGGATTACTTGATTGTGAATATTAAGAAGTTTGTACAAGGGAATTTTCCTACTAATGTAAATGAATCAACTTATTATTCAAAAAAAGATGATACTGAGTACACTACAAAAGATACACTTCGTCCTAATTGGGTAACAGGTATTATTTCTATGTCATATATTAATAAAAATGCAAGAGTAGTTAATGGAGGAATTGATATTAAAAGTATGATTCCATTGAATTCAGATAACCCTAATTTAAAGCCATTCCCTATTACAGGTGATTTTTCAAACATCCCGTATTCGAGATTAGAAAAAACATATTTTGATGCTTTTATTGGTGATGAGCCAATGCAAAATTCAAAAGAGAATATTGCGATAGATGATAATAGTCTTGTGATTTCAGGAACAGAT
The DNA here is from genome assembly GCF_038039755.1 of Myroides sp. C1519. Classification (NCBI taxonomy): domain Bacteria; kingdom Pseudomonadati; phylum Bacteroidota; class Flavobacteriia; order Flavobacteriales; family Flavobacteriaceae; genus Myroides; species Myroides sp. C1519. The sequence continues at coordinate 21,636 of NZ_JBBPHM010000024.1, forward strand.
GAAGTTGGTAAAACACAGTCTCTTTTTATTACGTTTACAAAAGGTTTGGCTTTAAAGTCTAATACTAAGTATGAACAAGATACTTTTAAGGCTGTATATACTTCACCTGAAGGAGTTAAATATGTTTCTTTAGAAGAAAATAGAAAGGATTCATATTTGATTGTTGAAGATGTTGAAAATGATACTCAAAATTTGGTAGAGCCTTTACGATTAAAAGGAACTTTTGATTTGGTTCTTTTTAAAGAAGATGATAAGGATGTGAGTATCAGGGTAACAGAAGGGGAATTCTCTTTTTTGAAGGTTGAAAAAACAAATGAAACGAAATAGCTTGTTTCCTAATAGGTTAAGTTGTTAAATCCTTACACTATTTGTAAGGATTTTTTTATGGCATAAAGATTGGAATGTTAAAGAGAGATTATAACTTATAAATTAATTTTTTGTTGGTTATCAGTTAGTTACGTTGTATGGTGTAGGATTAATACACAATATTATATGGCTATAACTGACAAAATGACGTAAATATAAATATGGCGGATCAAAAAATAATAACACTGGACAATTTGTCGTTACAAGATTTTGTTGATGGAGATTCTGAATTTATTCCAATTATGACTTCAGAAGATGAAGAGGAAATGAATAATGAAGAAATGCCTTTAGAAATCCCTATTTTACCATTGAGAAATATGGTATTGTTTCCAGGGGTTGTAATTCCTATTACAGCAGGAAGAGATAAATCAATTGAATTACTGAATAAAGCAAACAAGGGAGATAAAATAATAGGTGTTGTAGCCCAGAAGGATGAAGATGTAGATGACCCTACGGTTAACGATATTTATCATACAGGAACAGTTGCACGTATCATCAAATTATTAAAGCTACCTGATGGAAATATCACTGTGATTTTACAAGGTAAAAAACGTTTTGATATTGTTGAAATGGTAGAAGAGGAGCCTTTTATGAAGGCAACTATCAAAGAACGAGTTGAAACTCAACCTAAAAAAGGAGATAAAGAGTTTGTAGCTATTGTAGATTCGATAAAAGAACTTTCGTTAGAAATCATAAAAGAGAATCCTAATATCCCTTCAGAAGCTTCATTTGCAATTAACAATATTGATAGTAAGTCTTTTTTAATCAATTTTATTTCTTCAAACATTAGTTTGACAGTTGAACAAAAGCAAAACTTATTGTGTATTGATAATTTGAAAGATAGAGGACTTGATACTTTAAAAGAAATGAATTTAGAATTGCAGAAACTTGTTTTACGCAATCATATTCAAAGTAAAGTTCGCATTGATCTTGATCAACAGCAAAAAGAGTATTTCTTACATCAACAAATGAAAACTATTCAAGAAGAGCTTGGAGGCTTTTCAAATGAAGAAGAGTTTGAGGAAATGCGTAAAAAAGCTAAGAATAAAAAATGGAGTAAAGAGGTAAAAGAACGCTTTGAGAAGGAATTAATGAAATTTCAAAGAATGAATCCTCAAGTTGCTGAGTTTGGTATTCAACGCAATTATTTAGAGTTGTTATTGGAGTTACCTTGGGGGGAGTATTCTAAAGATAACTTTGACTTAAAAAATGCAGATAAAGTTTTAAATAAAGACCATTACGGAATTGAAGACGTTAAAAAGCGTGTTCTTGAACATATGGCAGTTCTTAAATTAAGAAATGATTTAAAATCACCTATTTTATGTTTATACGGACCTCCGGGGGTTGGTAAAACATCTATCGGGCGTTCTATTGCGAATGCTTTAGGTAGAGAGTATGTTCGTATTTCTTTAGGTGGATTGAGAGATGAAGCTGAAATTAGAGGACACAGAAAGACGTATATTGGTGCTATGCCAGGACGTATTATACAAAGTATTAAAAAGGCTAAAACGTCAAACCCTGTTTTCTTATTAGATGAAATTGATAAATTGTCATCAAGTCATAATGGAGACCCTTCTTCTGCTTTGTTAGAAGTATTGGATCCTGAACAAAACTCTGATTTCTATGATAACTTCTTAGAAATGGGGTATGATTTGTCTAAAGTTATGTTTATTGCTACTTCTAATAACTTAGGAACTATTCAACCTGCATTGCGTGATCGTATGGAGATTATTGAAATGACAGGATATACGATTGAAGAGAAGGTAGAAATAGGGAAAAAGCATTTGTTGCCAAAACAATTGAAAGAGCACGGTTTAACAACTAAAGACTTGTCAATTGGCAAGAAACAAATGGAGTTTATCGTTTCAAATTATACAAGAGAATCTGGTGTACGTGGTTTAGATAAACAGCTTGCACACGTTGCTCGTGGTGTTGCTAAGAGCATTGTAATGGAAGAAGAGTACAATGTAAAAATGACAGAAGCTGATATTCGTAAGATATTAGGAACACCTCGTTTTGAAAGCGATAAATATGAGAATAATGATGTAGCAGGAGTTGTAACTGGTTTAGCTTGGACAAGTGTTGGTGGTGATATTCTGTATATTGAGTCTATTGTTTCTAAAGGAAAAGGTGATTTGTCTATTACGGGTAATTTAGGAACCGTAATGAAAGAGTCTGCTACAATTGCACTTGAGTATATTAAGGCTCACGCAGATGAATTAGGTATTGCTCAAGAGACTCTTGATAATTATAAAATACATATTCACGTTCCTGAAGGAGCAACACCAAAAGATGGACCAAGTGCTGGTATTACAATGTTAACCTCTATGGTGTCTTCTTTTACACAGAAAAAAGTAAAGAAGAACTTAGCGATGACAGGAGAGATTACATTGAGAGGGAAAGTATTACCTGTAGGAGGAATAAAAGAAAAAATACTTGCAGCTAAAAGAGCTAATATCAAGGAAATTATCTTGTGTAAAGACAATAGAAAAGATATTGATGAAATAAAAGAAGAGTATTTAAAAGGATTAACATTCCACTATGTAGATCGTATGGAAGAAGTAATTGAATTAGCAATTACTGATCAAAAAGTAAAGAATGCAAAGAAGTTTGAAGCTGTAAAAGCAAAATAATCTCTTTATGCTATATATTTAAAAGCACCAGATAATTCATCTGGTGCTTTTTTTGTTTAATGAGCTGGTGTTATTCTCATATTTTAGTGCGTAATTTTTTATATTACTTTACCTTTGTAAACAATTGTCAAAATCTTTATTAGAAAGCATTAGTAGCAACTAAGAATATTGCATAAAATGAACTATTGTTTGTTTGTCGTTATATTGATATTAAAAGTGTGAAAACGTGATTTAATCTGTTATATTTGACATTAAGTAAAAACAGAAATTAATTTTAAATTTTTCAATTTGAAAAAGATCACCATAGCGATTGATGGCTTTTCATCTACGGGGAAAAGTACATTGGCAAAATCATTGGCAAAATCACTGAGTTACGTTTATATAGATACAGGAGCTATGTATCGTGCAGTAACTTTATACGCCATGAGAAAAGGCTTTATTAAAGAAGGTCATTTTGACAAAGAGGCATTGATAGATTCCCTTCATTTAATTGAACTTCATTTTGAATATAATCCAGAGCGTGGGTTTGCTGAAATTTATTTAAATCACAGTAATGTAGAGGACATCATTAGAACATTGGAAGTATCTAATTTTGTAAGTCAAATTGCTGAAATACCAGAAGTGCGTAGAAAATTAGTTGAACAACAACAAAACTTAGGTAAATCTAAAGGTGTTGTTATGGATGGTAGAGATATTGGTACTGTCGTTTTTCCAGATGCAGAATTAAAGATATTTATGACTGCTTCTCCTGAGATTAGGGCTCAACGTCGTTTTGATGAGTTAATTGTGAAAGATGAGACAATCAAATTTGAAGATGTTTTTAAAAATGTTGTAGAAAGAGATAAAATTGATACAACAAGAGCAGATTCTCCACTTGTAATGGCTGTAGATGCAGTTGAGGTTGATAACTCAAACCTTACTCGTGAGGAACAATTCGACTTAATTTTAGAATTAGCGCAAAATAAAATTAAGTAGAGAGTTGATTTAAAGTACTTTGTAAACTATAAATAAAAGTATTTTATCTTTAAATTTGTTAAGACTGATATAATAAAACAGAAATGAATATAAAAATTAAATTGACGTTTATGAGCTTCATGCAATTCTTTGTATGGGGAGCATGGTTAATCACAATAGGGAACTATTGGTTTGGAACAAAAGAGTGGAGTGGTAGTCAATTCGGTATCATTTTCGCAACAATGGGAATTGCTTCTATTTTTATGCCAACACTTGCAGGGATAGTAGCAGATAAATGGATTAATACGGAAAGATTATATGGTATCTTGCATATTCTTTATGGGGTTACTTTATTCGGTTTAGTTCAAGTTGACGATCCAGGAACGTTCTTTTGGGTGATGTTAGTAGCAATGTGTTGTTATATGCCTACTATTGCTTTGAGTAATTCTATTTCTTATGATGTATTAAAAGGAAATGGTTTTGATGTTGTTAAAGACTTCCCACCAATTCGTGTATTTGGTACAATAGGATTTATCGCTGCAATGTGGATGACAAATCTTACAGGTAATAAAGCAACCGAGTATCAGTTTTATATAGCAGGTGTAGGAGCAATTCTTTTAGGATTGTATTCTTTTACATTACCTAAATGTGAACCAAAAGGAGAGAAAGAAAGTGGTTCATTAATGGAGATGTTAGGATTAAATGCTTTTAAATTGTTTGGAAACTACAAGATGGCATTGTTCTTCTTCTTCTCAATGTTCTTAGGAGCTGCTTTGCAACTAACAAATGCTTATGGAGACGTTTTCTTAGATGAGTTTAAGTTTTTTCCAAAGTATGCTGATTCATTGGTTGTAAAGTATTCTACAATCATTATGTCAATTTCTCAGGTTTCTGAAACGTTATTCATTTTAGCTATTCCTTTCTTCCTTAAAAAATATGGTATCAAAACAGTAATGTTGTTATCAATGTTTGCTTGGGTATTAAGATTCGGTTTCTTAGGATTAGGAGATCCAGGTACAGGATTATGGATGATTATTATGTCTTGTGTTGTCTATGGTATGGCATTTGACTTCTTTAATATATCAGGTTCTTTATTCGTTGAGGGATCAACAGATTCTTCAATGCGTTCATCGGCTCAAGGGTTATTTATGATGATGACTAATGGGTTTGGTGCTGTATTAGGTAACTTAGTAGCAGGACGTCTTATTGATGTATACTTCTTACAACGCTTTACAGATGTAAGTAGTTTAGCTACCTATTTAGATACAACAACAGATAATAAAACATTATTATCTATGATTGCAGAGAAGGGATCTTCTGTTTTAACTGACGGTACATTAAGTACAGTAATTGAAATTAGAGATTGGGAACATATCTGGTTGACTTTTGCTGCTTATGCGTTGACTATTGCAATTCTATTTGCAGTTACATTTAAACATAAACACAATCCTGAAGAGATTAATATGTAATCTTTATAGGAGTTTAGATATTGAAAAGGCTTGCTGATTTTTACAATTAGCAAGCCTTTTTTAATGAGATAAAATAAAACTAAAAAGCCTCGTAAACTTATGTTTACGAGGCTTTTTTATGTGATAGAATCTACTATAGACCCTTGCGTTTAGCAGCTCTTTTAGCTTCAACAGCTCTATTTCTTGGTTTAGTTTTTCTTGGTTTACGTTTACCAGGTCCTCCTAAGTTTACTTTTTGGTTTTTGTCTTTCTTTTCGTGGAAAGCAGCGCCTTTTTCAATTGGCTTTTTAACTTTTACAAGTTGTTTTGCTTTTAGTTTTGATTTCTCAAACTCCATTAATTTATCAGAGATCTCGACTTCCTCAGGAATTTCCATTTCTCTAAGTTCTCTTTCCATCAATTCTTCAGCAGCCAATCTCATTTCTTCCTCTTTAGGGTCAACGAATGAAATAGCGATACCTTCTTTGTCTGCACGACCTGTACGTCCAATACGGTGAATATATTGCTCAGGAGACTCTGTAAACTGTAAGTTAACAACGTGTGAGATATCAGAAATATCTAATCCACGCGCCATAATATCAGTTGTCAGTAATCCACGTAGTTCACTTGCTTGGAATTCAGCCATAGAACGCATACGGAAGTTCTGAGACTTATTAGAGTGAATAACAGTAAATTCTTCAGGGAAAGCTTCTTCTAATTTCTCCATTACTACATCAGCAAGACGTTTACTGTTGATGAAAATAAGAACACGGTTATATACCTCTTTGTCACTTAATAGATGCATTAATAAATTCATCTTAGTAGTGAAGTTAGGAACTACATAAACTTGTTGGTCTATTTTTTCTAATGGAGTACCAGAAGCGGCTAAAGAAACTTCTTCAGGGAATTCAAAGTAGTCATCAAGAATTTCATCAACTTCTTCTGTCATTGTAGCAGAAAACAAGATGTTTTGTTTCTTGTTTTTCATCATTGCTAAAATAGATGTTAGCTGAGTACGGAAACCTAAGTTTAAGATCTCGTCAAATTCATCAATAACTAACTTCTGTAAGTTGTCAAAGCGAAGTACCCCGTCTAATGCAAGGTCCATCATACGTCCAGGTGTTCCTACAAGGATGTCCACCCCTTCGTAAACAGCTTTACGTTGTGTATTGATATTTGTACCTCCGTACACTCCAAGTGTACGAACTGACATATATTTAGTAAGTTTTTCTGTTTCTTCAACTACTTGCACCACTAACTCACGTGTAGGTACAATGATTACAACTCTTGGAGTTTCAAATTTGGCAAACTTCCATTGCTTTAAAATAGGTAATAAGTAAGCGAATGTCTTACCTGTACCAGTTTGTGCAATACCCATCATATCTCTACCTGATAATATAACAGGAAAAGATTTAGCTTGAATAGGGGTAGGAGATTTGAAATTTAGCTCGTTAAGGGCTTTATCTAAAGCTTTCGGTAGATTAAATTGCTCGAAAGTATTCATACATCTTTGATATTTGGGCAAAGATACATTTTATTTTTTTGCCATATCAAAAAGTTGCACAAGCAATTATAGTTAAAAATATCCTTTTATAACTGATTTGAGGGCTATTCGCAATTCTTTTTGTATTTGAAAACTAAAAACACAAGAAATCTCCCTTAAAGTTAAATAAAAGGGATACTGTGTTTTTATTGTAGAAATAAGATGTGTGATTAGATGATTTTCTTAATAACACGTAGTTTATGGGTATGTCTACCGGAGTCAATATTATAGATACCTAAATGGTCTAATCTATCAATGCGCACTTTTCCGTGTGCATGAATGATATAATTGTTTTCCATAATAATTCCTACGTGAACGATATTACCTTCTGCATTGTCAAAGAAAGCTAAATCACCTATTTCGCTCTCTTCAATAAAGCTTAGAGCTTCACCAATAGCAGCTTGTTGAGAGGCATCACGCGGTATTTTATAACCGTTAATACGGTAAACCATTTGTGTAAAACCAGAACAGTCAATTCCAAAAGGAGTCTTTCCTCCCCATAAATAAGGAGAATTTAAGTACATAAACGCAGTTTTTAGGAACGTTTGTTTGGTAAACTGACCAGTGATAGTCATCCCTTCATATGAGAATTGGTCCGTATTGATACTGGTCTTTTTTAAGCCAGTAAGACAACTTCCTAAAGGAATCGCCATGAGTTGGCTGTTTTGAGACGAAATGAAGTCTACCAAATCAGCAGAAAGAATAGGAGAGGTGTTTTGAAGATAGATAAAATCATCTTCAGAAATCTCTTGATATTGTTTATTATCTATCCAACCTTGGTATTTGTCAAAGGCTAATTCTATTTTAGACCACTTTTCAGTAGTTTCTAAAATAGTAAAATGTTCTCCGAATAAAACTTGTGTAACCATTTCACTTCGGTCAGTTGGTTCTGAGCGAAGGGGTACGATAGCAAGGTTGCAATATGCAAACATATTTGTAATTTGAATTATTGTACAAAAATAAAAGATGAGTTTGAACAAATCAAACTCATCTTCGATATATTGTGAAAATATATTTTATGCTCTTTCAATAACTAAAGCAGAAGCACCACCACCACCATTACAAATAGCAGCTGCACCAACTTTAGCATTGTTTTGTTCTAATACGCTTAATAAAGTAACGATAATACGTGCACCAGAACATCCAAGAGGGTGTCCTAATGAAACAGCACCACCATTTACGTTTACTTTTTCTGGGTCGATATTAAGTAATTTTGTGTTTACAATACCCACAACAGAGAACGCCTCATTAAATTCGAAGAAGTCAACATCTTCAACAGAAACGTTTGCTTTTTTAAGAGCAAGAGGTAAAGCTTTAGCAGGAGCAGTTGTAAACCACTCTGGTTCGTGAGCAGCATCAGCATATCCTTTGATATAAGCTAATGGTTTTAAACCTAAGCTCAATGCTTTTTCTTCACTCATAAGGACTACAGCAGCAGCTCCATCATTGATAGTAGAAGCATTTGCAGCAGTTACAGTACCTTCTTTAGTAAAAGCAGGACGTAAAGACGTTATTTTGTCAAGTTTCACATTTGTGTACTCCTCATCTTTAGAAACGATGATTGGTTCACCTCTGCGTTGAGGTACAGCAACAGGAACTGTTTCATTGTCAAATTTACCAGCATCCCAAGCTTTAGCTGAGCGCTCATATGATTTGATTGCAAAAGCATCTTGTTCTTCTCTTGAGATATTGTGAGTAGAAGCACATAAATCAGCAGAAACACCCATAGCGTTTTTGTCGTATGCATCTACAAGACCGTCATTTTGTAATCCGTCAATTAAAGTAGCAGGACCAAATTTGTTTCCATTACGCATATGGATGTAATGAGGAATCATACTCATATTCTCCATACCACCAGCAACAACAACATCTGCATCACCTGCTAAGATAGCTTGAGTAGCTTGCATAATAGCCTTCATACCTGACGCACAAACTTTATTTATTGTAGTACAAGGTACTTCATTAGATAAACCGGCATTTAATGCAGCTTGACGAGCAGGTGCTTGACCTTCTCCTGCTTGCACTACGTTCCCCATAATTACTTCATCCACTAATTTAGGATCAAGATTAATCTTATCTAAAGCACCTTTTATAGCAGTTGCTCCTAATGTAGTAGCAGGAACAGTTGATAAACTTCCTAAGAAACTACCAAGCGGTGTTCTTGCAGCTGAAACAATAACTACTTTTTTACTCATAATTTTTAGTATTAATTAAGTTGATTTACAATTTTGGTTGTTTTGCCCTATTAAGTAGGGCGCAAAAAAGTTTTGGGAAAATACATAAAATTTCTCGATTAAGAGAAATAAAAAATTAAATAATAAAAAAATGTTTTTTTCTTTAAATCATATCCTATTGATAATTAATTAGTTTGTTTTTTTATTGAAAAAAAATGCTTTTTTTTCTTGGTAAAGCTTGCATAGTATGAAAAGTAGTGCTAAGTTTGCATCCGCATTAGAGAAGTAATTATCTAAGCAACGGAGAGGTGCCGGAGTGGTAACGGAGCAGATTGCTAATCTGTCATCGGGTAACCGATGCCAGGGTTCGAGTCCCTGTCTCTCCGCTTATTTTCGGGGTGTAGCGTAGCCCGGTCATCGCGCCTGGTTTGGGACCAGGAGGTCGCAGGTTCGAATCCTGCCACCCCGACAAAAAATCCCAGTGATTTGGTAAGGTCCAATAGCTCAGCTGGATAGAGCAACTGCCTTCTAAGCAGTAGGTCTCAGGTTCGAATCCTGATTGGATCACAGTAAAAGCCCTTGTTTTCAAGGGCTTTTTTGTTTTTTATACTTTTCTATTTTATATCACTTTTATATCGTTAGGTTAACTACTTCCCTTAAAGTGACTATTGCTCCACGTCAATCTTAGCATTGTCTTTATTGTTACTATGCAGTAATTTTATTTTTGCCTTCCATAAAAATTGTCTTATTTAGCTTTCTAACAAATTGAGAATATGTACACCACAGAAGAAAAATATATCAAAGTAGGAGATAAGAATGTATTTATAAAACATCTTAAGCAAAGTACTCTTTCAGCAGGACACTTTACTTTAGTTATGTTGCACGATTCACTTGGATGTGTAACGCTGTGGAGAGATTGGCCAGAAATGCTTGCAAATAGCCTTAATTGTGATGTTGTTGCTTACGACCGTATTGGTTATGGACAATCAGATAAGATGGATACGCCTGTAAGATCGAAAGATTACTTAAAACAAGAAGCTGTATTCTTAAATTCAATGTTGGAAGAAATGAATTTATCGCATATCTGTACATTTGGACATAGTGATGGGGCTTCAATAGCTTTATTATTTGCAGCTATGTATCCTACAAAAACAATAAGTACAGTAGCTGAAGCAGGACATATATTTGTAGAAGAACTTACTTTATCAGGGGTTAGGGCGGCACAAGTTGCTTATGAAACTACTAATTTAAAAGATAGGTTAGTAAAATATCACGGAGATAGAGTGGATGATATTATGAAAGCTTGGGTGGATACTTGGTTGTCTCCTTCTTATAAGGACTGGACAGTAGCTGAAGAAATGAAAGCAATTAGTTCCCCTTTATTGTTTATACAAGGTCGTGATGACGAGTATGGAACATTAGAGCAAGTCAATGTAACCATTGCAAATGCACAAGGACTGACAAGAACTAAAATATTTGATAATATAGGGCATACACCCCACAAAGAGTGTAAAGAAGAAACGTTAGAGGTTATTACTTCTTTTTTAAAAGAAGTAATAAATGGTAAGTTATAACGATTTTAATTGTTCTATTTTGTCGTGAAATAGTTTTTCTAATCGTGGGTCAACACTGTTTAGATATCCTTTTCGTAAGCTATTTAAGTACATTTCTAAATCTGTAACTTTACAACCATCAGCAATATAAAAAGGAGTTTCAATATTCTTTTTTCTGATTTGCTCAAAAGCAGTTGTTACATATTGTTGTTTGTCCATAGTCTTGTAAAATGAAATCTTATTCACCACAAATATACAGCAGTTTTATAAGACAATACAATAATTGAATGAATAAGCTTATAAGCTAATGAATCATAAAGGAAAAGGCACTTCTAAATGAAGTGCCTTTTGTTATTTTTAGATCCCTTTTGTAGGAATTTCAATATCGTATGTTTTACCTTTTACCTTTAAGTTTGTGTTCACTAACCAAGGATTGTATAGTTTAAGTAGTTTATAGTTGATACCTTGTTCTTTTGCAAAAAGAGCTAAATCATCAATATCATAATCTACACTTACTTTTTTAGTAGGTACAATGTGGTATCTTTCATCAACAGGCACTTCAAAACCATATTTGATAGGATTATTCATAATCTCTTTCAATGCTAAAATTCTGAAAACGTAGCGAGATGTCTCTTGGTTTAAGAATAAATCATAGTAATTGTCTACGTATTGACTATCCATCGCACGTTGCATTCCCGCCATTCCTCTGTTATAAGCCGCCGCAACCATTGTCCAGTTTCCAAATCGTCTTTTCGCATCTTTGAAATACTGACAAGCTGCTTCAGTAGCCTTAATTAAGTCATATCTCTCGTCGATTGTTTCATCTACAAGCATTCCGTAGTCTTTAGCAGTACCTTTCATAAATTGCCAAAAACCACTTGCTCCAGCTGGTGAAACCGCATTTGCTAAAGCACTTTCAATAACACACAAGTATTTGAAATCGTCTGGAACTCCATTCTTTTTTAAGATTGGCTCAATGATAGGGAAGAATCTCTCTGCTCTTTTTATAGTGATGATAGTACTACCGTGTAGGTTTGTGTTTACTATCATTTCTCTGTCAAACCTTTCCTTAACATCTGTAATGTGTAGAGGAACTCTTTCGCCTGCAAACTCAGCGTTTTTAGGTAAGTTAAATACTTGCTCATTTCCATAAGCACTGTCTTCATTAGTAGTTAATTGTTTTCCTAATGAAGTAGAAAATATAAACGTAGAGGAAACAATAACCACTGCCGCTAATGAAATTACTGTTCTAACTGTCTTATTCATTTATTTTAAATGTATTAGTTTGTCTAAATGTTCGTTAAACCATTTGTACTTGATGATAATCATTGCGTGATTACCATTGGGTATAGTAATGGCGTTTTTTATGTTTTTAATTGGAAAGACTTCATCTTTTGTACCGTGAATTTGAATGACATTTTCTAAAGGCTCTTTTTGCTTCCAATTTAGAATTTCTCTGATACACCATTTAAGATAGTCTTTATCTCTTAAAGGTAAGTATTTGTTATATAATTCCAATCGTTTTTTCTTTTTCTCAGGAACGAACTTTTTGTAAATAGCCAATGCGTTGTCAGTATATCCGGTGGGTATTAACTTATAAAGTTGACTGTTCTTTAAAAAATGGAAAAATCTTGAAAATTCTGTATTAGAACGTACACTTGATATAATAATTGTTTTGTGTACAGAAATTATTTTACTTATTTCTTGCGCGATAATTCCGCCAAAGGACACACCAATTAGCACAGGATTTTCGTGTTTGATAAAAGGCAAATATCTTTTGACATAATCGTCTAAACTCTCACTCATTTCAATAGGTAACCATTCTAAAAAGATTAAATCGTATTTAGAATTATCTAAAGTTATTTTGTCGAAAATTACTGAGGTAGAGGACATACCAGGAAAGAAGTAAATAGGTATTTTGTTCATTTTAAACAAATTAAACGGAATTTACGAGGTATATTGGAATATATTCCCGAACTTTGCTAAATATAGAAATTATAGGGACTTTAAAAAAGAAATACGCCGTATTTATTTTTTTATTTTACTTCTCCACATATTACCTAATGGAATAAGTCGTCTATAATGGTTTTGGGAAACTTTAAAACTTACAGATATAATGGAAATCAAAGACAATGAGTTGCTACGTCAGTTCGAGTATGAATCTGAAAATGGGTTACTTAGTGTAGAGTATTCACTACAAGAAAGAAAAATTTTCCTTACGAAACTTAAAGGTTTGGAAAATGTAGTTCAAGGTCAGGCAGTTGACTTTTTAAAAGGAATTTTGGACTTAGTACGCGAGAAGAAGTTGAGAGTCGTACCTACGCATCCGAAGATTGTATCCTTCTTTAGAAAAAATCCAGTGTACAAAGAAATGTTACCTCCGGGGATTAGAATCTAATTATACAACCAAATAAAGATTAATTACACTTACATTTATAAATCCAGAGGATTAAAAAAGCCCTATATATACGTATATAGGGCTTTTTTAGTTATTGTTATTAGATGAAGTCTATTCTTACAATACCGTCATCATCTATTTTAGTCAATTTCACTTTGTGTAGTGTGTTCACCAATTCAGGGTTCCAAGGACACTTAACTTTTACATAGTTTTCTGTAAATCCGTGGATATATCCTTCTTTGTTTTCACTTTCAAAAAGAACCGTTTTCTCTTTTCCGATTTGAGATTCGTAAAAAGCACGTCTTTTCTTAACAGAAAGTCCGCGTAACATTTTACTTCTCTTATTACGTGCGTTCATTGGAACTACTTCTTCCATATCAACCGCTTCAGTGTTATCTCTTTCAGAGTACGTAAACACGTGTAAATAAGAAATATCAAGTTCGTTTAAGAAATTATATGTTTCTAAGAACTTCTCGTCTGTTTCACCAGGGAAACCAACAATCACGTCAACACCAATACAACAGTCTGGCATTACTTCTTTGATACGAGTAACACGCTCTACATATAACTCTCTTAAATAACGGCGTTTCATCTTTTTCAAGATATCATTACAACCCGATTGAAGAGGAATGTGGAAGTGAGGTACAAACGTTCTGCTTTGAGAAACGAAATCAATCGTTTCATTTTTCAATAAGTTTGGTTCAATAGATGAAATACGCAATCTTTCGATTCCTTCCACTTCATCCAAAGCTTGTACTAACTCAAGAAACGTATGTTCGTGTTTTTTATTTCCAAACTCACCTTTACCATAATCACCGATATTAACACCAGTAAGTACAATTTCTTTAATGTCTTGTGCTGCAATCTCACTCGCATTTTTCAAAACATTATCCATTGTATCACTTCTTGAGATACCTCTTGCTAAAGGAATAGTACAATAAGTACATTTATAATCACAACCGTCTTGTACCTTTAAGAAAGCTCTTGTTCTATCACCAATAGAATAACTACCTACATAAAAATCAGCTTCAGAGATTTCACAAGAGTGAACTTCTCCCATATCATTTTTAGAAAGGTCATTGATATAATCGGTAATTTTGAACTTCTCAGTAGCACCAAGCACTAAGTCAACTCCGTCTACAGCTACTAATTCCTCAGGTTTTAACTGAGCATAACATCCAACGGCAGCAACAAAGGCTTTGTTATTTTTCTTTTGAGCTTTTTTTACAATTTGTTTAAACTGTTTGTCTGCATTTTCTGTTACAGAACAAGTATTGATAACGTAGATATCTGCCACTTCATCAAACTCTACTCTGTCAAAACCTTCCTCTGCAAAGTTTCTTGCAATGGTAGATGTTTCAGAAAAGTTAAGTTTACAACCTAAGGTATAAAAAGCTACTTTTTTTCTATTTTCCATATTGATTACTTACTATAGTAGTAACTTTGAATTATATTTACTTTTTTCGATAATAAAAAGGTTTGCAAATTTACATACAAAATTCGGTTTGATGAAATCAATAATTTATTACGTTTCAATATTTTGTGTCGGTGTATTGGCTCTTTCGTGTCAAAATAAAACGACTAAAGATATAGATAAGGTAGTTTTTAGATATAATGAAAGTGCTAATATTCAAACATTAGACCCCGCTTTTGCACGCAGTATGGCCATAATTTGGCCTTGTAATCAATTGTTTAATGGGTTAGTACAATTAGATGATAGTCTGCACGTACAGCCCGATGTGGCTAAGTCGTGGACAATTAGTGAAGACGGAAAAACATATCAGTTTACACTTCGAAACGACGTTCGTTTTCACAAACATCCAAATTTTGGTGTAGATAGTACGCGTACAGTTACAGCTAATGACTTCGAATATAGCTTTTATCGTTTGTTAGACAGTAATGTCGTATCTCCAGGAGCGTGGATTTTTCAAAAGGTAGATTCGTTTAAAACAATTAACGATACTGTATTTCAAATTAACTTAAAAGAAGCATTTCCCGGATTTTTAGGGTTATTGTCAATGCGTTACGCATCAGTTGTACCCAAAGAAGTGGTGGAAGATAGAAGTTATGATTTTCGATCACATCCTATTGGAACAGGACCTTTCTATTTTAAGTTTTGGGAAGAGAATGTAAAACTTGTATTGCGTAAGAATACAGACTATTTTGAATATGATCAAGATGGCGTTAGATTACCTTATTTAGAGGCTGTTTCTGTTACTTTTTTACCAGACAAACAAAGTGGTTTTCTCCAGTTTATACAAGGTAATTTAGACTTTATTTCAGGATTAGACCCGTCGTATAAAGATGAGTTGATTACTGTAGATGGGAAGTTACAGGAGAAATACAATGAGCGAATTCAAATGGAAACTGGGCCATATTTGAATACAGAGTACCTTGGTTTTAACCTTGATGTACCTGGACCAACACAAGATAAGCGTATTCGAAAAGCGTTAAACATTGGCTTTGACAGACATAAAATGCTGTTGTATTTGCGCAATGGTATGGGGGAGAGTAACGTTGGAGGTATTATTCCAACAGGACTTGAAGGAAATATAAAAGTAGATAAACTTTATGATGTAGCCCAAGCGAAGTTATTAGTGGACTCGTACAAAAAAGAAACAGGACAAAAAAGTGTAGAGGTTGTTTTATCAACTAACGCTACTTATATAGATATTGGTGAGTATTTACAGCGCGAGTGGAAGAAAATAGGCGTAGATGTAGTGGTAGATGTAACCCCACCTGCCACGTTAAGACAAGGAATGGCATCGGGTAAGGTAGCCTTTTTTAGAGGGAGTTGGATTGCCGATTATCCTGATGCGGAAAACTATTTGTCACTTTTTTATTCGCAAAACAAAGCTCCTAACGGACCTAATTATACGCGCTTTGCCAATATAGAATACGATAAATTATATGCAAGTGCTTTTAAAGAGGTTGACAATAGTAAAAGACAAGCTATTTATGAAAAAATGGATGCTATTGTAGCCGATGAGGTACCCGCTATTATTTTGTTTTACGACAAAGCAGCAAGGTTCTCTCAGCAAGATATAAAAGGACTAGGAATTAATCCGATGAATAATCTCTTTTTAAAGAAAGTTAGAAAGGATTAATAGAAGTGTTCACAACAATAGTGTTACTCTGAAAACAAGAAAGTAGTAGATTATAAGAAAATAGCATCCTATTCCATAGGGTGCTATTTTTGTTTTAAAGAGCTTATGTCGTATTGTTTTAGCTTGATTAACTGGGAATATAAGTGGTTTTATTCTTAAATAAAAGTGCTTGACCCGTCCTGAAATAACTGTACAGTTTTAAAACAGTTAAAAATGGAAAATAG
>NZ_JBBPHM010000025.1:0-37893 GCF_038039755.1 Myroides sp. C1519
AGATGTACCTGGTTTAGCTGAGTTCAACGGATGTCCTGATACAGACGGTGACGGTATTCCAGATCATTTAGATGAGTGTCCAGACGTTCCTGGTTTACCAGAATTCAACGGATGTCCTGATACAGATGGAGACGGTATTCCAGATCATAAAGATGAGTGTCCAGATGTACCTGGTTTAGCTGAGTTCAACGGATGTCCTGATACAGACGGTGACGGTGTGCCAGATCATTTAGATGAGTGTCCAGAAGTTCCTGGTCCAAAAGAAAATAAAGGTTGTCCATGGCCAGATAGAGATGGTGATGGTGTGCCAGATCATTTAGACGAATGTCCAGATGTTCCTGGTCCAGCTTCAAACAATGGATGTCCTGAAATTAAAGAAGAGGCAGTAAAACAACTTAATGACTATGGTAAAACTATCTTATTCAATACAGGTAAATTTACTTTCCAAAATTCTTCTTACGCTGTTTTAGATAACATCGTTAAAATTATGAAAGAATACCCAA
This sequence comes from Myroides sp. C1519, assembly GCF_038039755.1. NCBI lineage: Bacteria > Pseudomonadati > Bacteroidota > Flavobacteriia > Flavobacteriales > Flavobacteriaceae > Myroides > Myroides sp. C1519. Next base: position 504 of record NZ_JBBPHM010000025.1, read on the forward strand.
CTGCTAAATTCCACATTGCTGGATATACTGACAGTACAGGATCTGACAGAATTAACGTGCCATTATCTGATAATAGAGCTAACGCAGTTAAAGTTTATTTAATTGAGAAAGGTATCGACGCAAGCCGTTTAACTTCTAAAGGTTACGGTTCTGCTGATCCAATCGCTTCTAACAAAACAGTTAAAGGACGTGAGTTAAACAGACGTGTTGAAATTCAATTAAAAAAATAATTGATTTAAACGTCATATAATTATAAGGAAACGCTTCGAGTTAATCGAAGCGTTTTTTTTATATCTTTATTTTATGAATACAACTTCTTTTTTAGATAAATTGAGCGCTCAGATAAAGGAAGATTTTCCTTTGTCTATGAATGATTTAGTCATTGTACTTCCCAATAAAAGGGCTAAAATATTTTTGTTAGAAGATTTAAAAAAATATTATAATACAAGTGTTTTTGCACCTGAAATTATTAGTATTGAAGACTTGATACAAAGTTTGTCAGGTATTCGTGCTATTGATTCAATAGAACTATTGTTTGAATTCTATATAGTGTATAGAGATACCCATGAGGAAGCTGCACAAGATTTTGACCATTTTGCAAATTGGGCAAAAATGTTATTACAAGATTTCAATGAAGTTGACAGATATTTATTAGATCCTAATTATGTTTTTTCATATTTAAAAAATATTGAAGATATAAAGCATTGGTCATTAGATCCTGAGCAAAAGACTGACTTGATTAGTAGTTATTTAGAATTTTGGGATAAAATGCCTTTGTATTATGATAAGCTTTATACTCGATTGATTGAAAAGAATATAGGGTATCAAGGATTGATCTATAGAGAAGCTGTAAATAAGCATAAAGAGTTCATTAAGGCAAATAATAAACAATATTATTTTGCTGGTTTTAACGCTCTTAATGCTGCGGAAGAAGTTATTATTCAGCATATTCTACTTGAAAAGAGAGGGAAAGTTTTTTGGGATATTGATCAATATTTTATGAATGATCCCTATCATGATGCAGGGTTATTTTTGCGTAGAATTAAGAGGAATTGGTCTCATTATCAAAGGAATCCTTTTGAATGGATTGTAGATGAGTTCTCTCAAGAAAAAAATATTACAGTAATTCAAACACCTAAAAGTGTAGGTCAAGCTAAAATAGCTGGACAAATTGTAGAATCTATCTTAGATAATAGTCCTAAGTTAGAGAAAGTTGCAGTGGTTTTAGGAGAGGAGAACTTATTGTTACCTGTTTTGCATAGTTTGCCAAATCAAGTTAGTAGTTTGAATATTACAATGGGGTATAGTGGAAATAGTAATCCTGTACAGATTCTATTAAATAAGATATTCAAGATGCATTTATCTGCCATTAGAAGATCCGGAAAGCAGTATGTCGTTTATTATAAAGAGATTTTAGATGTATTAAGTAATCCAATATTGAATGTTGTTATTTCTGGTGAATCTATTGTCAAGGAAATTAATAATAAGAATATGACTTTCTTTACGCTTAATAGATTTGAAGAATGGATTAATGATACTACTTCTCCTTTGAGAAAGCTTGTTTTTGAATCATGGAAAGAGAAGTCTCCTTTGGATATTCTTCAAACTTTAATAGATATTGTTCTTGTAATTAAAAATAATCTTAACGATGAAATTGATAGTGAGCGGTTAAGTAAGACTTTTTTGTATTCGGCTTATCAAATGCTAAATCGACTTATTTCATACTGTCAAAAGTATAGTTTTATTACAAGTTTTGAAACTCTATACGCTTTATATAAACAAGTTATGGATATGGCAGAGGTGTCTTTTGAAGGAGAGCCTTTGCAAGGACTTCAGGTAATGGGGGTTTTAGAGAGTAGAGTTTTAGATTTTGATACAGTGATAGTTACTTCTGTAAATGAGGGTAAGTTTCCTGCTGGAAAGTCTCAAAACTCCTTTATACCATATGATATAAAACGTGAAATAGGATTGCCTACTTATAAAGAGAAGGATGCTATTTATAGTTATCACTTCTATCATTTGTTATTACGTGCTAAAAATGTTTATTTAATCTATAATTCACAAGCTGATGGTATGGATGCAGGTGAGAAAAGTAGATTTTTGACGCAGTTAGAAGTTGAGCAATGTAATAATCACAAAGTTGAGTATGTTACATATTCAGCTGATTTACCAGATAAAGCATACGAAGCAATTGAAATTCCTAAATCATCAAAGCTACAAGAGGAGCTAAAAGAAATTTCAATTGGTAAAGGTTTTTCTCCTTCAGCTTTGTCAAACTATTTACGTAATCCAATACAGTTTTATATGCAACGAGTTTTACGTATACGTGAGGTAGAGGAGGTGGAAGAAAGCGTTGCTTTGAATACTTTAGGAACCATTATTCACAATGCTTTAGAGAATTTATATAAACCTTTTGTAGGTGCAAGATTATCTATTCCAATTATACGTGAGATACAAAAACAGGCAGATAATGAAGTTCAAACCCAATTTGAAGAAGTTTATAATAGTGATAAAGAGAAAATGGGAAAGAATCTTTTAGCTTTTGAGGTGGCTAAAAGAAATGTATATCATTTTTTAAATGAAGAGGTTAGTAGATTAGAAAAGGGAGATGATGTATTGTTATTAGAGCTTGAAACAGAGTTAAAGCTGACATTAGAAGATAGTCGTTTGCCATATCCAATTAATTTATTTGGTTTCGTAGATAGAATTGAAGAGAGAAATGGGGTAATACGTATTATAGATTATAAAAGTGGGAAAGTAGAGTCAAATAATGTTAAGTTAAGTACATGGGAAGGTTTGACATTAGATTTAAAAAACGATAAGATTATTCAGCTTCTATGCTATGCATTAATGTATGCCCAAGGAGATGAGAATAAGTCTTTTGAAGCTGGAATTTATTCGTTTAAGAATAGACGTGAAGGATTTCTTTTCTTTGGTGTTCGTAATGGGAAAGAAGTTGATCATAGCATTACAAGTGAGACGTTATCTTTTTTTAAAGAAGAGTTAGTAACTTTGATATTGACAATCTTAAATCCAAAAGAAAGTTTCTTAGAAGAAATAAAATAGGAAAGGAGAGGTGTGCAGCACCTCTCCTTTCTTATTTTAAAAATGTTTTTATTGCGGTCAGTAATTCTTCTTTAGCTTCAATATGTAACATATGTCCACCATTTAGAGTAATTAAATCATCGTTTTTGTTGTCAATTTGAGTGATGGTGTCATCGTATACCATAACAGGATCTTTGTCTCCAAGTATAAATTGTATTTTAAATGGAGCAAAATGTAATAAGACTTCGCGATCTGTTCTTGTTTTCATTCCTTCTAAAGCTGCAACAATTCCTTGTACAGGTGTTGTAAGAGCATTATTTAGATGTTGTTCAATTTCAGTTACTTTTGATGTTCTAATATGGAGTTGAAATTGATTTCCAACAGCCATTTTGACGAAAAGGTCACTATTTTTCTTTATTATCTCTATGGCTCTATCTCTATTTTTCTTTTTTTCAGAAGGATCTGCTCTTGTTGTTGAGGCAACTAATATTACTTTTTTTACAAAATCGGGATAAAGCTCTCCAAAAGCTAAAGCTACATATCCCCCCATAGAATGACCAATAAGCGTGACTTTTTTTAGGTTTAAATGAGAAATAACTGCAAAAACAGCATCTGCCATATCTTCCATGCTATGGATATATCCAATACAGTCTGTTTTTCCATGTCCTAATAAGTCAATAGAAATTACACGATATTTTTTGGATAGACTTTCTATGTAATAGTTCCACATTGTTGCGTTTTCAAGAAAACCATGTAAGAATATTAAGGAGCTTCCTTTTCCTTTGTCTATAAACGCAAGGTCAATGTTTTTGTAATTTATCTTGATTAATCCCATTCTAACATATTTGTTTGCAAATTTATGAGTTCCCTTATATAATCAAAATAAAATTCAATATGTTGTCTGTCAAGTAATATATAAGTTTATTTAAATTCATTCTTAATTAAAGAAAGCTGTTATATTTGTAACAAATCAAAAAAGTATAAAATAGATGAGAAATATAGTTGTAGTTCTTTTGTTGGTATGTTCATTTGGGTTTGCACAAACAGGAAGGCCATATCAGATTTATAATCAAAAAGGGAAAAAGGTTAGTTATGATAAAATGATCAAGGAACTGGCGAAAGAAGATGTTGTATTATTCGGTGAGTATCATAATAATTCAATAGGACATTGGTTACAATTACAAACTACAAAATCATTAGGGAAGATAAAGCGTGTCGTGTTGGGAGCAGAAATGTTTGAAGCGGATAATCAAATCGGATTAGATAATTATTTGCAAGGTTTTGATAATGAAGAGCAATTTAATAAAAGTGTTAGGTTGTGGAATAACTATCAGACAGATTACAGACCTTTAGTTGAGTATGCTAAAGATAATAAGCTTAGTTTTATCGCAACTAATGTGCCGAGACGCTTTGCAAGTATGGTGTATAAGAAAGGTGTTGAGTCATTAGATACATTGAGTTTGCAAGAAAAACAATGGATTGCTCCATTGCCTTTTCCTTATGATAATAGTCTACCGGGTTATCAAAAGATGATGACAATGTTTGAAGATCACGCAGATGAGAATATGCCTAAAGCACAAGCTATAAAAGATGCTACAATGGCACATTTTATTATTCAAAATGCGAGAAAAGGACAATTGTTCTTACATTTTAACGGTTCATATCATAGTAATAACTTTGAAGGAATTGTTTGGTATTTGAAAAAGTACAATTCTACTCTCAAAATTGCTACAATTACTATGGTAGAAGGGGAGGATGGGGTACAATTTACCCCAGATAATTTAGGTTTAGCTAACTTTATTATTGTTGTTGATGCGAACATTTTAAAATCTTTTTAGTTTTTTTTAACTAAAAAGATTGTTTAGTCTTAAATAGTATGATTATTGCGATTTGTTTCGTGATTTTTGTTGTGTTTTTCTCTGTTTAAACTCAGTATAAATAGGGCTTTGCTCGTTGTGCATAACGTTAATAAGCTGTATTTTTGAGAGATTTTTTCAAGAAAAACAATTAAAATTACATTATGGCAAAATCTGCACTTTTAAAGTCATCCTTAGCGAAGAAGTATTGGATGGCTCTTACAGGGTTATTTTTATGCTTGTTTTTGGTTGGTCACTTGGTGGGAAACCTTCAATTGATTTTTGGTGATGCTTCAAAATTCAATGAGTACGCATTATTCATGACAACTAATCCAGCAGTAAAAGTATTATCTTATGTTACGTATATTTCAATCTTGTTCCACGCGATTGATGGTATCGTTTTAACAATTCAAAACAAGAAGGCACGTCCAATCGGATATGCTAAAAACAATGCTGCTGCTAACAGCTCATTTTCTTCAAGAAACATGGCAGTTTTAGGTACTTTATTGTTAGTGTTCATCGTTACTCACATGGTTAATTTCTGGGCTAAAATGCATTTTTCTGAAATGCCTTTGCAAACAGTAGAAGTTACAATTGAGGGACAAGAACCAGTTCTTGTTTACAAAACAGTACAAGAACAAGCAATTCCTGTTACAGCTGTTGAAATGGGACAGTTAGAAGTGAAGGGAACTCAGTTTTTCCAAGCGAATACAGACTTGAAAGTTGCTGACGGTTACAAAGATTTACACAAAATTACAATTGAGTTTTTTAAAGACCCAAGTACAGGACTAATCAGTACTATCTTGTATGTAATTGCAATGATTGTTCTTGGATTCCACTTATCTCACGGATTTGCAAGTGCATTCCAATCTTTAGGGGTAAACAATCCAAAGTATAACGGATTAATTAAATTAGGAGGATACTTATTCTGCTATTTAGTTCCAGCATTATTCGCTATTATTCCTTTATATATTCACTTTATTAAATAGTCCTAAAGAAATTGATTATGAAATTAGATTCTAAGATACCTAATGGACCACTTGATAAAAAATGGTCTGATTATAAAAATCATATAAAATTAGTTAACCCTGCAAACAAACGTAACATTGATGTTATTGTTGTTGGTACTGGATTAGCTGGAGGATCAGCTGCTGCTACATTAGCTGAGTTAGGTTATAATGTAAAAGCATTTTGTTACCAAGATTCACCTCGTCGTGCACACTCTATTGCTGCTCAAGGGGGGATTAACGCATCTAAAAACTACCAAGGTGATGGTGACTCTGTTTACAGATTATTCTATGATACTGTAAAAGGTGGTGACTACCGTGCACGTGAAGCTAACGTTTACCGTTTAGCTGAAGTTTCAGAAAATATTATTGACCAATGTGTGGCTCAAGGTGTACCTTTTGCTCGTGAATACGGAGGTCTTTTAGATAACCGTTCTTTTGGTGGTGTGCAAGTATCACGTACTTTCTACGCTAAAGGACAAACAGGACAGCAATTATTATTAGGGGCTTATTCTGCAATGAACCGTCAAATCGGTCGTGGAAAAATCCATATGTACAACCGTCACGAAATGTTAGACATTGTACTTGTAGATGGAAAAGCAAGAGGTATTATTGCTCGTAACTTAATTAATGGTGAGATTGAGCGTCACTCTGCTCACGCTGTTGTAATTGCAACTGGAGGATATGGTAACGTATTCTTCTTATCTACAAATGCAATGGGTTCAAACGTTACTGCTGCTTGGAAAGCACATAAACGTGGAGCGTACTTTGCTAACCCTTGTTTTACACAAATTCACCCAACTTGTATCCCTGTAACTGGAGACCACCAATCAAAATTAACTTTGATGTCTGAGTCATTACGTAATGACGGACGTATTTGGGTTCCTAAGAAAATGGAGGATGCAGTAGCTATTAGAGAAGGTAAATTAAAGCCAACTCAAATTGCTGAAGAAGATAGAGATTACTACTTAGAAAGAAGATATCCATCTTTTGGTAACTTAGTACCTCGTGACGTTGCTTCACGTGCTGCTAAAGAAAGATGTGATGCTGGATATGGAGTAAACGCTACTGGTGAAGCTGTATATTTAGATTTCGCTTCTGCTATTGACCGTTACGGAAAAGAGCAAGCAAGATTGAAACACTTAGATGAAAACGACGCTAAACTTGTTTACAAATTAGGTAAAGACGTTGTTGAAAATAAATATGGTAACTTATTCCAAATGTACGAGAAGATCGTAGATGAGGATCCATATACAACTCCAATGATGATTTATCCTGCAGTTCACTATACAATGGGTGGTCTTTGGGTAGATTATGACTTAATGTCTACAATCGAAGGATGTTATATTTTAGGTGAAGCTAACTTCTCTGATCACGGAGCTAACCGTTTAGGTGCTTCTGCTTTAATGCAAGGATTAGCTGATGGTTATTTCGTTTTACCTTACACAATTGGTAACTACTTAGCAGACGATATCCGTACTGGTGAAATTCCAACTGACTTACCTGAATTCGAGGCAGCTGAGAAAAACGTACGTGGTATGATTGATCACCTTTTAACAAATAAAGGTTCTCATTCAGTTGACTACTTCCACAAAAAATTAGGTAAAATTATGTGGGATAAAGTAGGTATGGCTCGTAATGCTCAAGGATTAACTGAGGCGATGGCTGAAATTGCTAAGCTAAGAGAAGATTTCTACAAAGACGTAAAAGTTTCTGGTACTGCTGATAGCTTTAACCAAGAGCTTGAAAAAGCGTTAAGAGTAGCTGATTTCTTAGAGTTAGGTGAATTATTTGCGAAAGATGCTTTACACCGTGAAGAATCTTGTGGAGGTCACTTCCGTGAAGAGCACCAAACTCCTGATGGAGAAGCAAAACGTGATGACGAAAACTTCGCATACGTTGCTGCTTGGGAATACAAAGGAAACCCAAGTGATGCAGTGCTTCACAAAGAAGACTTGGTTTATGAAAACATTAAATTGGTAACTCGTAGTTATAAATAATATTGAGACAAAGATTTTTTAATCTTGTCTTATTGTAAAAATTCGATACAAATGAATCTTACACTAAAAATATGGCGTCAATCCAACGCTAAAGTACAAGGAAAAATGGTTGATTATAAAATCGACAACGTTTCTCCTGATATGTCTTTCTTAGAAATGCTTGATGTTTTAAACAACGAGTTAATCGAGAAAGGTGATGAGCCAGTAGCTTTTGACCACGACTGTCGTGAAGGTATTTGTGGTATGTGTTCATTATTTATTAATGGTGAAGCTCACGGACCTGATAGAGGTATTACAACTTGTCAGTTACACATGAGAAAGTTTAAAGATGGAGATACTATCTACATTGAGCCTTTTAGAGCTAAAGCTTTCCCTGTAATCAAGGATTTAGTTGTAGACCGTACTGCTTTTGATAAAATTCAACATGCAGGTGGTTTCGTTTCTGTTAATACATCTGGAAACACACAAGATGCTAACGCAATTCCTATTCCTAAACACGATGCAGACCGTGCTTTTGACGCTGCTACTTGTATTGGATGTGGTGCTTGTGTTGCAACATGTAAAAACTCTTCAGCGATGTTATTCGTTTCTGCTAAAGTTTCTCAATTTGCTTTATTACCGCAAGGTAAAGTTGAAGCAGCTGATCGTGTTATGAACATGGTTGAAGAAATGGATGCTTTAGGATTTGGTAACTGTACTAATACAGGAGCTTGTGAAATCGAATGTCCAAAAGGTATTTCTCTTGAGAATATCGCTCGTATGAATAGAGAGTATTTAAAAGCAAGTTTGAAGTAATTCAACTCAATTTATAGGAAAGCCCGTGTATTACACGGGCTTTTTTTATGGGAATATTTCATCTTTGTTCATTCAACTTAGAGTATAGGCTTAGCAAACTTTTATGTAGTGAGGCTTTTGAAAAGAAGAGCTACTTCAGCTTTCTTTTCTTATTTTTGAATTTATTAATCAAATGATATTGACAATGAAAGTAGCTTTGATACAAGCACCATTAGCGTGGGAAAATATAGAGGAGAATAAACAGTCATTCATACAGAAGTTAAATGCAATAACCGAAGGCACACATCTTGTTGTATTACCAGAGATGTTTACCTCAGGCTTTACAATGCATCCAGAGCGAGTTTCTATTGCAATGTCAGATAAGTTTATTGTAGAGTTAATATCGTTGTGTAAATCGCGTAATTTTGCTTTAACAGGTAGTATTGTTATTGAGGAAGACAAGAAGTATTACAACCGTATGTTTTTTATCTTTCCTACAGGGGAAGTCAAGACCTATGATAAACGCCATTTGTTTTCTTTAGCTGGGGAAGAAAAGGTTTATACAGCAGGCCAAGAAAGATTGATTGTGGAGTATAAAGGGTGGAAAATATGTCCTCTTGTTTGTTATGATTTACGCTTTCCCGCATTTAGTAGAAATGTAGGAGGGGTATATGATTTGTTGCTTTATGTTGCAAGTTGGCCAGACCAGCGTATTTACGCGTGGGATTCTTTGATTAAAGCACGTGCGATAGAAAATATGTCTTACGTAGTTGGAGTTAATAGAAGTGGCTCTGATGAGAATAACAATGTGTATTCAGGTCACTCACAAGTTTTAGATACTTTAGGTAATTATCTTGTAGAACCATTAGTAGGAGAACAGGTAGTTTACGTTGAATTAGATAAAGAAAAACAAGATAAGTTACGTCATCGTTTAGGATTTTTAAAAGATGCCGATAATTTTACCTTGTTGAGATAACAAAAAAACACTAAAAAGCCTCTTAGTAAATAGTTACTAAGAGGCTTTTTTATTGATGATAAATCTTATGTTAGAAAGACTTATTATAAGGCGATTTGTTCATTAATATCCCAGTTAGCGCGAACATCTATTTGCTCTGGGAAGTAAACAGTTTCTTCAGGTTCTTTACGATCCCAGAAATAACCGGAATCCCATTTGCCATTTTTATTGTCGTCATAAGTTACACGAATGTAGTATTGACGAGGAGGCAATGCTGTAAATTCAAATGTATTCTTATCTTCACTGTATTGACTTGCAATTACTTTTTCTCTTTCATCAAGTAACTCTACAATAATAGGAAAGCGTTTTACTCCAGTAAATGTTAAGGCTAAATTCCCATAATCAGTCATTGCCAATGTTTTTACATTAAAATTAAGCGTATCGTTTTTAGTACCAAAGAAATCTGTTAATGCACCTGGCATTAGATTTACAGTGTAGGCGTTGTTTTCTTCTCTATCGAATTTCAAAGAAAGTTTTTGCTCAAGGGGCAATTGTTCTAATGAAAAAGGAACTGCTACTGTATCTTTATTAAAAATAGAGATTAATGCAGAGTTGATATCTTTTATAGGAGTAGTTGTCTCAATTGTAAAGTCAGAAATAAAATCTAACGTACCTGATTTACCTGAAACTTTAAGAGAATCTACTTCTTTCATTTTTACTCTTGGTTTCACAGTAAAAGTCTTTGTATAGTCGTCTTTTTTTGCTGTAATTAAAAGTGAGTCAGCTTCAATTTTAGGGAACCAAACTTGTAAACTATCTTTTTCTTTTAAATAAGAATATGCGTTTGGAATAACTTTCTCTCCTTTTTTAACTTCAATTGATACATTATCTGGGTTACCAATATAGGGTAAGTACCATTTGTTTTCAGAAATTTGTGAAGGTCTTGATGCTTCAAATTTCTCATCTGATTTAAAAAGAGTTAATTCAAACTCCTTGTCAGTTGGAATTTGAATAGAGTCTTTAATAAAAGCAATCTTATCTTGTTTTGGGTCAAACTTATAGTCGTTGTTTTTATCCTTTAAAGCAATTAAATAGTAAGTTCCTTCCTTAATATTTTCAATAGTAAACGTAGTTAAACTATCTAAAGTATTCGTTACATACAATGGTTTTTGTGTGTAAATGGTAGAATCTTTAAACGACTTTGCATCATAAAGCATCACATTAACGAAGTTATCAGCTTTAAATTTGTTAGCAGATTTAATAGTACCAGATACTTTTAAAGAATCGATATAATCTCCTGTAGAAAAAACGTATTTAAATTGTTTTAAAACGTTCCCCTCATTATTGTCTATGATAGCATCTCCAAAGTTGAAACTATAAGTTGTATTAGGAGCTAATGTATCTGTAAATTTAATAGTAACGGTTTTTTTTGCAAGACCCATTGGCTGGATATCAGGCATCTTTTCCAATGGAGGAGAGATAATTACATTTTGATTTGCATTTTTAATCTTTACAAATTCATCAAAATCAATTTTGATCTCATTCTTATTAAAGTTTGTTGAAAAGTTTTTAGGGGTACTACCAACCATTACAGGTGGAATAGTGTCTTTATCACCTCCAGAAATAAACCCTCTTTTCGCACAGTTAGAGAATGTAACTGTACAAATAATAGTAAAACAACATAAGAAGTATATGCGAAACTTAGACATAGTTATAATTTAAAGGACAAATTAACAACTATATTTTTTAGTTAGAAAATAACAGATATTAAAACTTTTAAATGGTTGATGCTAAACAGAGAATAGTAATCTTTGAATTGGGTATTTTTAGTAAAATTTTACTACAAGCTTCTAATGTACCTCCTGTAGTTAAGATGTCGTCAATTAACAAGAAGTGATTGGTTTCAAAGTTTTGCTGCTTAATGTCCAGAGCAAATTCTTCTGTATTATTTTTAAGTCGTTGAAATCTGTTTTTTTTAGTTTGTGAAGTGGTTTTAATCCGTTTGATTAACAGTTTATCGTTTATTGGTATATCAAAATGTTTAGATAAAGCTTCTGCAAAACCCGTAACTTGATTATAGCCTCTTTTTTTTAGCTTCTTTTTGTGTAAAGGAACAGGGATTATTTCTGTTATAGTAGACAATATAGATAAGTTAGTTAGTTGATAACAATAGAGTTTTCCTAAGAAGTCACTTATTTCAGAATGATTGTTATATTTTAAATTGTGTAATAATCTCTGAACAATACCTCCTTTTGAATAATAAAGCATACACGATCCAAATTCGAGGGGTACTCTTCCGTAAAACTTCATCATCGTTGTGTTTTCATCGCTTGTATGTTCCATTGTGAAAGGCAAATTATCTCGGCAGGAAAAACAAATTACTTCTTCATTTTTGAGCAAGTGCTGTTTACAAGCTAAACAACACTTGGGAAATAGAAGGTTTACGAGATTATTTAGCATAGTTAACGAGTTGAAAATGTAATGCTTAATAAAATTAGAAAAAAATCAGCTGTTATAATACTCAATATCAAATATCTTTGTTGGATAATGAAATATTAGATATGAATTTAGAAGCAGTAAAGAAAGAAGTTATGCAATTGATGGTATTGATTGCTCAAAATAAAAAAGAAGAAGCTAAAGAGTTAGCAGAGTCTGTATTAGAAATGATAAACGAAGGGTTAGACTTTGCAGCTACAGATGAAGATTTAGTACAATGGGGTAAGTTAGAGAAAATTGTAAATGAATTAAAAGGGAAAATTGCTTAATGGAACAAGTAGAAAAATGCTATTGTGGTAGTGGTCTTACTTTTGAGTTATGCTGTGAGCCATTTTTAAACAATAAAGTAATACCTGATTCAGCTGAAAAATTAATGCGTTCACGTTATTCGGCTTATGTTGTTGCAAATGCAAGATATATTATTGATACCACTCACCCGAAAACAAGGCATTTTCACAGTAGAAAAGCAATTCTACAGTGGTCAAAGGAGAATACGTGGGAAAAATTAGAAATTATATTAAGTGAGGTAAATCGAGTGGTTTTTAAAGCTTACTTTAAAGATAGTGGTGAAATAAGACAAATTCATTATGAAAATTCTCTTTTTGAGAAACTTGGAGAGAAATGGTACTATGTATCAGGTACTTTTGAGGAGTAAAACCACTAAAATAAAGAAACATTTAATGAAAATTACTTTGTAACTTAGTGAAAATATAAAATTATAGCATATGAAATCTACCAGAATTGAAAGCGATTTATTAGGAGAATTACAAGTGCCTTTAGAAGCATATTACGGTGTACAAACACAACGTGCGATTAATAATTTTAAGATTTCTACCAGTAAGTTATCAGACTATCCTGAGTTTGTAAAGGGATTAGCTATCGTTAAATGGGCAGCAGCAAAAACAAACTTCGAATTAGATGTACTTGATGAGAAGATATATAAAGTAATAGCAGATGCGTGTCAAGAGATTCTGGATGGTAAACTACACCAAGAGTTTCCTGTTGATATGATTCAAGGGGGAGCAGGTACTTCGGTAAATATGAATGCCAATGAAGTAATTGCAAACCGTGCTTTAGAGTTGTTAGGTTTCCAAAAAGGAGATTATCAAAATTGTTCACCTAACGATCACGTGAATTTATCACAATCTACAAATGACGCTTATCCTACTTCTTTAAAGGTAGCGGTATTTGAAATGAATAAAAAAGTAGTTGAACGCTTAGAAAAATTAGTACAAGGTTTCGAAGCGAAAGCAAAAGAGTTTGAAAACATTATTAAAATGGGAAGAACTCAACTTCAAGATGCTGTTCCTATGACATTAGGACAAGAGTTTGGAGGGTTTGCTTATACTCTTAAAAAAGAGGTTGCTGCATTGAATCAAGCAAGCCAATCGTTTTTAGAGATTAATATGGGAGCTACAGCTATTGGTACAGGGTTAAATGCAGTACCAGGGTATGCAGACCTATGTGCTAAGAATTTAGGACTTTTAATGAAACAGCCTGTTACATCTGCTGAGAATTTAGTAGAGGCAACTTCTGATACAAGTGGTTTTGTAGCATATTCAGGTGTGTTGAAAAAAGTAGCTATTAAGCTTTCTAAAATATGTAACGATTTACGTTTATTATCTTCAGGACCACGTACTGGATTAAACGAAATACAGTTACCTCCAATGCAACCAGGTTCGTCTATTATGCCAGGTAAAGTAAATCCGGTTATTCCAGAAGTTGTAAACCAGGTTTGTTTTAAAGTAATTGGTAATGATATGACAATCACAATGGCATCTGAAGCAGCACAGTTACAATTAAATGTAATGGAGCCTGTATTAGCTCATACCGTGATGGAGTCAATGATGTGGTTAGAAAACGCAATGGAAACATTAGTTGAGAAATGTGTAGTAGGTATCAAAGCTAACGTAGAACACAACAAAGATCTTGTATTAGGAAGTATTGGTATTGTTACAGCATTAAACCCTTATATTGGTTATAAAGCAAGTACAAAAATTGCCAAAGAAGCTTTGGAAACAGGAAGAGGAGTTTATGAATTGGTTTTAGAACACAATTTATTGAGTAAAGAACGCTTAGATGAAATTTTGGATCCTAAGCATATGTTAGCTCCACATAAAAAATAAACATAAAGTATTACTATATTTAAGCCTCCTTTTTGGGGGCTTTTTTATTTAATATGATATGTAACTTTTTTAAAATATATTGTCTAAATAAAAATGGTAAGTTTCTTGTAGTAAGTATAGAAAATCAAGAATTATGAAAGCAGTTGTAATTGGAGCCACTGGGGCAACAGGTAAAGTGTTAGTTAGACAGCTTTTAGCTGATGACGACTATAGTTTTGTAGAGATTTTTGTTAGAAATGATTGGGATATACAGCATCCTAAATTAATTTGTCACGTTGTTGATTTTGAGAAGATAGAGCAGTGGAAACACCTTATTGAAGGAGATGTTGCTTTTAGTTGTTTAGGAACAACCTTAAAAGATGCTGGAAGTAGAGAGAAACAGTGGCATATTGAATACGATTACGTGATTCAATTCGCGCAGTATTGCAGAGCGCAAGGTATTCGTTCATTCGTTGTCCTTTCTTCTAAAGGGGCTTCTGAAAGAAGTAAAATCTTTTATTTAAAGTTAAAAGGAATGATAGAACACGCGATTCTTTCTCTACACTTTGAAAATACAATTATTGTGCGTCCGAGTACATTGTTACGACCGAATTCTACTCGTAAAGGAGAGAAGTTTAGTATAAAGCTAATACGTTTTTTAAATCGTTTGGGACTTTATAAAAGCTTTAGACCGGTTTCTGTATTTGATGTTGCTAAATGTATGCGAAAAGAGAGTAAACAACTTACTTATCGCGTTTCTGTAATTGAAAATACTGATATCTAAAAAGGCCTACTGAAACAGTAAGCCTTTTAAAGAAACTAAATATAAGGTGTGAAGGATTATTTTGCTTTAGTAAATTCTAAGTTTACAGCGATTTTTACATCTTTTGCAATCGCTTGTCCTGATGGATCGTAAGCAACGTCAAAGTCAAAGCGATTTACAGTAGTAGTAGCTTGGAACCCTAACTTTTGGTTTCCTTGTCCATCATCTTGTAATAACCCTCCGTAAGTCAAATCGAATGTTACTGGTTTAGTTATGTTACGAATAGTTAAGTTACCTTCTAATTTGTATTTATCTTTTCCAGTTTTTTTGATTGATTTACTTTCAAAAGTCATCGTAGGGAATTTCTCAGCATTGAAGAAATCATTTGTTTTTAAGTGATTGTCACGCATTTCCACAGATGTGTTTACACTGTTCATATCTACTGTAAAGTTGAATACTCCTTTCGTTAAATCTTCTGGAGTACCAACGAAAGTACCTTCATATTTGTCAAAACGACCATCTACAAAAGAGATTCCTAAGTGTTTTACTGAGAAGTTAACAAAAGAGTGCATATTATCAACATTCCATTTTGTTTGTGCGAAAGTAGCTACAGAAAATAAAGTGGCTACAAATAATAAAGCTATTTTTTTCATAATATATATTTTGTTTGTTATCTGATTACAAATGTACTATCAGATATAGGTACAATCACTTAACCTACATTAAGAACGTATATAAACAAAAAAAAGCTGCTCAATTAACTTGAACAGCTTTTTCTATAAATACATCAATAAATATTGATTACATCATTTTTTTTAACCAGTTTTTGATAGACACCTCTTCGTTGATGATGTTTTTAAGATCGGCAATTGCTACACGGTCTTGTTTCATCGTATCTCTGTGGCGAATAGTAACTGTTTTATCTTCTAATGTTTGGTGATCCACTGTAATACAGAATGGAGTACCTAATGCATCAGCACGACGGTAACGACGTCCAACAGCATCTTTTTCATCATAAGCTACATTGAAATCCCATTTCAAATCTTCAATGATTTCTTTAGCGATTTCTGGTAAACCATCTTTTTTAACCAATGGTAAGATAGTAGCTTTTGTAGGAGCTAATACAGCAGGTAATTTCAATACTGTTCTTGTACTTCCATCTTCTAAAGTTTCTTCTTGAAGAGATTTAGAGAAAATAGATAAGAACATACGGTCAAGACCTACAGATGTTTCTACTACGTAAGGAACATAAGAAGTGTTTGTTTCGTTGTCAAAGAATTGAAGTTTTTTACCTGAGAATTTCTCATGTGCTTTCAAGTCAAAGTCAGTACGAGAGTGAATACCTTCTAATTCTTTAAATCCGAATGGGAAGTTAAACTCGATATCAGTTGCAGCATTAGCATAGTGAGCTAATTTCTCGTGGTCGTGGAAACGGTAGTTTTCAGCTCCCATACCTAAAGATAAGTGCCATTTGTGACGAGTAGCTTTCCAGTACTCATAGTATTTCATTTCTTCTCCTGGTTTCACGAAGAATTGCATTTCCATTTGTTCAAATTCGCGCATACGGAAGATGAATTGTCTTGCAACGATTTCGTTACGGAATGCTTTTCCTGTTTGAGCAATACCAAAAGGAATCTTCATACGTCCTGTTTTTTGAACGTTTAAGAAGTTTACGAAAATACCTTGAGCTGTTTCAGGACGTAAATATAAATCCATAGCAGAGTCAGCAGAAGCACCAAGCTTAGTACCAAACATCAAGTTGAATTGACGTACCTCAGTCCAGTTTTTAGAACCAGTTTCTGGGTCAGCAATTTCTAACTCTTCAATTAATGCTTTTACGTCAGCTAAATCTCCTGAGTCTAATCCACGAGCCATACGTTCTAAGATTTCTTTTTTCTTAGCTAAGTATTCTACAACTCTTGGGTTAGTTGCTACAAATTGTTCTTCGTCAAAAGATTCTCCAAAGCGTTTTTTAGCTTTTTCGATTTCTTTCTGAGCTTTTTGATATAGTTTTTCACAGTAGTCTTCAATTAAGACGTCTGCTCTGTATCTTTTTTTACTGTCTTTGTTGTCAATTAATGGGTCGTTAAACGCGTCAACGTGACCAGAGGCTTTCCAAGTGGTTGGATGCATAAAGATTGAGGCATCTATTCCTACAATATTTTCGTGCATTTGTACCATTGATTTCCACCAGTACTCGCGAATGTTTCTTTTTAACTCCACACCGTTTTGAGCGTAGTCATATACTGCGCTTAAACCATCGTATATTTCGCTTGATGGAAAGATATAACCATACTCTTTAGCGTGCGAAATAACGTTCTTAAAAATATCATCTTGTTTTGCCATAATGCAAAAGTAATAAAAGACTTTAAGATAAGAAACCTCAAAAAGGCCATTTTACAATGAAACTTCTAAAGTTTATTAATCTTTTGTCATTAAAGTTATTATTTGTTCTTTTTTGGCTTGTTATAAGCTCTTAAAATGCGTTCAGTATTTTCAATGTGTCCCCACATATTCCAATCGTCGTGTCCCGGAATTATCGTGTCAGGAAAAGGAAATTTATTTTTCACTTTTGCAATTGTTGCTGGCCATTCTTGTGTATTTGCATCTCCAATAAAACCAAGGTCTGTTGCTTCTGCACTTTTTACAAGGCACCCTCCGTATAAAACAGATTCGTTGGGAAACCAAATAACAACATTGTCTTTGGTGTGTCCTTCACCTAAAAAGTGAACAGAAAATTTTTCTCCTGCTATGTTGAAATCTTTTTCATTGCCAAAAGTTTCCTGTGCTATAGGTTCGTTTTTACTTTGTAAGATTTCATTTGTTAGTTCATAAGCATACGTTTTTGCTCGTAATGCTTCAAAGTATGCTAAACCACCAGCTCTATCTTCGTGAAAATGCGTTACGATTACTATATTGATTTCCTTGTTGTGATTTTCTTTGACATATTCTACAAGGGGAGTAAACTGCGTTTTATCCCAAGGCGTATCAATTAAAATAACACCTTCGTCAGTTAAGACATACATTCCATTTGCAGCGTACAAGGTACCATTAATTTCTTGGAAAGTAGTGTACACATACATCTGTTCGTTTAGTCTGTTTATTTTTAAGTCTTGAGATTGACTATAAGCAAAAAAGCTACTGAATACAGTAGCAATTAAGATAAATGATTTTCTAAGCATTAATTAGTTTGTTATGTAAGGGAAAGATAGGTTTACACCCATCCTTTTTTTCTGAAGTCTTTTAAAGTTGCTGTAAATCTTGTCATTTCTTCTGGTGTTCCAAGTGAAACACGACTCCATTGTGTCAAAGGAGGGAATGGGCGACCTACTAATATACCTGCTTCTTCCATACGTTCCATATATTTTTGAGGATCACCAGTTATTTTGTGAAATACAAAGTTTCCTTGGCTTGGTAAATATTCTAAACCTAAAGCGTCTAAGGTAGAAGTGGTAATAGCTAATGAGTTTGAATTCATTGCAATACTATCAGCTAAGAACTGCTTATCTTTTAAAGAAGCAATACCAGCTACAGCTGCTGTAATATTTATGTTTAAAATAGACATAAAAGTCACTAATTCTTTAGTCAGTTTTTCTGTTGCTAAACCATAACCAACACGCATTCCAGCCATTGCAAATATCTTAGAGAATGTACGTAATACGATTACGTTATCCATTCCTTCTTGTACAAATTGAGTTCCACTTACAAATGAAGGGTCAGTGATGTATTCTGCATATGCTTCATCAACCATAAAGAAGGTTTTATCTGCGTTAGCTGTTTTTACCCATTTTTCAATTGATGCACTTGAAGTCAATGTTCCTGTTGGGTTGTTAGGGTTACATAAATAACAGATAGATAGTCCATCAAAGTTATCTGCAGCCTGTTTCATTTTGTCAAGATCCATTTCATACTTTTCATTCAAAGGAACCATTACTACTGGTATTCCAATACCTTCAGCGTGGTCTGCTGCTAAAAAGAAAGTAGGGTTTGGCGTGATAAATTGAATCTTTTGCCCTTTTTGTAATGCTTGAATACCTAATTTGTTGATAATAGCACGAATTACATCAGAAGAACCTACACCAAGTGTCACTTGAGAAGTTTTCATCTGGTAAGAGTCTGCAATAGTTTGTTGTAGCTCTTCAATATAAGCATCCGGATATCGATTAGCAGAAGGGATAATATCTATAATTGCTTGTTGTGCTTTTTTAGAAAGGCCTAAGCTATTCTCATTGTAATGTAGATACAATGGTGTTTTATCAACAGTTGTTGGTAAGCCTAATTCAGCAATTGATTCTAATGTTTGTGTTGCAGCTAACCCTCTTGTGAAGATTGCTCCTGCAAATAATGTCCCCGACAACTTTAGTATGTCTCTTCTGTTCATCGTAATTATGTTTTATTGGTTTTTTTACTTTATTGTTTTTTAGGCAATTGCTAAAAATGGAAAGTAATCCTTGAGTGAAGTATAAAAATAGAATAATATTGATTAAAAATGATGTAATCTTAAAAAAAATATAATTTTTTTCTATAAAAGGGATGAAAAGTGTTTTTGTAAAATAGTTGTTTTTAAAAGTATAATAGTTGAATTTTATTTAAAACAAATTGATATAGTGTGAGTTAAATAAATTATTTTTGAATAGTAATTACGTTATATGAAAAAAAGAAGCATAATTTATATTGTTGTATTCATTTTCTTTGGAGTGACTACCTCTTGTGAGGAAATTGACTTTTGGAAGAAAGATTGTTATAACCCAACGAAGGTAAGTCAGAGTGAGGTGAGTTTTGAAAATTATGGAGGAGAGGTTTATATTGATGTAACGCCACAACCTTTTCTTCTTTATAAAGATAATCCTCTTAATGATGGTTCAGGAATAGTACTTAGCGAATCCGTTTCGGAGTATAGTACCAAGGATTATCAAGTTATGAAAACGGGGGATAGGAGATTGTTGATAAAGGCTTTTCCTAATAAAACAGGTGTACCTATTGAGTTTGACGTAAAGGTTGAAGGTGGGGATTGTAGCAAGACTATAGAGTGTAGAATCAAAGAGTAGAGAAGAGGAAATTATAATGTAGTTTTAAAATAGAACGATAAAAAAGTGCTAATTAGTAGATTAATTAGCACTTTTTTATTTTGTTTGATTGTGGCTTAGATAGTGTTTTAACTCAGTTTTGTAGGTACTATGTTCGACACATACCCCACACATCTACCACATTTGTTCGGGAAATGGCCTGTTTTCCGAACAAATGTGGTACTTGTTTAGAACATGTCTCGAAGGAGAGCCGTTTAAAACTCCTGTAAGCCTTGGTGTATATAGGATTAAAACATTTGCTTATCTACAGGTTTTAGTGTTTTTTAGCAACTCAAAGAATTACCTTTTATAATTTGAAGGAGGAGTGTTCACGATAGTTTATATAAACAAACAGAGGGATATCACTATGATATCCCTCTGTTTGTAAGTGAGAAAAGAGTATTATTCTTCCTCTTCTGTATTTTTAAGTTTCATCAACAAGGTATAAGCGCCTTTTGAAACTATTTTTTTACCTTCTAATTCTTCTGCATTCTCAATTTGGATAAATCCATTTTCCTTTTCTCCAACTTTAACAGGAAGTAGTTGATAAGTTTGTTTACCAATTTCATTGAATACAAAATATCTTCCTTCAAAGTAAACCACACTCTCTTCTGGTAGTGCTTTAGATAGCATAGAATGTGTGTCTATATCTGCATTCATATACATTCCAGGAAGTAATTTTTGCTCAAATTGTTCAAAGTGACAATGTACTTCTGAAACCCCCTCCATATTGATATCCATACTGATTAAGACAATTTCTCCTTCGTATTTTTTCTCTGGATTGTTGTTTGTATAACTAACAACGCGTTGTCCAACTTCTAATTTATCTAAGTCTTTTTCATACACTTTTAGATTTAAGTGGATATCACTTGGATCGATTAACTCAAACATTACGTCTGAAGGTGTAACATATTTACCAACGTTTACATAGGTATTACTTACAAACCCTGTAATTGGACTATATAGTGGCACTGACTTACTGATGTTATCGTGTGTTAATGTCTTAGGATTAATGTTGATTAGACTCAACTGTTGACCAAGAGCATTCATTGTGATATGTTGACTATTCATTTCAGCTTGTGCTTGTTGCATTACTTTATCACTGCTGGCTTGACTTGCATTTAGGTCTTTTTGGCGATTATAGTCTAATCTTGCAAACTCGTATTTGTCTTTTGCAATTAGATAGTTCTGTTGAATTTGGATGTATTGTGGGTCTTCCATTACCGCAATTAACTCTCCTTTTTTGACTTGCATACCAGGTAACAACTTAGTTTGTTTCAAGTATCCCCCTAATGGGTTAGTAACAGAAATTAAGTTTTGAGGTGGAACATCTATTTTACCATTTAACTTCAGTGTTTTTGCAATCTGACGTTCAGAAAGTTGAGTTGTCTCAATAGTAACGTGTTTTAATTGCGCATCCGTTAATTGTACAGTATCAGTGTCCTCTGTTTGCTCTGTTGTTTCTTCGCTTGCGTCTTCTTTTTGTTTACACTGTGTGAATAATAAAGCTCCTGAAATAGCAAGGATAACAGTAGCGTATTTGATATTTATATAGTTGAATGACATAGTATTAGTTATTTGAGGTTAGATAATTGATTTGAATGATATTATCATTATACATTTTTAGAGTATCTAAATAGTTATTGATAAAATCAAGTGCTTGATTTGTCAATATCACATACTCTAAATAGTTTATCTCTCCATTGATAAATTGCAGTTGCGCTGTTTCAATAATTGTTGAGGTATTTTTCAGGGTGTTATTCTCATAATTACCAAGAATAGCAAGATTGTTCTGATGGTTTGTCAACAATTGTTGATAACGGTTTTCCAAACTGTTTTTAGTCATTTCTAATTCGGCATCAGCTAAATCTTCTGCCTTTTTAGAAGCCTTAACTCTGGCGCGTTGACCAGTTGTAAACAAGGGTAAACTAACACCAACGTGGAAAGAACTAAAGCGCTCACTTCTGTCATAGTAAACATCATTAGAAGCAACTCCCATAAACGTACTGTTGTTGTATCCAACTTGTAAGTTAGGTAGTTGTTTAGATTTCTCCAATTTTGTTTGCTCGTGTGCTATGACCTTTTGTTGTTCAATCATTTGAAGAACAGGATTGTTTTGTAAATCTGCTTCAAGCGCCGTTAAAATAGCTTTGTTATCTTCTAATTGAGGAACAATATTTTCTGTTGTATTCAATAAGTATTTTAATTGAAGTTGTGTTAAGCTTATTGCTTTTTGAACTTCAGCTAATTGTGCTTGAATACTAATTTGCTGGTTTTGAGCTGTTGTTTTTTCTAAGATATTACTTTCTCCTTTTTGTAATCTAAGTAAAGCTTTGTTGTAGAAGTTAGTGTACATACTATCTGCTCGTTGTAG
This sequence comes from Myroides sp. C1519, assembly GCF_038039755.1. Taxonomy (NCBI): domain Bacteria; kingdom Pseudomonadati; phylum Bacteroidota; class Flavobacteriia; order Flavobacteriales; family Flavobacteriaceae; genus Myroides; species Myroides sp. C1519. The sequence continues at coordinate 22,945 of NZ_JBBPHM010000025.1, forward strand.
TAATTTCTCTTTTTCTACCCAATAGCTATAATCGTAGAAACTTTGTGTAACTGCTCGTTTTAGTTCATAACTTTTTAAATCAAGGTTATAAACACTTTGTTGATATTCTGCTCTAAACACATTCTTTTGTTTACTGTAAACAGTTGGGAACGCAAATTCTTGAACTACTCCAAACTTGTTGTCTGTATATGGTCCATTGATTTGTCCAAATTCACCGGTAAATGTAGTTTGTGGCAAATCAGCCCCTGTTTTGATAAAGGCTTTAGCATATTCCGTTCTCAATTTTTCAGCGCGAATCACAGTATTGTTTTCTAAAGCTGTTTCTAACGCCGTGTTTAGTGTCACTGGTGTTTGTGCATTAGCTGTAAACCCAAGACCTACAAGTAATATAGCTGCAACTGTTTTCTTCTTTTTAAAGAAGTCAAACTTTAAGCGTTGCTCAAATGTGATGTACAACAATGGCAATACAAATAAAGTTAGGAAAGTTGCTAACATTAACCCCCCAATTACAACAGTTGCTAATGGTCTTTGAACTTCAGCACCTGCACCATTACTCAATGCCATTGGCAAGAACCCAAAAGACGCTACACAAGCAGTCATTAACACTGGGCGCAATCTTGTTTTTGCTCCTCTTATCACGATAAATACTATATTTTTAATTCCTGATTTTTGTAATCTATTAAATTCGGCAATAAGCACAATACCATTAAGTACGGCTACCCCAAACAGGGCAATAAATCCGACTCCCGCACTAATACTAAACGGCATTCCTCTTAAGGCTAATAAGAATACTCCTCCAATAATTGATAGTGGAATAGCAGTGAAAATCATTAAACATTCGCGTATATCTTTAAAAGCAAAGAATAATAAAACGAAGATTAATACCAATGCTAACGGTACCGCAATTGCCAAACGAGCTTTTGCTTCGTTTAGGTTTTCAAATTGTCCACCATACGTAATTTGATATCCGACAGGTAGCGTAATTTGTGCTTCTACTTTTTCTTGTAACTCTTCTACAATACTTTGTACGTCACGCCCTTTTACGTTAAACCCTACAAAGATTCTACGTTGTGCGTTTTCACGTTGGATTTGGTTAGGTCCCTCTTTGATTTCAACTGTTGCCAATTGGTTTAAAGGAACTTGGTTGCCAGATGGAGTAGGTATTAGTAAGTTTTGAATATCACTTACGTCTTTTCTGTTTTTCTCATCCATACGAACTACCATATCAAAACGTTGTTCTCCTTCATAGACCATTCCAGTACTTTGTCCGGCTAAAGAAGCGTTTACAATTCTGTTGATTTCAGCAATTGAAAGTCTATAACGGGCAATTGCTTGTCGGTTGTAATCAATTAGTAATTGTGGCATTCCCGTAATTGGTTCAACATATAAATTGGTTGCTCCAGGTACGGTGTTGATAAGTCCGGCAATTTTATTAGCAGTATAAGCTAAAGTATCTAAGTTTTCTCCAAATACTTTTACCACTACGTCTTGTCTGGCTCCTGTCATTAACTCGTTAAAACGCATCTGTACTGGATATTGGAAACCAACAGTAATTCCAGGTATTTCTTCTAATGCGTGAGTCATTTTCTCTGCTAACTCAGGGAATGATTCCGCTGAGGTCCATTCGCTTTTATCTTTTAAGATGACCATCATATCGCTGGCATCCATTGGCATAGGGTCGGTTGGAATCTCGGCACTACCAATTTTAGTAACAACTTTTTCTACTTCAGGGAATCTTGTTTTAAGAATGTGAACAGCTTTTTGTGTACTTTCAATTGTTGTGGTTAGGTTACTACCGTTTAATACTTTGGTATCTACAGCAAAGTCCCCTTCTTCTAAGGAAGGAATAAACTCACCTCCTAATGTTGATAGGATGTAGATTGCAATCACAAATAATACACCTACTACGCTGTAGATTAATTTCGGAATCTCCATTACTTTTACCAACATACGCTCGTAAAAGCCTTCTAATTTATTTAGAACGCGTTCTGATATATTTGGTTTATGAGATATTTTACGGCTCATAATTAATGAGCTCATCATTGGGATATACGTTAAGGATAAAAGGAATGCTCCTAATAGGGCAAAGGCAACAGTTTGTGCCATTGGTTTAAACATTTTTCCTTCAATTCCTTGTAATGTTAAGATTGGAATATATACAATTAAGATAATGATCTGACCAAATACAGCACTGTTCATCATTTTTGAAGCAGATTGTACAACGGTTTTGTTCATTTCTTCTTGTTTCAAATTGACCATCTTCTTGAACTTGGCATTGTGGGAGAATTGGTGCATGACGGCTTCTACAATAATTACTGCACCGTCAATGATTAGCCCGAAGTCTAATGCCCCTAAACTCATTAAGTTTCCACTTACCCCAAAGAGGTTCATCATACAGATAGCAAATAACATTGCTAAAGGAATTACAGAAGCTACTAAAAGTCCTGCTCTGAAGTTTCCTAAAAACAATACTAAAACTAATACTACGATTAATGCTCCTTCTGTAAGGTTTCGTTGTACTGTACCAATTGCGTTATTAACCATTTTGGTACGGTCTAAAAAGGCTTCAATAACAACACCTTCAGGAAGTGTTTTCTGGATTTCAGCAACTTTTGCCTTTACATCTTGAATTACTTCATTACTATTTGCTCCTTTCAGCATCATTACTACAGCACCAGACACTTCTCCTTGATCGTCAAAAGTCATCGCTCCATAGCGTGTTGCGCTACCAATTTTTACTTTAGCAACGTCTCTTATTAACAAAGGAAGTTCTGTTTGTTTTGAAGTAATAGCAATGTTTTCAATATCCTCAATATTGCCAACTAATCCTTCAGAACGGATATATAATACTGTAGGACCTTTTTCAATATAAGCACCTCCAGTGTTTTCATTATTGCTTTCTAAGGCTTGAAATACATCGTTTATTGTGATGCCGTAAGCATCTAATTTATTTGGGTTTACAGCAATTTCGTATTGCTTTAGTTTACCCCCAAAGCTACTTACTTCAGCTACTCCTTTTACAGTAAGTAATTGACGACGTACAACCCAATCTTGAATTGTACGCAACTCCGTAAGGTCAAATTTATCTTCGTATCCTTTTTCAGGGCGTACAACGTATTGGTAAATTTCTCCTAATCCTGTTGAGATAGGACCTAATTCTGGTTGTCCGATTCCTTGTGGAATTTCACTTTGAACTTGTTGAAGGCGTTCTCCAACTTGTTGACGTGCCCAATAGATGTCAACATCTTCATCAAAAACTATGGTTACTAATGATAGTCCAAAGCGAGAGAAGCTTCGGATACTTTGCATTCCTGCAATATTGCTGTTTGCTTGTTCAATTGGAAAGGTCACAAGTCTTTCTATGTCCGTAGCTCCATAAGATGGGGCAACAGTGATTACTTGTACTTGGTTGTCAGTAATATCTGGTACAGCATCAATAGGTAATTTAGTTACTTGATACAATCCAATCCCGATTAACGCAAATACAAATAGCGAGATGATGAGTTTATTCTTTACAGAAAACTCAATAATTTTATTTAACATGATTATTGTCTGTTAATACATTAATAATGAATAACATTCATAGTAAATTGTTTCATAGCAATTATACTACGAAAGAATATTCTTTTGAAAATTCGATATGTATTAACAGTATTTAGGCGGTTGCCAAATAGAAGATAGGTAGCTACTTTCGATTGCATCTTCATCGAAAGCGTGTACTTTATTGTGGTTTGTATTAAATTTAATACGATTGATTTTAATAAGGGGTGTAGGGGTTACAATTCCTACAAAAGAAATAATATGTGCGTGAGAAACAAAAGGTAGCTTCTCATCTACTGGATCGCCAATTTCTTTATGGCTTTCGCTATAGTGTATTTGTAAGAATCCCCAAATACTTAAATCAGGATTATTTGTTTTATGCTCAACAAAGTGTTCCACTAAAATAGGGAATTTCAACAGCTGACCGAACTCAGTTGTTGAAACTAAGAATAATAGCATAAATAATATGGCAATTCTTCTTCTCACTTTATTGGAATTATTGATTAGTAATTGATACTTACAAAGTTAAATATTCTTTGTTAATTGAGGGCGCAAGATAGTAATTTGTATTTATTCAAAGTAAGCATACTATTTACTTCTAATAAAATTCTAATAATTATAAAATAGGTTTTTAATATCACCCGTATTTAACGGTGGATTAAAAGTTTAAAGATGTTCTCTTGTGCTTTTTATTAAAAAACTTTGACATCTTGTTGATTACTTCAAAATGCTTTGTGATTAATTCGTTGCCATATCTATTTTCTAACGCTTGCCATTGTTCTTGTGTTAAGGGAACAAAAGCTAAGGTATCTGACCCTTTTGATATTTTACAAAAGCGTATTTCAAAGGCTGGTTGCAACAATTCATTTAACCAAATGATCGTATCGTCTAAATCAACAATAATACGTTGGTGTGTTTTTCCTTGGTATGATACAAACAACTCAAGTTCTTCATTTGGTCGGTCTTCTATTTTGGCAGCTAAGCTCTCTGTTTGGAGGCAATCTTCAATAAAATCTACTATTGCATCATCATACTCTCTCCAATCTACCCAGAATACAAGGTCTTTTCCTATTGCGTAAAAATCGTCATAGCTTTCTGTTTCAAAGTACTTTTCTAATTTTAAAAGTTTGTCTTGCATATTCTGAATGATTAAGGTTTGTACAGTCTTATTAAGTTACGAAGAAAATGTCTAATAAAGAAGTAATGTGCACAGTAAATCACTCGCTTTTGTTTTATGGATGTAATACTTCATTAAAAGGTTCGAATTCTCGTTCAGTAAAAGCTTCTGTTAAGATTCCTGAGTTGCACAACCATTCAATAGCGTCATTTAGATTATGTCCTAAGGCATAGATATTTTCTTCATTTCTTGGCAAAACAAAGTACTGATGGTTGTAAAAGATAATTTCATCTCCGTCAAAAGTATCTCCTATACAAATGGCTTGTAAGACTTGTTCTTTAGTCAATACCTCTTTACCTATTTCCCAAAAATAGTATTGTGTTACTCGTTCTAACCATTGACTTTGTTCTTGTGAGATACGAGTAGGGGGATAGATGCGAATGTATGTTCCTCCTAATAAACCTTCTCCGTATTGAAGAATATATGTTTTGTAATCTTCTTCAAAACAAAAGTTCAATAGTTGTTCACAATTGTTGATATCTTCTGCAGAAGGCAAAACTAAACTTGTGGAGTTGGTATTAATATTTGGAATTATAGTATAATGGCTAAACTTGTTCATTAGATATATTTGTTTTCAATATCATTTAAACCCTCTCTAAATTCTGATTGCAGCAGGAATTGTTCAGTTACATCAACAGCTTTTTTTGCTGATTGTTCAATGTCTTTTCCTTCTTTAGTCCAAAGTGGAGGAACAAAGTTAATTACTTGATTGTATTGTAATGATGCTATTTCTTCTTGCCAGTTTGTCCATCTAAAGTCTTGGTAAAACTGTTCTGTTCTCCCTGTTAAGAAGAAGTTTAATAGTTGAGAGTATCCGATTTCAAGGGCTTCATAATCTAATGTGTCAGGAGCAAAATAGTATATCTTGCCGATGTCCTTGCCTAAAGCACCACTATTGATACAGAAATAACCTCCTAAAACATCAAATGCTACGATTATGAAACCTTTGTTGGTGTTGTTGTCCATAATTGTTTTGCCTTGATTCCACGTTAGTATGTCTAACATTTGGTCATTATGTCCGCCACCAAGTACTTTGATCCATCCATTATCAATAAGAAGACCTCCTGATTCATAGATAAGGGCACCTAATGTTGATTTGGTAGTAACCTGTAACGCTATTAAGGCGTTGTCAGCAATTTCTTGGGTGTTTTTAGAAAGTGTAGTAACCTGTTTTGGGCTCTCTGCTATCCATTCTTCAATCATTGGCCAAGCAGAGTCTTTTGTATCAATTAGTTCTTGTAGTGTGCGCATAGAAACAATTTTAAGAACTAAAGATAGTTAATTTTGAAAGGGAAGGGATAAAAAAAATGTAAACTACTTATCAATTGATTTGTAGTTTACATCATAGATTGGTTGATTGTATTGTGATTATAAGTCTGCAATTGCTTCTGGAATAGGCATATAGACATATAAAATTGATTTTACTGAAAATGCAACTAATACTAAAAGAACAAAAATACTTGCAATAGCAATCTTCTTTGAAGATAATTGCAGTGCAGCAATACCTAATGTAAGACTTATTAAGAAGGCTATTGGCAATAGAACTTTGAAATAACTCATTGATGGAAAAAAGAATAGCCCTAATGTGATAATTGAAAATACTAATGCGCCTATACTCAATAGTGGACTTTTATTTGCTTCTTGATTTATAGTGTTCATCTTTTGGTTTTTTTAGTTGTAACTGTTAAAGAAATAGCTTTAAGTCAGTTTTACATATACAAAACTATGCCATTATGTTCTAAATTCAAAATTTTAACAGTTTTAAATTTGTTTATATAACTGTTTTTTAAGAACTAAATAAATTATTACGTGTTATTTTGTTTGTTTAATAAGAGATACTTTATGTTTTGTCTTAAAAAACAAACGTCACTATTAAAGTGACGTTGTTTTTATAATTTGATCTTTTAGATATATCAATTATTGATTGTTGTTGCTTAATAGTAAATAAAAGTAACAGCAATGTAGAAGTTAGCTACAGCGGAATATTTCCGTGTTTGCGTTTAGGCAAGTCTACTTCCTTGTTTTCAAGCATTGCAAAACCTTTCAATAGTTTTCTTCTTGTTTCATTTGGCAAGATAACTTCATCGATAAATCCGCGTTGAGCAGCTCTGTATGGCGTTGCAAATTTCTCAGCGTATTCTGCTTCTTTTTCTGCTAATTTAGCTGCAGGGTTTTCTGCTTCAGAAATCTCTTTTTTGAAGATAATCTCACTCGCTCCTTTTGCTCCCATTACTGCAATCTCAGCATTAGGCCACGCAAAGTTTAAATCTGCACCAATGTGTTTAGAGTTCATCACATCATAAGCACCTCCATAGGCTTTACGTGTAATTACAGTTACTTTTGGCACTGTAGCTTCGCTTAAAGCATAAAGTAGTTTTGCTCCGTGAACAATAATTCCATTCCACTCTTGGTCTGTTCCAGGTAAGAAGCCAGGTACGTCAACTAAAACTAATAATGGAATGTTGAATGCGTCACAAAAACGTGTAAATCTTGCTGCTTTGATTGAGCTATTTACATCTAAACATCCTGCTAAAAACATAGGGTTGTTTGCAACGATACCCACGCTTTTTCCGCCTAAGCGAGCAAATCCAACAACGATGTTTTCTGCGTAATCTTTGTGTATTTCATAGAAAGAGTCTTCATCAATAATATTGTGAATAACTTCTTTCATATCATAAGGCTTGTTAGAGCTTTCAGGAATAATAGTGTCTAATCCCGGTCTGTACTCTTCTCCTAATGTGTATGGAATATCATATGCTTTCTCTGTATTGTTTTGAGGAATATATGATAGTAATTTTTTTAAGTCTTCTAAACAAGCAACATCATTTGCTGAGGTAGTATGAGCAACCCCTGATTTCGTAGAATGCGTACTTGCTCCTCCAAGTTCTTCTGATGTTACTTCTTCATTTGTTACTGTTTTTACAACGCTTGGTCCTGTTACAAACATATAACTTGAACCTTCAACCATCATTGTAAAGTCAGTCATTGCTGGTGAATAAACTGCTCCTCCTGCACAAGGTCCCATAATTGCTGAGATTTGTGGAATCACGCCTGATGCTTGTACGTTGCGGAAAAAGATATCAGCATATCCTCCTAATGAACGTACTCCTTCTTGGATGCGCGCTCCTCCAGAGTCGTTTAGTCCAATCATTGGTGCTCCCATTTTAACAGCCATATCCATTACTTTGCAAATTTTCTCTGCGTGTGTCTCAGATAAAGCTCCTCCAAATACAGTAAAGTCTTGTGCGAATAGGTAAACTAAACGCCCATTTATTGTTCCATAACCTGTAATTACACCATCTCCGTGATAAACTTCTTTGTCCATTCCAAAGTCAGTTGTACGGTGGGTTACAAGCATTCCTATTTCTTCAAAAGAACCTTCGTCAAGTAAGTATTCAACTCTTTCTCTTGCTGTTAGTTTTCCTTTGCTGTGTTGTGTATCTATTCTTCTTTGCCCTCCACCAAGTTTAGCTTGAGCCTGAAGATCTTGAAGTGTATTTATTTTCGGATTCATAGTCATTAGTTTGGTAATCGAAGTGATTTTTGGTCTTCTAAATATTGTTTTAATGCAATGTAAGCAGCTACTTGAGCTTCGTCTTTGTACTCTTCTTTAATCAATTCTCCGTTGTAATATTTCTTAACGAAGTTGGTATCGAAGTGTCCATCGCGAAAGGCATCGTGCTCCATAACAAACTTTCCAAAGGGCAATGTTGTTTCAATTCCCTTTACTTTGTAATCGTGGATAGCTGTCAGCATTGTTTCAATAGCTTCTTCTCTTGTCTTTCCAAATGTGATTAGCTTGGCTAACATTGGATCGTAATAAATAGGAACATCCATTCCTTCTTCTATACCATTATCTACTCTAATACCAGGTCCTTTAGGAAGTTTATACACTTCTAAATTACCAACACTTGGCAAGAAGTCATTTAGTGGATCTTCGGCATAGATTCTCAATTCTACAGCGTGTCCTTGTATTTTTAAATCGTCTTGAGTAAAAGGTAGCTTTTCTCCTCTGGCAATGTTTATTTGCATTTCAACTAAGTCAAGTCCTGTAATTAATTCTGTTACTGGGTGCTCAACTTGTAAACGTGTGTTCATTTCAAGGAAGTAGAAGTTTTTGTTTTCATCTAATAAAAACTCAACCGTACCTGCCCCTACATAATCACAAGATGCAGCAACTTTTACTGCTGCTTCTCCCATTTGTTTACGTATTTCTGGTGTTAAAACAGCTGAAGGAGCTTCTTCTACTACTTTTTGGTGACGACGTTGTATACTACATTCTCTTTCAAACAGATGCACGATATTACCGTGTTTATCTGCTAATATTTGTATTTCTATGTGTCTTGGCGAACCAATATATTTCTCGATAAAAACCGAACCATCTCCAAAAGCATTTGTTGCTTCTGATATAGCGCGGTGCATTTGTGCTTCGAAATCTTCTTCTTTTTCTACTACACGCATTCCTTTTCCACCACCACCTGCTGAGGCTTTGATAAGGATTGGGAAGCCAATTTCTTTTGATATAGCTTTTGCTTTTTCAATATCTGTAATGGCTTCATCTAAACCTGGTACCATTGGAATGTTGTAAGCCTTTACTGTTTCTTTGGCAGCAAGTTTACTACCCATAATCTCAATAGCGTGAGAGTTAGGGCCAATGAATGTTATTCCATTTTTTTCACAAGCTAATGCAAAAGTGACATTTTCACTTAAAAAGCCATAGCCTGGATGTATTCCGTCAACATTTAGTGATTTGGCAACTTCAATAATTTTGTCGCCTAATAGGTAAGATTGGTTTGATGGAGCCTCTCCGATGCAAACAGCTTCATCAGCCATTTTTACGTGAGGAGCCATACGGTCTGCAGTTGAATAAACAGCTACAGTTTTTATTCCCATTTTTTGAGCTGTTTCCATGATACGAACAGCAATTTCGCCACGGTTGGCTACAAGTATCTTTTTCATTTTTATTCGAATTCAATTAGAACTAATCCTTTATCAACAGTATCTCCTTTGGTTACGTTGATAGCTTTGATTTTTCCACTTCTTGGAGAGGTTAGGTTGTTTTCCATTTTCATGGCCTCTAAAATTAACAAGTTGTCATTTTCAGCTACTTCTTGACCAACTTCTACGTTTATTTCTAAAATTAGACCTGGCATAGGTGCTTTAATTGAATTGACTTGTTTTGCAGTGTTTAATGAAAAACCTAAGTCCTTGATTAGTTTATCAAGTTCGGTTTGAATGTTTACGGTATAAGAGTTGCCGTTTACGACTACGTCATAATGTTTTTGGTTGAATTGTGAAGACGCAATTTCCACCTCGTATGATCTGTTATTCTTGAGTACATGGTATGCAGCGGCTCCGACTTTAGCAGCATTAATGTCGTCCTGTAATAAATTGTTACTCTCAAAAACAGTATCATCATTAACTTTAAGTTGATACGTTTTGTTCATTTTATAAATAGTTTTTGGTATTTGTAAATATAATTAAATGTTATAGATGAGCAACTTTAATTATTGGTAATTTATTTTTTTCCTCGTTTTAATGTGAATTGCATATAATTGTCAGTTTTTTTATTTGTTGTCTGTGTAGTGTAGGTAAGGGATAGGGAAGAAATATAATTGTATGGCACAAAAAAAGCCCTTTCAATTTTGAAAGGGCTTTTCGTTCTATTTTATTAGAAATTATTATGTTTTATTCTTCTTCGTTCTTTAAAGCATTCCATCCTTGAGCTTTTAATGGAATTTTAGTATTAGCTCTTGTGATTAGATGAACACCTTCTTTTTCTTCTGTCATATGTCCTACTACTGTTAGATTTGGATTTCCTTTAATCTTGTCGTAGTCTTCCATTTTCATAGTGAATAATAGTTCATAATCTTCACCTCCGTTGATTGCCATCGTTGTTGCATCAATATTAAACTCTTCACACGTATTGATAAACTGTGGGTCAAGAGGTAACTTATCTTCATAAATATTACAACCTACATTTGATTGTTTACACAAATGCATTACTTCAGAAGACAACCCATCAGAAACATCAATCATAGAAGTTGGTTTAACTCCTAAATCAGCTAATAATTGTTTGATATCTGTACGTGCTTCAGGTTTTAGTTGTCTTTCAATGATATAGTCATAAATAGCTAAGTCAGGTTGACTGTTAGGGTTTACTAAGAAAACTTGCTTTTCTCTTTCAAGTACTTGTAGCCCCATATATGCTGCTCCAATATCTCCTGTTACAACAAGTAAATCGTTGTCTTGAGCTCCATCTCTATAGATTAGTTCATCTTCTTTTGCTTTACCAATCGCAGTAACGCTGATGATTAGTCCTTTTTGTGATGAGGTAGTGTCTCCACCTATTAAGTCAACTTTGTAGTATTTACAAGCTAAATTGATTCCTTCATAAAGCTCTTCTAATGCTTCTAAAGGGAAGCGATTTGACACAGCAATAGACACTGTAATTTGTGTAGGAATTGCGTTCATAGCACAGATGTCAGAAATATTGACAACTACTGCTTTGTATCCTAAGTGCTTTAAAGGAGAATAAGAAAGGTCGAAATGTACACCTTCGACTAATAAATCGGTAGAAACAACAACTTTGTCACCTGCAAAGTCAAGTACTGCTCCGTCATCTCCGATTCCTTTATTAGTAGTAGGTTGCTCGATTGTAAAGTTTTGAGTTAATTGCTCGATTAAGCCAAACTCTCCTAAGTTTCCTAAATCTGTTTTAGACTGGTTTTTATTTTCGATCATTGTATTTCTTCTTGTTTTGAATGGCAAAGGTAAAAAGAAAAGGCGATAGATTTTTTTCTATCGCCTTTTTCTATTATAAGTTAGGTCTTCTAAACCTTTTGAAATTACTATTGTAAGTATTAAACTCTTCTTTTAAAGTAGCATAATTACTTGAATCGTACTCTTCAACTATTTGAAGTAATTGACGCCAAACTTCAATGTCTGTTACAACTTCATTACCATAGTATTCGATGTCTTCTAATTTCAACGTTTTGTAGTAATCTAAAGATTCTTTACTTTTTTGAACTAATTCATTAGTAAGTTGGCGAGCTTTTTCTTTTTCTCCAACGTTGTAATATCCTTCTACAAATGGATGAACTAATTCATACAATCCGTAGTATTTGATAGGCATATTAGTCATTGCTATATCAATGATTTCTTTTGCTTTATCGTTTTTGTTTTCTTCAATTAATTTCTCCATTAATCGAGCAAGGTTAATTCTGTAGCTTACAGCATTACGTCTTGTTTGTGGGTCGTGGTAGATTTTGTCGCTACCCATATTACCCCAATACCAAGTTTTTACTGTATTATACATTCTATCTGCATCGATAGAACCTCTGTCTAATGGGTGATTACTTTCTGCTGCTGTTTTGATAGGAACTAATTTGTAAACTAATCCGTTTAGCTGTAAGTAATCTTTCATCCAAATAAAGTCATCATCATTCCAGCTACCACCAGAGAAGTAAATAGGTCTTTCCCAGTTGTTATTAGCTACAATATCTAACATAATTAAGCGGTGTTTATAAATCGCTTGGTCTGTGATATCAATATCTAATTGTGGTAAGATAGAGTCTCTTAAATGAGGTGAAACAATATTGTTTTTAGCAATACTCGCACTGTCAACAGGAATAGATATTTTGTTTGTAGGTGCTATGTATAACGTTGTACCAGCTTCTGTAGTCATCTTAGTTCTTTTGTCGTCTGAGCGAATAAAGTTTAAGAATGATTTTACATCAACTCTTTGATCTATTGTTTGGTTGATTAATATAGCTTCACGCTTGTTACCAACATATTGATCGTGTGTAAATGAAATAGGCAATGGCTCTGATTCGTATGCTTTTGCTTTCATTTGGTCAATATACCAGTCTAACGGTAATAAACTTGTACATACCACACGCACGTCTGTACGGTATCCTTCTACATCTTGTAAATACCAAAGAGGGAACGTATCGTTATCTCCAATAGTAAATAAAATAGCATTCGGATCACACGAGTCTAAGTATGCTCTTGCATTAGCTAATGCAGTATAACGGTCAGAACGGTCGTGGTCATCCCAGTTTTGCTGTGCCATTAAAACAGGTGCTGCTAATAAAGATGCCGCTAAAATTGCTGGTCCTGCTATTTTTGGACTAACGTATTTTTTAAGTCCATCATAGATAGCAAATACTCCAAAACCTAACCAAATTGCAAATACATAGAATGCAGGAACTACAGCATAATCACGTTCACGAGGTTCAAATGGTCTCTCATTTAAGAACATTTTTAAGGCGATACTTGTGAATAAAAATAACACTAAAAGTACCCAAAACATTTTAGGGTCTTTTCTAAAGTTGTAGATAAATCCTATTAATCCTAAGATGAAAGGCAAGAAGAAATAAGTGTTTCTTCCTTTGTTTTCTAATACATCTGTTGGTAGATTACTTTGAGAACCTAAGCGTATTTCATCTAAAAATGTAATACCACTTAACCAGTTTCCGTGTTGTAAATCACCTTGACCTTGAATGTCATCTTGGCGACCTACAAAGTTCCACATTAGATATCTCCAGAACATATAACCAAATTGGTAGTCAACCATATACACCATATTGTCTGAGAATGAAGGTACTTCAATCTCTAAATATTGTCCGTATTGGTCTAAGAATTGGTCTAATCCTTCAATACCAATTTCACCTGTAGCTAATCCTTCTTTTACACCTTTAACAAGTGCGTTTAATTGAGGATCATCATATTTAGGGCTTGGATAGAAATTCAATGGTTTTGAATAACGCATATAATTGATACGGTGACTTCTATCTGTACTCCACATTCTTGGGAAAAATCCTTTGTGTGTTTCGTCGAAGTTTTGTCCAGCGTTTTTCCATTCGTTTACTACAACGTACTTACCTGTTTTGTAATCACGTTCGTAGTTAGGTTTATCGTCTTTCCAAGGGTTGTTTTTGTCTAAGCCAACATATTTTTTAGTGAAATATGAGTCGTAAAATATACTTTCATCTCCGTATTGTTCACGTTGGTAATAAGCTAATAATTCGGCAGCATCAGAAGGTGTATTCTCGTTGATTACAACATTTGCATTCGCACGAATAGGTAACATAATCCAACTTGTAAGTCCAATACAGATAAACAATAAAGAAAGGATTATTGTGTTAGCTGTTACTTTGTTTTTCTTCTCTGTGTATTTTAAACCAATCACGAAGAAAGCAACAATAGCAAGGAAAGCGAAGATTGTACCACTGTTAAATGGCAGACCAATACTGTTCACCATAAAGATTTCTGTCTTTCCAAAGAAAGCTAAAAGCTTAGGAAATAAGAAGGCAAATAAGAAGAATAAAACTCCAACAGCCGCAATGTTTCCTATGATAAAGTTCTTAATTGTAATTTTTTGATACTTCTTAAAGAAGTAAAGTAAAGCAATTGAAGGTACTGTTAGCAATGCCATTAAGTGCACACCAAACGAACATCCAATTACTAACGAAATTAGTAGTAACCATCTATTTCCTTTCGGTTGATCTAAGTCGTCATACCATCTTAATCCCAGATAGAGTAGAAGTGATATTAAGAACATAGCAGAAGCGTACACTTCAGCTTCTACAGCACTAAACCAGAAACTATCACTAAAAGTAAATGCTAACGAACCAATAGCAGCACTTCCTAATACTACAATTGCATTCATATTTGTCCACTCAGCCTGAGAAGAAACTATTTTTTTTAGAATATTGGAAATTGACCAATACATAAAAAGAATTGTAAATGCACTTGAGAGTACAGCTACCATATTTACCATTAAGGCAACTTTGTCAGGAGAAGTTGCGAACATTGAAAAGAACGCTCCTAACATTTGGTAGAAAGGTGCTCCAGGAGGGTGACCTACCTGTAGCTTGGCAGAAGTTGCTATATATTCTCCTGGATCCCAGAAGCTCACAGTAGGTTCTACTGTCAAAGTGTAGGTGATTAATGCTATTAAAAAGCATAGCCAACCGCCTATAATATTCCACTTCTTGTAATTGAATGTCAGCATATTTGTAATTACTTGATATATTTATAGTTTGTACTTACAAAGAAAAGATTTTTTTTGAGTTGCTTAAAGGAATAAGAAAAAATTAATTTTTTTTAATTGAAAAGTTTGGAGAATATAAAAATTGTGCTACTTTTGCATCCGCATTGAAGAAGTAATAATGCTTTTGAAATGATTGGTACTGGCCTATGGTGTAATGGTAACACAGCTGATTTTG
>NZ_JBBPHM010000026.1:0-33556 GCF_038039755.1 Myroides sp. C1519
CTCTGTGACATACTTGATATAATCATTGATTGTATTAAAGGTACGACCATCTACTGTAATAGGCCCTTTAGTAACTATCTCTTCAAAATTATTAATTACACCTCCAACAACATCAATAGCATAAATTCCTTTAGATAAATTTAAAGGATCAACATTAGAAGGAATAATATCATTATTAGCAATCAAATATTCTTCTGAAACATAATACTGCTTATTAGCTACAGTAATAATCTCAGTTTTACTCTCATTTGCAGTAATTACTTCTTTAATAGAAACTTCTTTCCTTTCTCCTTCTTTAGTTACATATGTAAGTTTATCACCATCATAATAAACATTTCCTCCTACATACGTTCCTTCTAAATAATTTGTGATATGTTCTTGAATAGTTTTATTATTAATAATATCACCAAACTTATTAATAACTGTTTCTTTTATTTTTATACGAACTCCTTCACCAATAATATTTCCATTGCGATCTACTGAATTTTCATTATAATAAATATAATCTCCAGTTTTTTCGTCATGTACTATTGTAGTTAATTTCTCTTTGATTTCTTGTTTGATAATTTTATCTCCATCTTTTACATAGGTATAAAACTTATCTCCTTCATAGATAACATTGCCTTCAGTGTTTTTCACAATATTTTTGATGATATTTTTAACCTTATCACCATCCATATTTACAATTTCTTCAAAATTGTTTACTACAATTTGTGGAATATCTTTATCAGCTGTTAAGCGTGACCATTTATCTATATCCCAATAGTAATAACCTGGAGTAATATCATTTTGTTTTTTTGTAGCATAGACTAATAAACTTTGCACATTGCCGTTTCTAATTGTAACCTTATCCTTTGTGCTTTCTAATGCAACATTAGGAATTAATAAACCACGGTCTTTTGATTCAATTAATAATTCTGCAGATTTATTAGGAGTTGCTGTACCAATTCCTACTTGGGCATTAGTAGCAAAAGTTCCCAATAAAAGTGCAACAGGGAGTAATCTTTTTTTCATATATTTTAATATTGATTATAGATATTTCATGAAATATCAATTTTAAAAAAACATAGTCAAAACTACTATTACTCAACGTTAAATATGGTATACAATAATCGAAATACGTGACTAACAAAGAGTTGTATCGCATATTTAACACACCTGTTTTTTATGCAACTTTAATTAATATTATAAAATTAATTAGTTGAAATCAGGTAAAATAGGGCTTAGAGTATATTAAGATCTGTAACCAAAACAAAATCGACAAAACAAAATACCTAAGTAAAAAAGGACATAATAGGTATTATTAAATCGATATAAAATAATTATTATTTAATGATATTTCATTTTGAAACTATTTTATTAGAATTTGAAACAAAACTCAAGTACTATTTTATCAAAAAAATAAAGATTAAACTTCAAACTATTCTAAATTGTAATTTATTTCTTCAATAACTCTGAAGGAGGAAAACCATAAACATTTACAAAAGACCTATAAAATGTTACTCTTGAGTTAAAACCTGATAGCAAAGCCCATTTCTCTATACTCAATTCCTCATGATTATAATCATGTAAAGTAATAACAGCATATTCAATCCTAATACGATTGATATACTGATTAAAATTAGAGGCCTCACTACTTTTAAAAAAAGAAGACAGTCTAGTCTTAGGAATATTAGTGACTTTAGATAACCTATGTAAACTTAAATTAGGATCTAAAAACAAACGATTCTCAATCAATTTTTCATTTAACACTAAACTAATATATTGAAAATCATCTTCTTTATTCTCTTGAGTCACATCTTTCTCTTCCACAGTTACTACAACTCCCTCTTTTTCCTCATCTATATCAATACATTCATATTCTACTTCCACCACACTAATCTTTAAGTCAATAGTAGAAGGCTGTAAGCTTAGTAGTTTATTGGTATTCTCTAATTTTACGTTTAATAGCTTACCTATTAAATATATACAACTAGAAATAATAAGAATTAAAGTACAACCTAGATAAATAAACAAAGGATTAATATCAAAACCTCTTTCTTTAAAATCTGGTAACATCATAATAGATTCAAAAAAGAAAACTATGAGAAAAACAACTATAATACTCTCATTTCTTATGCGTACAGAAATCTGTACAAGAAGGTAGTAACATACTAAAACATATACAATTCCAAGAATAACACTAACAATAGCGCTATAATAATTAAATATCTTTATCTGTTCTATCTCTTCACTTATATAATACGAATAACCAATAATATAGATAAATGATAATAAGCTGACAATATATTGTAAATAAAACAAGTACTTTGATCGATCAAATAGTACATAGAAACAAATAGGTCCATTAAATAAATTTAATAAAATGGATATACAAAAGAATTCAGCTGTAGAAAGATAATTGTAAAGTAGCCCAACCAAAAAGTTAATAGACAATAAAATGCTAACTTCTACTAATCTTTTTTCATATTGGACAAAGAGTTTAATTCTCTTTATCAATACAATATAAACAACAGCTATAACAAGGAATACAAAATAAAACATATAATAAATTATTGTAACTAATCTTATTTTTTAATAGATAACCTACATTAAAATACTCTTGTTGAATTATTTTCTTTTTTATACGAAATAAAATAGATTAAAATGCTAATAATAAATACTGTAAAAGCTATAATCTCAATTAGAATTGATGATTTAACAACAAATATTTCTAATTCTTCAATATGATATTTAAGTATAAAGACTTCTGAAAATAAAAAAAATACTTTAAGAATAAACAAGAAGAAAACAACATTTAATAACTCTCTAAAGCCAATAAAAAGATTGAGAATCTTAGCCTTATTAATCCAAACAAATAAACAATAGATTACTGTATAAAATATAAAAACAGCAAATTCTAACCATGGTTGAAAGTTTAAAAAAAAAGTACAACAAACAAGTGCATTTAATATTAAGAGCATTTTAACTTCATGTCTAAACACATTCTTATTTTTCTTAGCATAAACATTTAGTATAATGAATAGAGAAATAAAAGGTAAGAAACTAAACTTGCTGTCTTGTTTTATAAGCTTAAATAAACCAATAGATAAAGCAGCTAGTGAATAAACTAAATTTATAAAAATCAAACTAAATCTAATCTTAAAAAATATAAGTTCGTTTTTCATAAAATCTCTTTTTAATAACACTACAAAGTATGTGAATTTTACACAAAAAACATTAAGAATAATCGCATTTAATGAATTAAATATTTCATATATACACATTCTTCCTTATAAACATCTTAAAAAAATTAGATTAAAAAAACATTATATATTTAATAGAATAAATTCCTGAAATAAAACCACATTGATATTAGGAAAAAAAATATAAAAGTGCAAATAATGTTAATTTTATTTTTTAACATATCTATATCTACTTACAACTACACAATCAGATGGTCCTAATAAATTGAAACGCTATAGAATCTACTAAAAATGACTATATACAACATCTATTAACTAAAAATAATCCATATCTAAAAAAAGATGATGTATCTAGTATGATGGTTATAAAAATTATAATTCATAATAATGATACAAACTTTACTAGAATAGTAAATCACACATACTTTTTAATGAACTTTAATTATACTAACTCTATAAGAAACTTCGCTAATTCAATTAATATAATAGATAGTGTAAAAGGGTGTTTTGCTATTATTTAATAGTAGAACACCCCTTTTTTATTATAGTTTTTTTGTTTTAGTCTTCTAGTCATTATGCAATGTTAGAAATCATTATTTTTAAATTACTAACTAGTTTTATTATTTTCTTATACTTTAAAATATCATCATCTGAGATTGTAAGACTCCAAATCTTTTTTTCTAAGACATTGATTTTATTAATCATTTTATTTTTCTTAGTCTTACCTCTTTTTTTGTAGGTATCCCCCCGAGCAATTGCATATTTTATAAGCTAATGTAAGGTACTAAGTTTGCTCCAAATAGTAAATAGATGAGTAAACAAGAAATCATGTACTCTCATGTAGAGGATTGGAAAGCAAGTGAATTAACACAATCAAAATATTGTGAAAGTACAGGAATTAAATTAGCATCATTTAGTTATTGGGTAATCAAGTATAAAACAGAATCAAGCCATTCAATAGATAGCAATTTTATAACTATAACAAAGGATCAGATGGTTAGTACCCAAGAGTATGAAATCATGTATCCCAATGGTGCAAAGCTACGAGTACATACTGATAATCTAAGTGAACTATACTCATTAATAAACTTAGTCTAATGTTTAGCTTGAGTAGTTCCCATCAATTCCACTTGTATAAATCAGCCTGTGATATGCGCAAGAGTTTTGATAGTTTATGTGGCATCGTTCAAAACGAGCTTAATCAAGTAGCTCATAATGGTAGTGTTTATGTATTTATTAATCGTCGAGGTAATCAAATAAAACTCTTGTATTGGGAGACAGGCGGTTTTGTGTTATACTACAAACGCTTAGAGCAAGGTACTTTTGCCTTTCCTGTCCATAATAAAACACAGATTACTTGGTGTGATTTGGTGCTCATGATAGAGGAAATTCAGGTTATAAAAAGCAATCAAAAAAGACGGTTTTCCATAAAGTAAAACCTATTAATTCCTTATGTAAATAAGGCTTTTAGCGTATATTTAATATTATATACTAACTACATTACTAGGTTCAGTTAGCAAAAATAGAACTATTTTATTAGTATATATTACCTTTAAAAACAATCATATCATTAACCTATTTATGTTAACTTAATAATCGAAATTCTAAAATATTTAATCTCTAAATATAAAAAGCTGGAAATTCTTATTGCGTTCTTTGGTATGATTCATCTAAAAGATATCTTGGTAATTGTTATCGACAGATGGTTGAATAATAAAAAACTACAATGTATGGAAACAATAAAATCAATTATAAATAACCTATCATTAGGTTATATGCTAAGTCTTTTAGGAAATCTACTAGTCTCATTGAGTTTCGGTATCGAAGGTGAGTTGACCGAAATAATCTGAAAGGATGAATATATTTAAAGAGTAAAATAGAAAACCTGGTTCGATACCGGGACTTACCACATAAAGATAGGTTAGCAATTTACTAACCTTTTTTATTACTATTAATATAAACAATTTTACTATCTTTGGTTTACTCACTTTTTAAGCCGTGAGCTATTAGGTGAGTTGGTTTTCACAAATAAGACAATTGATTGATTTAAAGATATTTACAAGGAGTGGTTCGAATCCTGCCACCCCGACAAAAAGGAATCACTATTTAGTGGTTCCTTTTTTTTATGTGGTATAGTCTGCCTACTTTATAGTATTATTAACATATAAAAGCACGTTTAAAATTAGATATCTAAGTTTTAAACTTAAGATCGAAATCTATATCTAACATTTCTGCCTTACCACACATCTCAAGTAAATTTTGAAGATTAGTAATTTGTTGATCTTTTTTCCTTTCAAATAGCCCCTGTAGTTGTGTTAGACCTTTAAACATACCTTTTGTATTACAAACTTTTTCAGCGATTTTTTGTCTAAGTTCATCTGGATGTTGGGCCTCATTATAAAATTTAAAATCTTTTTCTACTTGTTTTAAATAATCAAATAAACTTGATAAAGGGGAAACACAAAAAAGAGCATTTCAAGTTCACCAATCATTTGGTATAAAGCTCTAAAACACATCATACCTTCCTTCTAATAAAAACAAAAGCTAAACTGAAAAAGTGTTATTTAAAGAAAGTACTGGAAGAGTATATAAATAAAGAGTTATGAAATTATTTTATAACATCTCCTTTAATAAAAGTTTACAAAGGCTTCTCTCAAAATAACAAAGAATCTTTTCTTAAGAGTTTGGGTTGCCATTTATATGATTTAATTTTGAGAAGCAATCTTTAAAAACAAGCGTAAAATGTCCAACTTAGCACAAGATATCCTATTCGGTGTAGCAGTCGCTGATGCTTTAGGAGTTCCAATCGAATTTAAGTTTCCAAATGAAATAGATATGGAATCTGTTAGAACTAATTATCAAAATGAGCCTAATAGACTAACTGGGTTTGGCTCTTGGCATAAACCTGTTGGAACCTTTAGTGATGATTCTTCTCTTACTTTTTGCACAGCTGAATACTTAGCTAACAAAGAAACTAATTTAAATGATCTAATGGATCGTTTCAAAGATTGGATGCAAGAGGGTTATTGGACTGCCGATGGAGACACTTTTGACATTGGAAGAACAACTTTATTTGCTATAGAGAACTTTGCAAATGATTCTAATTGGAAAACAGCAGGACTTAAAACAGAACGCGACAATGGTAATGGTTCAATAATGCGCATATCTCCTTTACTATTACCACTCTTACACGACAAGAGCATTACGGATCCTTACAGTTATATTAGCAACTTTAGTAGTTTAACACACGCACATAAAATAGCCATAGATAGCTGTTATATCTATCTTATCTATGCCAAACATCTTGTTTTAACTAAAGATGCACATCTTGCATATGAAAATCTTATACAAGACTTAGCTAATAGCTATCAAGAAAATGAATACTTTAAGCGTATCTTCTCTCTGAATTTTACAGAGATTGATCCCTGTGAATTTAATAATAGAGGGTTTGTAGTTGGAAGCTTAGAAATTGCTCTTCAAACTATGCTTACTACAAAAAGCTATGAAGAAGCTATTTTAAAGGTTATGTCCTTAGGTAAAGACACAGATACAAATGGGGCTATTACAGGAGCTTTGGCAGGTATTTTGTATGGATTTGAGAGTATTCCTAAGCATTGGTTGAAATCCTTGAAAAGGAAAGAGAATATACGAGAACTTGCTGAGCAGTTGAATATAAAATATAAATTATCACAATAGACAAAATAAAAGAATTAATGACCGATAAATACTGTCAAAAATCGGTCAATGATCTCAAAGAACCGAACCTGTTTACTATTCTTAAATAAAATAAGACATTCAGCTTTTATAGCCAGCTATTACCCTTAATAAAAAGGGTATTTAGGTAATATCTCTATTTATCTATTTATGAGAAGTGATTCAAATCCTATCAGTATAAAAAAGGAACCACTAAATAGTGGTTCCTTTTTTTATACGGTACAGTTTAGTGTTTTAGCAATTATCAATACCAAGTAATTTTAATTACAAACCAACATCAGTCTAAAACCTTTATTAAGCCATCGCTTCTCTTAAAGGTTTACTTTCTTCAACTCCATTTGGATAGTATCCTTATTAAATATCATTTTCCAATGCATTGATTTATCTGTAAGATTATTAATCTGAACAGGAATTGTATCTGGTTGCTGCGGATTATTTTCGTAAGATATGACCTTAAAAGTCTCATCCTGATCATTGTAATGGTACTTCATAAAAAGCGAAATACTATCTACATACGAATATGGATTTGGACAATAATACATCTTACCTCTCTCTTCTATATAAATTGTTTTCCAAGCTAAAGTATCATTTTCCCAAGCTTTTTCAGAAACTAATTCCCCATTACGCAGCATCTTTTCAACGTTCCATTTTCCAAAATACTTTTTTGAAAGATGAACATCATAATTATAATAGACCACAAATAAACAAGGAACCACAATACATAATACACGAGCAATTGATCGTAAAAAATTATTGCCAAGTGAGGGTAGCGTACTTTTGTATTGATTAAAAAAACGTATGATATCAACTTTATGTTGTAGAAATAAATTAACTAATCCACACGTTATTAAGATAGATGTAAATAATGTAATTGGTCCGATAGTATAAAAAACATTAATCAAAACAATATTTAGCATAACCGGTAAGAGTACTAATACACCTAATAAAAGCGTACGTCTAAACAATAAAAGAACACTACCTATTATCTGAAAAAACGCCACAATCACAGCAAGCCCATAAGAGAACCCATAATATTTCCAAGTTAATTCTGGCCCTGTTAGTGCACCTACTAAAGAATCATTTATATGATAGGAATGATTAAAGTTGACTTCAAATATTTTTTGAAAACCAAAGTCTAATAGTAAAAAGGCAATCCAATAACGCAATAGTATTGAAAGCCAAGAAACATATTTTACAGAATTAATATTTTTTCTTTTATGCCAAAAGATAGAAAAACCAATTGAGAACAATACTGACAATCCTAAGGTCAAAAATCCTGCAGGAAGAATAAACTTTGAAAACTTATAAGGCAAAAGAGGCATAACTATAAAAAGGGTCGTATTTATAGCCCCTACAATTGCTAAAAAAGATAGGGAAAACTTAGAGAACCAATTGGTTTTACTCAATTTCTCATTTGAATCGATCGTATTCATTTAATTAATGTTTTAAGGTTATGTTTAGGTATATGCATACCTAACGTTGTTATTGTACGAAACAAAAGACGTAAGGGTTTTGCAAAAAACATATCCGTATTTCATTAAATATGCTACGAATATAATCTTTAATTAAATACTTGATTAAAAAACATTTAAACTCTTAAAAATATTTCATCAAAGAAGTGAATTGTAGTACTTAGGTGTAACTCAGCAGCATTAATTCTTACTTACAAACACACTGAAGTTGTCGTGTTTTCCTTGATCTAACCGCAGGGTTTATAGGCATTACATCGATTGTAATAGTCGTGAAGAAAACGCTATGCCCTTTGGAAGGTAAAAATCCGTAAACAGCCTTGTTTTTCTCGTGAACACATCCCTCTAAAACAAAAAAAGAGAGAATTAAACTAATTCTCTCTTCTTCTTTTACTTAAACGCTCATTTTTAAGCTTTATTTCTCTTGGCTTACTGCTTGTCTTTTCACGATCAAAGTTCCTACGTGGGCGTCTCTCATCTCTTTGTCCAGAATTCTCAGAAGTCATTCTCTTTCTAATACTTTGCTGACTCTCCTCATCTTGATTCAAACTTGCCTCTTCAGTCATAACTGACGGCTCAATCAATCGATTCAATTCTGCAAGTTCTTCTTTTGTCAAATCTCTATACGTTCCAACCGGAATATCTAATGAGATATTGATAATTCGAATACGCTTTAACGCTACAACGTCATAACCAAAAAACTCACACATACGGCGAATTTGACGGTTTAACCCCTGCGTTAAAAATATTCTGAATACAGTTTTACTAATAGGCTCTACTCTACACTCTTTTGTAATTGTGTCTAAGATAGGCACACCAGCTCCCATACGCTGTAAAAAACGCTCTGTAACAGGTTTATTTACCGTAACGATATATTCTTTCTCGTGGTTGTTTTTCTGACGTAAAATCTTATTAACGATGTCTCCATCATTCGTCATAATAATTAACCCCTCACTATCCTTATCCAAACGTCCTACTGGAAATATTCTTTTTGGATAGTTTATATAATCAACGATATTATCTCTAACAGTAGAATTAGTTGTACACTCAATACCAACTGGTTTATAGAATGCCAAGTAAACATTCTCCTCATCATTATTTCGAATCAGTTGACCGTTTACTCTAATAACATCATCTTCACTGACTTTTAATCCCATTTCTGGAACAACACCATTTACAGTAATACGACCTTCTTCTATTAGACGATCAGCTTCTCTTCTTGAGCAATATCCAACTTCAGATAGATATTTATTTAAACGTGTTTGTACTTTTTCCATAGCGCAAAAATAAGTATTTTTCTCAACGATAAAACAATTGGTTGCAAACTAATTGTCTTCTATAAAATCTAAGATAGATTGATAGACAACTTTGCCTTGTAAGGAATGTCCTAATCCTTCTGTAGCAACGATATTTTGGTTTAGATCAACCATCTTTTGATGAAACTTCACACAGTCGGTTTCATAAATAACATCATCACCTTTATCGTGTACAAGTAATAAGGGAATTGTACACTTTTCTACCAACAAATAACTTGCATAAGCTTCTATTGGCATTTTAATAACCTGTTCTACTTTCTGAATTAACCTTTTGTGAATCACTGATCGATACCCCATCATAGTCACATAGTTCTTTACAACACTACTATACTCATCTAAACACCCTAACAAAACCGCTTTCTCAACAGAAGGGTATTGACCAACTGCTAATCGATTTAATAGTGAAAACGATCCTAAGGAATGCGAAATAACACACGTTGGTTGAAAGGTTTTCAAACAGAAGTCAATCATATCAGCATAACCAACAATCGTAATCTTCTTACCTGGCGATAGCCCAAGGCCTATAGCGTCAACAGCAATATAGCGATAGTTGTTTCCAAAATACGTAACCATTGCTTCCCATCGATTAGAATTACTTTCCCAACCGTGAAAAAAAAGAATAATAGGTAAATCAGTACGCTCAGCATTCCACTGATACGTTTGTATATAAGAATCCTTATAAGGCAACTGCGTTTGTGCAGCAGAATTTAAAAAAGGAAATACCTCATCAGGTTTAATCTGTCCCTTACGGGGAGAAGTAAGAAACTTGTAGGATATAGCAACAGCGCGTTCCACTGAAAACAGGGAAATTACATTCACAATAAATCCTACAAACTTCTTCATCTTAATAAATAAAAAAAGCCTCTTAATAAATTAAGAGGCCTTAGATTATAATTTAGCTATAATAGCGTCAATTTTTTCTCTTTCTTCTTCTGCTAATGCACTATCAACTAAGATACGTCCACTGTGCTCATCTGTAATAATTTTCTTACGAGCTGCAATTTCTACCTGTGTTTGTGGTGGAATAGTGAAGTAAGAACCTCCTGAAGCACCACGCTCAATAGAAACAACTGCTAAACCATTACGAACTCCGTTTCTGATTCTGTTGTAAGCAATCATTAAACGCTCTTCGATATCAGTTTTAAACTCTTCTGATTTCTCTAAAAGAATTTTCTCTTCACGCTCAGTTTCAGCCATGATACTGTTCAATTCAGCTTCTTTATGAGCTAAGTGCTCTTTTCTTGCTGTTAATTTTGAATCAGTTTCAGTGATAGAAGATTTTTTATGTTCAATACTTGCTTTCATTTCCTTAATGTTCTTTTCAGCAAGTTCAATTTCTAATTTTTGAAACTCAATCTCTTTCTCTAAAGAAGTGTACTCTCTATTGTTTTTAACCTCGTTTTGTTGCTCAGTATATCTTGCAATAGCAGCTTTAAACTCTTCGATTGAAGATTTTTTATCTTTAATACCCGCTTCGATATCACTTAAGTCTACATTTAACTTTTCTAAGCGTTTGTTTAGTCCAGCAACCTCATCTTGTAAGTCTTCAACTTCCAGAGGTAATTCTCCTCGCATGTTTCTAATTTCGTCAATTCTTGAGTCGATTAATTGCAAGTCGTATAATGCTCTTAACTTCTCTTCAACGGTTAATTCTTTTTTCTTTGTCATCTTTATAAGTAGTTAACTGGATTCGTATTTACTGTTGATAAAATAACTGCAAAAGTAGTCAATTTTTCTGAAAGTTGTCTAACTATATAATTTTTTATATACCTTTCACTTTCAAAGTGTCCAATATCGGCTAAAACTAACTGATTTTCAGCTTCATAAAACTGATGATATTTTAAATCTGCCGTAATAAATGCATCTGCTTTTTGGCTTAATGCTGCTTTTATAGCAAAACTTCCTGAACCTCCTAAAACAGCAACTCGCTTAATCTTCTTACCAAGTAATGCACTGTGGCGAATTCCTCCTGTACCTGTTTTTTCTTTTACCATTTTCAAGAATGCAATTTCATCCATCGCTTCTTCTAATTCTCCTATCATCCCCATTCCCACATTCTGTAACTTATTCTCAAGATTGTAAATCTCATAAGCCACCTCTTCATATTCGTGTGCATTAAACAAGGCGTTTAAAATCTTTCCTTGTAAATGTCTTTCAAACGTAACCTCTATCTTGTTTTCTTGTACTTTCTCTAATACGTGCTTTTCTCCAATAGTGGGATTGCTCTTTTCATTTCCTTTAAAACTCCCCTCTCCTGTCGAAACAAAACTGCAGTTGTCATAATTACCAAGTGCCCCTGCCCCTGCATTAAACAAGGCTGTTCTAATTTCTTCTAACTTATTAAGAGGAGCATATGTAACCAACTTTTGAATATAATTACTTTTCGGAATCAATATCTTGCAGTTTGTAACACCTAATGTATCACAAAATATCTTGTTTACCCCTTCTTGGTGATTATCCAAAGCAGTGTGAATTGCGTAAATAGCGATATCGTTCTTTATCGCTTTAATCACTGCACGCTCTACATAATTCTTACCCGTGATTTTCTTTAAACCAGAAAATAGAATCGGATGAAAACAAACAATCATATTACACTTGCTTTCAATTGCCTCGTCAACCACAGCTTCTAAGGCATCGTGACAAACCAATATACCTGTTACCTCACTATCATAATCGCCAACTAACAATCCTACGTTGTCAAAATCCTCTGCATAGGCCAACGGTGCCAACTCTTCTAACACCGGAATAATCTCTTTTATCTTCATCTTACTAAGTATAATTTTCCTTGAAGTTATTATATTTTCTCAAAGATAAAAAATTTGGTAATTTCGTACCTATGAATCTACTTCGAAACTTACTATTTCCATTTGCCATCTTATATGGCATAATCACATCTATACGCAATTGGTTTTATACAATTGGGCTATTTAAACGTACCTCTTTTTCTATTCCCACTATTGTAGTCGGAAACCTTAGTGTGGGTGGTACAGGAAAAACTCCAATGGTAGAATATATCATTCGCCTATTGCAAAACGACTTTAAGGTGGCTACCTTGAGTAGAGGATATAAACGCAAAAGTGAAGGTTTCTTTTTAGCAGATGAAAACACTACAATGGAACAAATTGGTGACGAACCTTTTCAATACCACCATAAATTTGAAAACATCAATGTAGCTGTAGATGCAAAAAGGGTAAACGGAATCCAAAATATACTAAAACTAAAACCACAAACACAAGCAATTGTGCTTGATGATGCCTTTCAACACTTGGCTGTTCAAGGGGGCTTCTATATTTTACTAACTACTTATGACGAACCTTACTTTAAAGATTATATGTTGCCAACAGGTAACCTTAGAGAATCACGCAAAGGAGCTAAGAGAGCTAATGTAGTTATTGTAACTAAGTGTCCGAAAGATTTAAGTATTGATAATCAGAATATCATCAGAAAAGAATTAAATTTAAAATCAGGACAATTGTCTTTTTTTACGTATATTGAATTCAGTAAACTTGCATATTCAAAGACAGATACAATCTCTGTTGATGACTTGAAAAAAGAAGAATTTATAATGGTAGCTGGTATTGCTAAACCACAAAGTTTCTTTGACCACTTAAAAAGTGAACAAACAACTTGTTTAACCTACCCTGACCATCATCATTTTTCTAAAGCAGATATTGAGTTAATTTTGAATACTGCAAAAGAGCATAAAATTATTACAACAGAAAAGGACTATGTTCGATTAAAAGATGTAATCCCTTCTGAGAAATTATATTATTTACCAATTCAAACTTCCTTTATTAATAACAACGAGGAATTTGACAAAACAATTTTAAACTATGTGGGATCAAGTACAAGAAACGGTTAAGTATCTATCTGAAAAAACAAATTTTAAACCAGAAATCGGAATTGTTTTAGGTTCAGGATTAGGGAATCTAACAGCAGATATTACTATTGAATATGAAATTCCATATTCTGAAATTCCTAACTTTCCTGTGTCTACTGTTAAAGGACATAAAGGAGCTTTAATCTTTGGTACTATTGGAGGTAAAAAAGTAGTGGCTATGCAAGGGCGTTTCCATTACTACGAAGGGTATGAAATGGCTAAAACTGTTTTCCCTATCCGCGTTATGAAATATATGGGAGTTGAAACATTAATCGTTTCTAACGCTTCAGGAGGTGTTAACCCTTCTTTCAAAGTTGGAGATATTATGATTATCACTGACCATATTAACGCTTTCCCAGACCACCCATTACGTGGAGCAAATGATGAGCGTTTCGGACCTCGTTTCGTAAATATGAACGATGCTTACACAAGAACGTTAATCGACAAAGCTTTAGTGATTGTTAAAGATAAAAAATACGATATCAAACAAGGGGTTTATTACGGATTACAAGGACCTACATTTGAAACATTAGCTGAATACAGAATGGTTCGCGTTGTAGGTGCTGACTGTGTTGGTATGTCTACTGTACCAGAAGTAATCGTTGCTCGCCATATGGATATGAAAGTATTCGGTATCTCTGTTATCTCTGATATGGGTAACGAAGAGGGAATCGTTGAAGCACATCACGAAGATGTTCTTAAAGCTGTACAAGCTGCAGAACCTATCGCTCGCGGATTAATCAACGAGTTAATTGCACAAATTTAATTGCACAAATTTAATTGTACTTTTTTTATATTGTTAAAGGGCTATTCTACCAGAGGATAGCCCTTTTTCTTTTACTTATAACGAATTTAATTTTAGCAAAAACCGACAAGTGGTTATTTTGACATCATTTGCTATCAAATGCTATCAAATGCACTATTAACTCCGTACCACTTTTTTACACCAATCTCCTCAAACCCTTATAAACAAAGGGATTGACAGGACCTCATATGTACATTAGTCGTAGATAACTCGGAGATAAGTCGGAGATACCTCACCTAAAGGCCTTTTTCGCGAACAAAATACGACTTATTTACGACTCATTTACGACCAATCCCCGTTTAAAACCCTTGAAAGCCCCGTATTTGCACACTTTCCTGCTAATTCGCCTTAATTTAAAAACAACCCACATTTTCTGTTTTTATATACTTTTGAGCATCTTATATCAGCAATTCAAGCCTCTTTTTTAAACAGCTTACCTATTTCTACTTTCAAAAGAGTACTTTCACACACATAAGGACATAAAAAAACACCCTATAAAGGGTGTTCTATTTTTTAAGAATGCAGTTAATCAATAATCTGCATTTTCTTCATAATGAATGTAGCGTTCTTATTCTGACACACACCATCTCTTATTTTGTAGTCAAAGTGCAAATCGTCTTGTTTAATCTCCACTTCAAAACACTTATTAATCAATATCTCTGGATACTCATCTGTTGTATTACAAACCTCTAAATCGTGTGTAGCAATTACACCATACGTTTTCTCTCGAATCAACTTCATAATAACTCCTATCGTACCACTTTGTTTGTCATCTGAGTTTGTTCCTCTTAAAATCTCATCTAACAACACAAAACAAGGCTCTTGCTGTACCTTTTCTATAATCATCTTCAATCGCTTCACCTCTGCATAGAAATAAGACTCACTGTCTTCTAACGAGTCCGTTAAACGCATAGAAACAAATAAAGGCAATGGGAAGAAAGACGCTTGTGAAGCACAAACTGGAGCTCCTACTCCTGCCAATACTAAGTTTACTCCTACAGTACGTAAAAAAGTACTCTTACCTGACATATTAGAACCTGTTAAGATTACAAAGCGTTGGTCGCTAAAACTAATATCGTTACAAACTCTTTTCTTTTCATTTAACAACGGATGTCCAAGCTCTGTAAAGCTCATTTCTCCATCTTCATTTAAGGTCGGAAAACTATACGTTCTGTTGTTATATGAAAAGTTTGCCAGCGAATTTAAAGCTTCTACTTCTCCGATTACCTCAATTGCAATTGGAACCAACTGTGCTTTCTCGCGTTTCCACTCCAAAAAGCGGTGTAACACGTGAACGTGAAACTGTCCCAATCCGTTAAAAATAACCATCACAAATAAATTGGCTACTGTTTCCATTTGCTCAAACAAACGAGATAACACCTTTAACTCCTTACTGGCCTGAAACGAGTCTTTTCTCAATTGCTTGATATATCCTTTCATCTTTTCTGTTGCGAAAGGCTCTTTTTCAATTCTCTTAATAATGGCACTGTAACTATCTATCGTTTCGTGTACCTTATCAGCCCCGCCTAACTCCGCTTGTATATAGCGTATTTTAGACATCGCAAAGATTAAGTTAAACGTAAAGGAAGTAGATACAATATAACCGTAAACAGTACTATCTGTAATCAAATATAGGATTGATGAAACAAGCAAAATAGCCGGTACTAAATAACTCAACACACGAGTCATTTTACTCATCTTAACTACTTCTGACTCACTCCAAGCTTTTAATCGCTTGAAAGCAGCTTCATCTAAATTAGAGATTTTACTATACGCATTAATCTCCTGACGCCATTCCACTTTTTGAGACAACTCTTTGATTGCTTCTTGATTTAGTAAAATAGTCTTAGTGTCTAAATGCCCTTTTAGCAAGTCTGCTAATTTCTGTTTCCCAATAAAAGAGGCTGTTCTATTCAAATATTGAAAAAGCGATTTTGCTCCAAAAATATCTAAGTCAAATGCGTAAGGATGGTCTGTTGTTTTAAACTCATCTCCTCCTTCAAATGGTCTCGCATCTTCATCTAAAAAGGCTAATTCATCTTTATTAATATCCATCAACGCCTGCATATATCGCATACGCCAAGAATATGATGCGTGTAATCTAAGCAGTGCTAAAAACAAGACTACAATACCCCCTGCTATATAAAGATAAAAATAGTCTGCATTAGAAACTGATAGATAGAAGAAATAAATAATCATTAAAAAAACAATTAATCTAATCGCCCCTACTATCTTATACTTACTTCGAATTGAGTTGTATTTCTCTTCAAAAACTTTTTTTCTTTTGCTATAAATCTCCATTAGATGATTTCTTTTTTGGCTATAATTAGCTCAAATGAGCCTGAACAAATATAGTGTATTAAAATGTTCTATATCGTTAAAAATGCACAAAACAAGAACATCTCTATTTTTTGCAACAGAACTAAAACAAATAAAACTTATATTTAAAATCTAATTTTCTTTGTTGTATTTTCTAACTTATAAAGTTTAAAAAGCAAACAATTATATTGCCTACTACCCAATGTCCCCCTCTCTTATCTTAACGATTGTTCTAATAAATAATACAAAAGTCTTCCTTGTAATTGTTGCCTTTTCTATCAATTGAACAATTATGACGTTTAATCAAGCGAACAATAGTGTACAATAAAAAATATTTTTACTTGTTATATATACGATAACCAACAAAACACATATAATGAGATTACTTATGACCTTTATCTCTTGTTTTATGCTAACCTTAGCAAACGCACAAGAGCTACAAACAAAGCCATTATTACCCCCTGATTCTAAAGACCTTTCTGATTTATCATTTTTAAAAGGTGAATTGCAAAACAAGCAAATGGTTATGTTAGGGGAACTTACCCACGCCTATACTACAATTTTCGAAGCTAAAATCAGAGTATTTCAATATTTACACCAAGAGTTAGGATTCAACACCTTTGCTATCGAATCACCGATGTATGACATTTATAAAATGAATCAACAAGGATTTGATGCTGATGTGTTTAACAATGCTATCTGGGGTGTTTGGAGTCAAGATGATGCATTTCAAGAACTTGTACAATATATTGAAACGAATAACATAAAGGTAATTGGTTTCGACTCTCAGATTCAAAATTCGGCTAATTTTATAGAGGACTTCTTTGACTTTTGTGAGCAACACAAAATAGCAATTAAACTGGATCAAGACGACTTAGGTATTGTTTTAGAAGGACTACTTGAAAATGCGAAATACGACAACTCGGATATTAAAGCAACTGCTTTTTTGAAAGAAATGAACCGCATTATCAAACAAATAGAGCTTCTACCTGATTCTGATACTACTTATCATTGGCAACAGTTTACCAAAGGAGTTTTAGCGGTAGCAGAAGACGTTATTACTACTAAAGAACCTATTCTAACAAGTGATTTTGCTACTAAAGATCTCAATATTAGAGATAAACAAATGGCCGACAACCTGTTGAGCTATAGCAAGAGAAATCCAACAGAAAAGATTGCGGTTTGGGGTGATAATATCCACGTAATGTACAGCAACCCAAATAGTGGTAATGTGTATGCACGCGAGTTTGTATCGATGGGTAAACACATTCAAGATGCATTACAAGACAAGGTGTATAGCTTGGCAACATTACACGCTAACGACTCCATATTTGACTCTTCTACAAAAATATGGCATGAAGCACCTATTGCTGCAAATTCTTTTGAAGAGGAATTAGTTCAGCTTGGTACTCCTAACCTGTTTATCTCCTCTAATCAAGAGGCAATGCACCAACCTAAATCGACTCGATTGTTGCATTATGTTGATTTCTCTACAGAAAGACTTGACTTATTTCACGATGGCTACTTATTTATACACAAGGTAAGTAGTCCTTATATAGACTTTAATAAAAGAAAAAGCGCAGCAAAAAAGCCTGAAATCACAACGACAGAACAAGCTACTGTAACCTCAGAAAAGTTCATTGGTCAATTGATTGACAAATACACAAATCAACCTATTGCTTATGCTACGATAATTCTGAAGGATCTCGAGTTGTATAGAGTAACCGATGAAAATGGGTATTACGAATTACCGTTTGTACCAAGTGCTCAAGCTAATGCTACTTTTGAAGTACAAGCTATGGGTTATAACCCACTTCTTGTGTCACTCCACAAGCTACAAAAAACAGAATTGGTAGAACCAAACTACGAGGAGTTAGCTGAAATTGTTATCAAAAAACAACTCAGTGCCAAGGAGATTGTCAAAGCGGCAATTGCAAATAAAGGTAAAAACCACCCTGATAGTCCGTATAACTTTATGAGATATAGCAGAACGATAGAAAATGTAAACGATAAAAACACCTTAGATTTAGAACTTATCACCAAAGATTACGACCAAGGGTATTTATCTTCTTTTATTACGACTCAACGCCTTGAACAAATTAATTGGAACAATAAAAAAGATAAAAACTTAAAATACGTTTCTCAATTATTACAATTTAGAGAAAACCCAATTCGCTATGCAAATATCTTACACAAGCGAAAATACAAGAAATTCAAACTAAACTTCATTGAGTCTAAAGATGCAAACGAAGACAATTTATACATCATTGCTTTTGAAACAGATCGTGACAAATGGAATTACACCAATAGAACTTATCCAACGAAATATTCAGGTGTTCTATACATCGACAAAGAGAGTTTTGCTATTATAAAAGTTATCGAGAATTGGGAAATAACGCTAAATGAAGTTGAAATAGCTAAAAGATTTAAAGGCTATCCTCGGTTTGCAGATGTCATACAATTTGTCTCTAAAGAGGAGAATATCACTTCTTTTGCCAAAGTGTTAGATGACAATAAATATTATGCTAATAGCTACTTTAATCGTGCCTTCAATGAATATACTAATAAGGAGAATAAAAAAGGAAGCAATGTTTATTTGACCGACTCTTATGCATACGATTTTACAAATGAGAATATAGATGTAATCCCTTATGAGCATAGAGTAAAAGACCTGACCCGATTTGATAGAGCGACCTACGACAAAGTTTTCTGGGACAACTTCTTTCAAGAACATCCAGACTTTGTGCTAAAAAATAAATACACAAAAGAATAAGAGCATTTATTTAAACATAAAAAAGCCACAATGTTGATTGTGGCTTTTTCTATATGCGATTAAACTTGTTCTCCTTTCATCATTTTCTCCCAATACAAATAAGGCAATAAATGTTTCTTCAACATCCATAGTCTCCAATGTTCTTTATGACTTGAGAAGACAAGCATTTGTTTTAACTTCGGGTCTGGGATAAACTCATTTTTATAGTTGAACTCTGCCAACACCATTTTTCCATATCCCGTAACCAGCGGACAAGAAGAATAACCTTCGTATCCCTTGTTGTCAGCTACTTTCTTTTGGATTAGCTTATAAATATTATCAACTACAACCGGTACTTGCTTACGCACTGCTGCCCCCGTCTTAGCGGTTGGTAATCCAGCTACATCTCCTAATCCAAAGATATTAGCAAACTTCTTGTGTTGTAAACTATTCAGATCTACATCTAACCACCCTGCTTCATTAACCAAAACAGACTCTTTCACAAACTTAGGCGCTGTTTGAGGTGGCGCTAAGTGTAAAAAGTCGAACGACATTTCTACCACACCATCTTCTAATTGACGAACAGCAGTATCATCTGACGTTACAAAACAATGGTTGTCTTGTGTATTTGTCATTTTGAAGTAAACCTTCTTATTATCTGCATCTATCTTAATCGGATTGTGAAACGGTTTAAAGTCGATACCATATCGCTTCACGACATCCATAAGTGTATCTGCAATTTTCTTTACCCCAAATATCACGCTACCTGGCATTGGAAAATAAACCTTTGTCTTTGTGTCCAATCCGTTCTTGCGGAAATAATCACACGCTAAGTACATAATCTTTTGAGGTGCTCCCCCACATTTAATAGGTGTACTGGGTTGTGTAAAAATAGCTGTTCCCCCTTTAAAAGCTTGCAACTGTTTCCACGTATATTCAGGATCAATGTAATTACTACAAACCACCCCTTTATCTACTGCCTCTTGCAGTCCTTCTATCATTGTTAAATCGTTCACCAAACCAGGGCATACCACCAAATAATCATACGTCAATACCGCATTTTTATCTGTTGCCACACTATTGTTATCCACGTCAAAAGAAACCACCTTCTCTTTAATCCATTCCACACCAGTTGGAATTAAATCCTTTGTATTTCTAATTGTCTTTTGCTTGTCATACGCTCCCGCACCAACTAATGTCCACGCAGGCTGATAATAATGTAGTTCAGAAGGATCTATAATTCCAATTTCAAGAGATGAATCCTTCTTTTTCAGCTGAGCCGCAGTCATAATTCCCGCAGTACCAGCCCCTATAATTAATATTTGATAATGAGTTTTCATTTGTTTGATCTTTTTTGGTTGGTTACCAAAATATAAAAATATACCCTTTCCTTCTGTAACATTTGTTACAAACTAACCAACACTCCTTTATTTTTACTATTAACGCAAGACATACATCAAATCGTATTATTTAATGTAATTACTCCAATCACCTAAATAGTTTATTTATGTTTTTCGCAATCAAATTTACAGTAATTATAAGGGGTATCGCAATTTTTGAAGATTAAAAACACAAACAAGACCATCCTATACAATATATCACAGAAAACAATCCCCCAACACCCCGGCATAGACGCGATACTTCGCGTCTAACATAATACACACAGTAAAATATCATATAAATATTAAACACACAGCATATCGGTAGAGACGCGATACTTCGCGTCTAACATAATACACACAGTAAAATATCACCAAAAAATTAAACACACAACACATCGGTAGAGACGCGATACTTCGCGTCTAACATAATACACACAGTATAATTTTACATAAATATAAAACACACAACACATCGGTAGAGACGCGATACTTCGCGTCTAACATAAAAAAGGAATCATTTTTGTGATATATAATCATAAAAAAATATGTCTAAAAAATATAATAACACTTTTAGAATACCTTCTGCACGAGCTTCTTGGTGGGATTACAGTAAAGACGGGACTTACTTTATTACTATATGCACTAAAAATAAAGTACATTATTTTGGTAACATCGTTAATGATGAAATGGTGCTGAATGATTTAGGAAAACAAGCTTTTAAATATTGGGAAGAAATTACCAAATATCACCCCTACGTCTTAATTGATGCATTTATCATAATGCCCAATCACATACACGGCATAATTATTATAGATAAACCATATCAAAATTT
Organism: Myroides sp. C1519; assembly: GCF_038039755.1. Taxonomy (NCBI): domain Bacteria; kingdom Pseudomonadati; phylum Bacteroidota; class Flavobacteriia; order Flavobacteriales; family Flavobacteriaceae; genus Myroides; species Myroides sp. C1519. The sequence continues at coordinate 21,655 of NZ_JBBPHM010000026.1, forward strand.
GGAAACACAAACAAATAATCAATTTGGTCCTCAATCACAAAATCTTAGCTCCATAATAAGAGGGTATAAATCTGCTGTTACCAAATATGCGAAATGTAATTCAATAGTCTTTCAGTGGCAACCACGTTTCTATGACCATATTATAAAAAACGCCTTTTCATATCAGAATATTGTAAACTACATTTATATGAATCCGATGGATTGGTATAAGGATAATTTTAATATTGGAAATAAATAATATTGGAAATGCAAACCTCTATATCTCCAAAACATAAATAACAACACAATAGGATTTATTTGGAGACGCGAAGTATCGCGTCTCTACTGATAATCTAAACGCAAATACTCCTCTGAAGTAATATTGGAAATGCAAACACACAATACATTCAAACAGCATATCGGCATTGGCGATACTTCGCGTCTAACATAATACACAAGACCAATTATTAAACATAAAAAAAGAGACACAATCTCTTGTGTCTCTTTTCTATAATCTAAATACGAAATGTGCTTATTCTCCTTTAAGTGCTTTACGAGAACGCGCTAATAGTGTATTTTTTAATAACATTGCAATTGTCATTGGTCCTACTCCTCCAGGAACAGGGGTAATGAATGCTGCTTTTTTACTTACCTCGTCAAAGTCAACATCACCAGCGATAACGTATCCTCTTGGCGCATTAGCATCAGCAACACGAGTAATTCCAACATCTACTACTGTAACTCCCTCTTTTACCATATCTGCTTTCAAGAAATGAGGCACACCTAAAGCAGAGATAATAATATCTGCCTCTCTTGTGATAGCTTCAATATTCTTAGTACGGCTGTGCGTTAAGGTAACAGTAGCATCTCCAGGATACCCTTTTCTACTCAAAAGAATACTCATCGGACGACCCACAATATGAGAACGACCAATTACTACTACATTCTTTCCAGCTGTTTCAACTTTATAGCGCTCTAACAACTCCATGATTCCATAAGGCGTAGCAGGCAAGAATGTTTCCATTTCCAATGCCATTCTACCAAAGTTTGTAGGGTGAAAACCATCTACATCTTTGTCAGGGTCGATTGCTAATAAAATCTTTTGTTCATCGATGTGTTTAGGCAAAGGCAACTGAACAATGTACCCGTCAATAGCAGGATCAGCGTTCAATTCTTTTACTTTAGCCAACAGTTCATCCTCTGTTGTGTCTTCTGGTAAAGCTACTAAAGTAGATTCAAAACCTACTTTCTCACAAGACTTAACCTTACTTCCTACGTAAGTTAAACTTGCTCCGTTGCTTCCAACAAGTACTGCTGCTAAATGAGGAACTTTCTCCCCGCGAGATTTCATCTGTTGAACCTCAACAGCAATCTCATTCTTGATATCTTCCGATACCTTTTTTCCGTCTAGTAGTTGCATTAAAAAATAATAAGTGTGTGTTGTTATATATGTAAACTAAAGAAGGTTTAAACTTCATTACGAACCTTAAACCTTCTTGTTTTTATTTTTATTGCATGCCTTTCATTTGGCCCATCATCCTCATCAAATTCTTACCTTTTGAACCTTGCATCATTTTCATCATTTTGCTCATTTGGTCGAATTGCTTAAGCAATTGATTTACTTGTTGGATATCCGTTCCTGATCCTTTAGCAATTCTTTGCTTGCGTTTAGCATCAAGTAGAGACGGTTTAGCGCGCTCTTTTGGAGTCATTGAGTGAATGATAGCTTCTATGTGCTTAAAAGCGTCATCTTCAATTTCTACGTCTTTCAACGCTTTTCCAACACCTGGTAACATTCCTACCAAGTCTTTCATACTACCCATTTTCTTCACTTGTTGAATTTGCGATAAGAAATCGTCAAATCCGAACTCGTTTTTCGCAATTTTCTTTTGAATCTTACGAGCTTCCTCTTCATCATATTGCTCTTGCGCACGTTCTACTAACGAGATAACGTCACCCATCCCAAGGATACGATCAGCTAAACGTTCTGGATAGAACACGTCAATTGCATCCATTTTCTCACCTGTACCAATAAACTTAATTGGTTTATTAACTACAGATTTAATAGAAATGGCAGCCCCTCCACGAGTATCCCCATCTAATTTAGTAAGGATAACCCCGTCAAAGTTTAATCTATCATTAAATGCTTTAGCAGTATTTACAGCATCTTGTCCTGTCATAGAATCCACTACGAATAATGTTTCGTGTGGCGTGATTGCTTTGTGAATATTAGCAATCTCCGTCATCATCTCTTCATCAACTGCCAAACGACCAGCTGTATCGACAATAACTACGTTGAATCCATTTGCTTTTGCGTGCTTAATAGCATTCTCAGCAATTTGTACTGGATTGTTATTTCCTTCTTCTGAATAAACCTCAACACCAAGTTGTTCTCCAACTACGTGTAATTGGTTAATCGCAGCAGGACGGTAAACGTCACACGCTACTAATAAAGGAGTTTTATTCTTTTTAGTTTTTAAAAAGTTAGCCAATTTACCAGAGAAAGTAGTCTTACCTGACCCTTGTAAACCTGACATTAAAATCACAGTTGGATTACCTGACAAGTTGATACCAGCGGCCTCTCCACCCATCAATTGTGTTAGCTCGTCTTTAACGATTTTAACCATCAACTGACCTGGTTGTAGAGTTGTAAGTACTTCTTGTCCTAAGGCTTTTTCTTTTACTATATTGGTAAAATCTTTCGCAATTTTAAAGTTAACGTCGGCGTCTAATAACGCTCTACGTACTTCCTTTAAAGTGTCTGCTACATTGACTTCAGTAATTTTACCATGTCCCTTAAGGATATGAAAGGCTTTATCTAATTTATCGCTTAAATTATCAAACATATCGGTATTATTTTAATACTTTGAGTCGCCAAAGATACTATATAACTCTTTAAGTCACAAAAAGCAAAAGCAGGAAAACATACTTTTTTTAAATAATCTTTTGACAAACCTACTTTTGACAGATTCTACGTCTTCTTTTTCAATACTTTTTAACTCACTTTTTGAGGCACAAGAAATATAACTTTCCCCTTTTTATCCCTATTTTTGCCACTTAATAAACAACAATATGCCTACTTCTAAACCTCTTTTTAGAGTTTTTCAATCTGATATAAGTGCAATCGAACTGCCTAAAAAGTTCACTTATCCCTTTTATTACGAACCTCATCAATTATCTATTCTTGCTGCTAAAGAATTACAAGAAGAATTAGCTACAAATCCTGTAATCACACCTTTTTTTGACAAGAACAGTCCTGATTACCTATTTTCTGGTAAGATGTTTGGCGTTTTAATCGTAAAAAATAAAGCGGGTGAATTAGGTTATTTCACTGCCTTTTCTGGTAAGTTAGGTCCTCTTTCTCACTTAGAAGGATTCGTTCCTGCTGTCTTTGATATATGGGACAAAGAAGGCTTTTTTATTAAAGATGGGGCTATTCTGACTACAATTAACAATAGAATAGAAGAATTAGAGGCTGACAACACATACCAAGAGGCAAAGGAACTATTGGCTAAGCAACTTAAAGAAGAAGAAACTGCTATAGCGGATAGAAAAGCCGAGGTGAAGCGTTTAAAAAATGAGCGTAAAGCTGCGAGAAATGAGCAAATAGCTATTTTGTCTGATGAGGAGTTTACTGCTTTTAACGACGACTTGATTAAACAAAGTCTTAGAGATAAACACGAATTAAGAGTATTGACAACTTATTGGCAAGAACAAATAGCACAAACAAAAGAGGTTATTGATTCGTTTAAAAATGTGATTAAAGACCTTAAAGAAGAAAGAAAACAAAAGTCGAATGCCTTACAAACAAAGTTGTTTGAACACTACCGCTTTTTAAACAACAGAGGAGAACAACGCGACTTATTAGATATTTTTGAAGAAACGCCAATACAACCACCGGCAGCAGCGGGAGATTGTGCTGCACCTAAACTATTGCAATACGCTTACCTAAATGGGTATAGTCCTATTGCTATGGCCGAGTTTTGGTGGGGCGAATCACCTAAATCTGAAATTAGAAAACATCAACACTACTACCCTGCTTGTCGCGGTAAATGTGAGCCTATTTTAGGACATATGCTACAAGGATTGGAGGTAGATGACAACCCTTTATTGCTTAACCCTGCCTTAAACAAACCGTTAGAAATTGTTTTTGAAGATGAGTACTTCGCAATTGTCAATAAACCAGAGGAATTCTTGTCTGTTCCTGGTATTTTTATTCACGATTCTGTACAAGAACGCATGAAGTTGAGATACCCTAAAGCAAGTGGTCCTTTGATTGTACACCGTTTAGATATGGCTACATCGGGAATCCTAATCATTGCAAAAGACAAAGATTCACACAAAGCATTACAAAGTCAGTTTATCAGAAAAAAAGTTGAGAAACGCTATGTAGCTTTACTTGATGGAGATGTTGCTGGTGATGAAGGACTAATCGACTTGCCATTGCGCGTGGACTTAGACGATCGACCTCGTCAGATGGTTTGCTTTGAATATGGTAAATACGCGCAAACAAGATGGGAAGTTATAGAGCGAAAAGAAGGAAAAACAAAAGTGTACTTCTACCCTATTACAGGACGTACACATCAGTTGAGAGTACACGCTTCTCACCCGATGGGGTTAAACACACCGATTATTGGTGATGATTTGTACGGAACTAAAGCTAATAGACTGCACTTACACGCTAATAAAATTACTTTTAAACATCCAAAAACACAGGAAACAGTATCATTTGAGGTAAAAGAAAACTTCTAACGTCTTATTTTTTAATAACTTTACTTTTTAACTCATTTATATATGCCTGATAAAAAAGCACAATTGCGCAAACACAAACAGATTGCTACTGGATTATTTATCCTAATGGCTGTAGTGTATGTGGTAATGGTTTATAGTTTAAAACACGCCCCTGCAGCTTGGATGGGATATGTCAAAGCCTTTTCAGAGGCAGCAATGGTCGGTGCATTGGCAGATTGGTTTGCTGTTACGGCTTTATTCCGCCACCCGATGGGATTGAATATTCCGCACACAAATTTGATTGTTAATAGTAAAAATAAAATTGGAGACAACTTAGGAGACTTTGTTACTGACAACTTTCTAACCTCTACTAATATTCGTCCTTATGTTGAGAAGATAGACTTGGGAACACTTATTTCTACTTATATAGCAAAAGAGAAGAATCAACAGCTATTAGAGAATGAAATAGCCAATTTAGCCAAGAGAATACTAACTGATTTAGAAGATAAAACCGTTGTTTCTTTCTTAGCTGGAAAAGCGAAAGAGGGTATTTCTGCTATTAATGTACAGAGCTTTGTGGCACAAGGTGTGATGTATGCTGTAGAAAAGGGAGAACACAATAGATTAATTGATGTGATTATTCCGAAAGCACAGGTTTATGTTAAAGAGCACCGAGAAGAGATTTATGCAAAGATTGTTGAGAAACAACCTCTTTTAGGACTTATCGGTGGTAAAACAGTAACAAATCAATTAGTCAATGGGGTAAATACCTTTTTAGAAGATATTGCTCAAGATCCAAATCACAAGATTAGAAAAGAAATCACCCTTCGCTTAGAAATGCTGGCTGTAGATATTGAGGCTTCTGATAAGTGGAAAGCTAAGTTTGATGAGATTATTGGACAGTTTATTACCGATGACCGCATTGAGGATTATGTAAGAGATTTCTGGACTTCTACAAAAGACAATTTATTAAAACAATTAGAGGACAACAACTCTATGTTGAGAACATACATTCAAAAAAGCTTGGCTAATATAGCGGTGGACTTAGAACAAAATGAAGAACTAAGAGCTAAAATAAATAAGTGGATTCAACATACTATTTATCGCCTTGCCCTTAAAAATACAAAAGAAGTTGGTCAATTAATCCGAAATACCGTTGATAGTTGGGATGGTCGTGAATTAAGTGACAAATTAGAACTTGAAGTCGGAAAAGACTTGCAGTTCATCAGAATTAACGGAACTATTGTTGGGGGACTCGTAGGATTGCTTATTTATATCGTTACCAGTTTTATCTAACATTTAGATACTAAAAAAGGCTACAATTCAACATTGTAGCCTTTTTTATGTTTAGTTATCAGCAACTCCTTGTTTGCTAATTTCTTTTCCTTTTTTATCTGTAATGGTAATACTCACTCCGTGAAGTGCTTCTATTTCTTGTGCATCTAATAGAATGGTAATTTCCTCTGTTGTCTTTTTGTTTTTAAACTCCAATACTCTTGTTCCCATCGAACCTTGCAGATCTAAGCATCCTTCCAAAACCAAAGTTGGATGTTCGTTCATCTTAACTCCTTTCTTCCAAATCACAAGACGCATAACCTCATCATTAATATTGTCAATACGCCAAGTTTCTCCTTCTACATCAATCACCGCATAAGGTTCTTTATACTTTTGAACGCTCTTGTGTAAACGTGTTCTATCTTGTTGTATCAATGACTTTCGCCACTTTTGTTCCATTGGCGTATCGCGATTAATTCTGTAAATAATCCCATTGTCATCCATCCACAACAAACCGTCTTTCAACATCGTTCCTCTCCATCCTACCGTACTCCAGTCGTCAAGCGTTGACTTGGCAATTGCATTAATCAACTCCTTATCGAAAATTTGGTCAAAACGAACAACAAGCTCTTTTGCTGTGTTCACCTCTGGAATAGGGTAACTTCTATTTAAGGGATAACCAATGTGATTAGCTATTTCCTCTTTGTCGTTATTTTGGAAAACAGCAATTAGCTCATTTACCTTGTCGGCAACAGCAGGAGAAAGATTATTCTCTTGTGCCCAGCTATTCATTCCAATAAAAAGAACGAATAATAATGCGATATGTTTCATAGTGTTATTTGTAATGTAGTATCTATTTTACAAAACGAGTTCTCAAATGGTCTGACAACATTTTCTGTACTTGTCCATCAGATTCCGTTGCCTTTAGGTAGTCGAAGTGAGCTAAAATCTCTTGTCTTCTCGCCTCTGATAAAGTGATATTTGCCGTACTTAAAAAAGTATCAAAAGAAACGTGTGCTGCACAAACGTAGTCATACAAATAGTCTTTCCCTCCTCTTTCCAAAAGCTCTTGGGCTAATAAATTAAACTTGTTGAACACAACAAAATTTAACTGAGCAGTCATCCCCATTGTGATAAACAACTCTCTAACAAGATCAAGACTAACAGTGTGTATTTGCTCACATACCAATTCGGCAATTTGTATTCTAAAAAGGTAGTTTGCGTCTTTAAACTTTGCACCGAATTTTTCATTCCACTCTAAAGCGAGCCACTCGCTATCCTCCTGCGTGTAGTTATCAATAAACTCTTGAAAACTCAGATTAATCATTTGCATACTTACTTTTTTTGTATTCTACCCTTTTTGCAAAACTACAATTATTATAAGAGTTAGAATCAAATAGGACACTAAATATAAAACAAAATGCAGTATTATTATTCTTGTGAAATAACAACACTGCATTGGGTGCTTCTCTTTTTTTAAAGCGTAATAACCGATAAGGTTAATCTATATTTTAGCTTACTTTAATATCAAGTACTGTTCTCTCTGGTTCTGTTACAGAAAATACTTTGTTACAAACCCACTTCTGACTTTCTTCTAATCCTTGTACCGTATTTCCGTCTTCAATAACTTCTCCTACGTGAGCCAAGTAATAAGCGTAATCCCACAGGCGATTAGCAATGCTATCTATCAAACTATCATCGTTATAGAAAATCTGTAAATCAGACAAACCTAAAGCGTGTAATCCTACTGTATCCATCAACAACCTACCTTGTTCTGTTTCCTCTACATTATACAAACGCACATTAATAAACAAATCTAAGGCAATGTAATTAGGGTCTTTACAATCTTCTACAAACGCCTGAGTATCTAATAATTTTTGTCCGTGTACAGAAACGATTACTTGTGGATTACTCACTTTAATCATAGCAGCCAACAATTGTTGAACCAATACAATTCGAATACGAGGATCTAAACTACGGCTTAAAAAATCTGTAACTACAATTTCATATTTACACGCAGCATAAGCTTCTTCTGCTTCTGGCCAATGCCAGTTTTGTTGAAAATAAGCATCTGTTAATTCTGCCTTCTGATCGTCTTCAGTGCGGAGTACCACACATTGTGCAGGACCTGTTCCATTCTTTAATTCAATTTGACAATCGGGAAATATAAACACATTAGCATCATTGTCATAACTTGCGTTTGGATATACTTTGTGCAGCTCAGTTAAAACTGCCTCCATATCAATTGTTGGCTTTTCAGTGTACAACAATTTAAACATAGCTATTTTTGGTGCGTTACCTATTTTCTTATGCTTCATAGTTCATTTTATTTTAAGCTGAAGTAACTTCAGTAGATTAATTCTTTATTCTTTATAAATGTAAGGAAAACTGCCTATAAGCCCTAAACTTATTTAACATTTTCGCATTGTTTACTATGCAAAAGTGAAGCCAATTTAACAAGGGAGTCAACTTATTTTTGCAGTTTCTCTGTCTTATAACCCAATTCGTGTAATAAAGCGATTCCGTCTAACACTACTTGTGCTTCTTGTGGTCGCCATCCCTTGCGAATACCGTAATCCAAGGCATAACGTATAAACTTAGGTCGATTCAGATTGACGGTTTCCTCTTCTTTCGTTTGTTCATTGTACAACAACACTCCGTGGTTTAAAGGATTGCCAACGTAGTAATCATCCAGCGTTCGAAAATGTACGAGCAACGCAAAACGACTATATGCATCGACAAATAAGCGAATGCTAAAAATACTTTCATCTGTCTCTGAAATACGAGTAACCTTTGTAGAAAACAAATAAAAACAAGTACCAACTCTTAATGTTCTAAGCGACTTTTTCATACGCATAAAAAAAGGTATGCGACAAAATCACATACCTTCTGTATTATTTTTAATTGAAGTACTTATTTCAAACGCTCAATTAATTCTTCTAAACTAACTACAGTTTGTTCTCCAGAAGCAAGTTCTTTTAAAGTAAACTTATTGTTACTCATTTCCTCACTACCTACTAACACTGCAAAAGGAATTCCCTTTTTATCTGCAAATTGGAACTGCTTACCAACTTTAGCTTTATCTGGGTATAGTTCTGTTTTTACTCCTGCATCTCTCAATTTCATAACCGCTTGCATTGAGTAACTCATTTCTTCTTCTCCCATATTTAAGAACATCACTTTAGACGCTGCATTTACTGCTTCTGGGAAAAGGTTTAACTCCTCCATTACTAAGTAAATACGATCTAAACCGAAAGAAATACCAACACCACTCATATCTTTTAATCCAAAGATACCAGTAAGGTCATCATAACGACCACCTCCACCAATAGAACCAAGTTTTACTGTTTCAGGAGCTCCAATTTCAAAGATAGCACCTGTATAGTAATTTAATCCACGAGCTAACGTAACATCAAGATTAAGTTTAGCTGTTGCTAAGCCAATTTTCTCTACTTCTTTACCTACAAAAGCAAGCTCTTCTACTCCTTTAGTTCCCTCTTCTGAAGTAGCTAATAACTGGCGTAATTTCTCTAATTTCTCTTCGAAAGTACCTGTAAAGTTGAACAATAATTTCACTTTATCAATCGCTTCAGCTTCAATTCCTTTTTCAATCATTTCAGCTTTAACTCCGTCTTCTCCGATTTTGTCTAATTTATCTAAAGCAACAGTAAAGTCGATTAATTTATCACTTGCTCCGATTACCTCAGCAATACCTGATAATATCTTTCTGTTGTTTAATTTGATAGTAACACCGTGAACTCCCAATGCAGTAAATACACGGTCGTAAAGCGTTACGAACTCAACTTCTTGCCATAGTGATTTAGAACCGATAACGTCAGCATCACATTGGTAGAATTCTCTATATCTTCCTTTTTGCGGACGGTCTGCACGCCATACTGGTTGCATTTGGTAACGCTTAAATGGAAAGTCAATCTCATTTTGGTGCATTACAACGTAACGTGCGAATGGCACTGTTAAATCATAACGCAATGCTTTTTCTGAAATCTGGTTTGTCAGTTTCAAACTGTTTTTACTTTCTAAAATAGTTTCATCTACTTTACTTAAGTAATCACCAGAGTTAAGAATTTTAAAAATTAAACGATCTCCCTCTTCACCATACTTCCCTAACAATGTGTCTAAATTCTCAAATGAAGGAGTCTCGATGGGATGGAAACCAAATTTTTCAAATCCATGTCGAATAGTTTGCATGATGTATTGTCTTCTTGCCACTTCTGTAGGAGAAAAATCTCTTGTACCCTTTGGAATTCCAGGTTTCTTTGCCATCTCTAATTAATTTTTATTCATTTAACATTATACTACAAAACTACTACTTTTTTTAAAAAAACCCTATTCTGAGCGATAGCAATAACAATTTGTTTACTGCAATTAAATAAGTGTCCCTTTTTCATTATTTTATTAATTCTGTTCAATTTAGAGAGTGAATCAAATAATTTTCGATATTTTTACTTCTAAAGCCACATCAATAGTAACGTCTAACCTTCATGATAAAACTTAGTTTAGAGAATATTCGAATTGCCCTTACCAGTATTAAGAGTCAAATCTTGCGTACTTGCATTACTATTTTCATTATTGCAATTGGAATATGGGCATTGGTAGGAATACTATCTGTGGTGTCTGCGCTAAAGAATACCATCTTGACAGACTTTGCGTCAATGGGAGCAAATACCTTTACAATTAGCCAATATGACGTAGCTGGTAAAATGGCAAAAAACAAATCGGTACAACAAGTAAATCCTCCTATTACTTATGCACAAGCACAGAGTTTTAAAGAAGATTATGCCTTTCCTTTGTCTACGGTTTCTATCTCTTTTCAAGCAGCTACAAATATTGAAGTAAAGAACGATATAATGAAAACAGATCCGGAGATTTCTGTTTTAGGGTGTGATGAAAATTACTTGTCTAACAGTGGCATAAAAGTAGAACAAGGACGTAACTTTAGTTATACAGATATTGTAAACAATCACTTTGTATGTGTGGTAGGTTCAGACTTTTCTAAGAAAATGTTTAAAGACTTTAGCCCTATTAATCAAATCATTTCTATCAGAGGATATAAGTTTAAAATCATCGGAATTCTAAAAGAACAAGGAAGTACTTTTGGTCAGAATGAAGACCAGCGAGTGTTTATTCCTATTCAAATTGCCAGAACGATATTCAATGCCTCAAATATAAATTACGAATTAAAGGTTAGTTTATTGCAAGACCATTTATTGGACCAAGCAACAGACCAAGCTATTTTGGACTTCCGAAATATCCGTCGCTTATCTCCTGCTCATAAGTCTAACTTTGGAACTGAACGCAGTGATGATATGATTCGCTCTATGCTAACACAGGTTAATATGCTAAATGTTGCCGCTTGGGTGATTGGCTTAATTACAATCTTAGGGTCGTCTATTGCTTTAATGAACATTATGCTGGTGTCTGTTACTGAGCGTACCCGTGAAATTGGGGTTCGTAAATCTTTAGGCGCTAAGCGAAAAACAATCGCTTTACAGTTCTTTACAGAAACGGTTATTATTGGCCAACTGGGTGGACTTATAGGTACGCTATTGGGTATTTTAACTGCGTTTGGATTGTCTAAAGCAATGAACTTCTATTTTGTTATTCCGTGGACTGCCATCATTGCCGCTTTTGTAACAACGTTTATTGTTGCGGTTATTTCTGGTTTGTATCCTGCGGTTAAAGCAGCTAAACTTGATCCAGTGGAAGCCTTGAGGTATGAGTAATCAGTGATCAGTAATCTGTATTAGCAATCAGTGATCAGTACTCAGTGATTAGTAATCAGGAATATGTTTTTAAGTATATACAAGAACAATAACCCGAAAACTGTAAACCGTAAACTGAAAACCGTAAACTGAAAACCGTAAACTGAAAACCGTAAACTGAAAACCGTAAACTG
>NZ_JBBPHM010000027.1:0-33057 GCF_038039755.1 Myroides sp. C1519
AAATGATGCCATCCAATTAAACCATGGAGCATTAATCCGAATTTCTTCGGGCTATTCCCCTGTAGAAGGTAGGTTGCATACGCGTTACTCACCCGTGCGCCGGTCTCTATTAAGCAAGCTCAATATACCCCTCGACTTGCATGTGTTAGGCCTGCCGCTAGCGTTCATCCTGAGCCAGGATCAAACTCTTCATCGTATATTTTTAATTTCGTTAATTAGCAAGTTAATTCAAATGTAAACATTTGCCTTACTCTCTTAATTTTTGCTGTCAATCCAATATGTCTATGAACGTGTCTTCTTAGTTTTAATCTCACTTGTGTTTCAAAGCGAGTGCAAAAGTAAATAACTTTTTTGATTTAGCAAAACTTTTTTAAAATAAATTTTAATTTGTTTTTGTCGCTAAACCACCGTATTTACTGAAGCGGACTGCAAAGATACAACCTTATTTTTTACTTATCCAAATTTAATTTCTTATTTTTTTCAAAGCGAAATAACGTTACTTTTTTATCTTTACTCCTTCACTATTTGTGTATGATCGTCTGCTGTAATGCGGATGCAAAAGTAGCATCTTTTTCGCTATTTCCAAACTTTACAACTCCTTTTTTGAAAGGTTTTTTATAACCTATTGTTATGTTGCTTCTTACCTCTGAAAGTTTTTTTACTTTTTGTTTTTATCGGTTCAAATAGGCCTGGACTTCTTTATTAAAGTTATTCCTCATTATATATATGCATTCTTATTGCTCTCCTTATATATAGTACAAAATTAGTTATATCACTTCTATACGTGTTGTAAAGCGGTTACTTTGACATCATTTGCTATCAAATGACATCATATGCACTATAAACGCTGTCCCACTTTTTTCTATATTTAATATAACATACTGATTTTCACAATAATTACATTATCTTAAATGAAGATTGTTCGGAGATACACCAGAGATGAGTCGGAGATACCTCGCCTAAAGGCCTTTTTCGCGAACCATCTACGGCTTATCTACGAGCTATCTACGACTAAGCACAACGCCAAACTATTATAAAATAGTCTGAATCCCAGTATTTACAAGCTATTCAGAGTGTAAATCTTGTAAAAGAGCTCTTATTAGAACTTCGTAAAAACCTTTTTCACTACTAATACTCACCATACTATTAGCTATTTGTACTACTTACCATCACAAAACCAAGCAAGAGGTCCTGTACTAACGCCAAACAAAAAAGCCACTTAACGCAAGTGTTAAGTGGCTTTTTTGTTTTTATATTATATAATATCGCTTATTTCTTAGCTAATTTAAACCTCACCTTCTCCCCTGCAGCATCAATCTTCATTAAATAAATACCTGTTGCATTAAAAATACTTGTCCCCTTATTACTTGTTGTAAAAAAAGAGCTCTCTTAAAACAAAGAGAATTCTTTTTTAAAATATCTTATCTACATTTCGTAAAACGAAAAAAAACACCAAAAGAATAATTAATGCATATGCAAACCAATTAGGAATAGCATATTTCTCTAAAAACTTTTTATTACCTAATACATATACCTCTATCAAAGCAACATAAAGAAATCCTAACAAAGGAAGTAAAATATAAATAAGAGGATTTAACAGAAATGCTTCACTAAAGTTTCCGTGTAATAAAGAATGTAGAGCACGTTGTCCGCCACATCCTGGACACAACCAACCTGTTTGTTTATTAAATATACAAACAACACCAGTACTTCCTTCACTTCCAAAAAAATTATAATAGTAAAAAACTAATAAGATCGGTATTAAGAAAAACAAAATTCTAACACACCATTTTCTCATATCTTATTGATTTTCGGCTTCCTCTATCGCTTGTTGCATCAATTCTTGAAAACCTTCTATACCACCAACTTCTTGAAAAAAGAAATAATAAGCAGTAATACCTGCAGCGGTTAAAACTAAAGCAATAATTGACAATATTTTAGCTGTCTTCGCGGATTTAACAGCACCATTATAATCACCATTATTAAATTTACTTGTAGATTGACTTGACATTACAATTGCAATAATACCTAAAATCAATCCTAAACACCAAATTGAACACACACTCAAAATGGTAGAAACTATTGACAAAGCCATATAATTATTTGGCTTTTCTAAAATAACTTCTGTTGTTTCAAAACTATTTAAATCCATACTTTAATATTTTAACGCAATATAGAGTATTTTTACAAAAAATAAAACAATAAATAATTATTAAAGCAAGTACCTTAACTTCAGATAATTAAACACAAAAAAAGAGAACTATAATAGTTCTCTTTTGTATGTTTATCATTAAAATAATTAATTGGCGTATTTCTTAAGGAAATCATCTAAATCTCCTTGTAATAAACTCTGAGCATCATTAACGATTGCATCCACATCTTCAATAGTTAAAATAGGTTTTAACTTAGCGTCGTTTCTCAACCAATCTAAATACTCTTTATTAAACTCTGCATTGCTATATTCTCCTTCCTCTATCAATTCCTCTTTATCAGAAAAATAAAACTCCTCGTCATAAATTACTGGCTCTACATCATAAGCTGCAACTTGCAAAAGCTCTTTCAAATTCTTAGCCGCAATAAAAACGCCTCCTTCATCTCCAAAAATAACAATTGGACACTCTTCTAAGTTTTCATTTTTTACCCAAAAAGCAAAAATACTTCCTGTACTATTAGCTTCTGCAAAAGGAATAAAAGAATTTACAAATTCCACATCCTCTGAAAAAGATTCTATAATGCCTGGATCTTCATCAATTAAATAAAGTGCATTCGAATAATATGATGGAATAGTGTCTAATAACTGAAATTCCATTAAGCTTTTTAATTCATTAGGTATTTTATACCCCTTAAATAACGCAGTAAATTCTTGTTTTACCATTGTGTTGTTCATTTTTGCCTTTTTACCAGGCTTACAGTTTTTTTAATTAAAAAATAAATTAAAGTAATAAAATCTACCTTAAATAACCTTATTACTTATATTCAATAAAGATAAAATATTTTTTTTTACAAAAAATAATATTTTAAACATTATTATTGTTTTTTATATAACAAATAGTATTTCTTTTTCAGAGCATAAAAGTAATATTTTAAAACAAAACTTTCAAAAATTCTTATTTAAATAACAATTATATTAAAAATAAAAGACACTCACTATTCACATCCTTACTTATAAATCTAAGTGTTTTTAACTATTTACATTCAAATAATTATATTTGCCCACTTAAATAAAGAAATACAACACTTCATAATATGTCCACATCACATACTATATATTTAGCTTCAGCCCTTTTAACAAATGACAAAAATGAAATGTTAACAGTTAGAAAAAAGGGATCAACCTTCTATATGATGGCAGGAGGAAAAATCGAATTAGGAGAGACACCAATTGAAACCTTAAAAAGGGAAATTCAAGAAGAATTACAATTAAACATTACAAACGATCAAATTACATTATTAGGTACGCATCAAACAATAGCTGTCAATGAAGCTAATACAATTGTTAACGCTACAATTTTTCATGTCAGAATAAATAACTCATCGATTCAAGCAAGTGCAGAAATTGAAGAGATAAAATGGGTAACAAAAGAAAATTATAAAAGCATTAAGCTTGCTCACCTTTTAAAAGAATTTAGTCTTCCAATTTGGTTAAAAATGAAATAGGCCTTACGAATTAACGTAAAGCCTATTTTTATACTCGTTCAACTATGCTTGTTTCTTAACAAACTTAGTTAGGATTACAATTGTTTGTCCATCTACCTTTCCTTCAATTTGTTCTACATTATCGTGAACTAATCTAATATTTCTTACAGCCGTACCAATTTTAGCATTAATAGTAGATCCTTTTACATCAAGGTCTTTAATTAATGTTACGGTATCCCCTCCTACTAAAATATTTCCGTTACAGTCTTTATGTAATTCTACAGAACCATCACCTGTGTGATCTCCACTTAATTTAGCAAATTCAAGTAACTCATCATCTAAATACATCATATCTAAACTATCCGCAGCCCAGCTTTCATTTCTAAAACGGTTAAGCATACGCCAAGCAACAACTTGTACTGCAGGAAATTCACTCCACATTGAAGTTGTTAAACACTGCCAATGATTAGAATCTAATTCTTGCTTTTTATCAATTTGAGCCAAACAAGTATCACAAATATAAATCTCTCTATCTGCATCATTTGCAGCAGCAGGTGGTACTTCATAAACATTTAAATGCCCAGTAGCCTCACATAATTCACACTTGTTACCACTTCTTTCTTTCAGTTGCGCTTCAGTCTTCATACTTTATAATCTAATAAATATTAAAGGTGTAAATATAAACTTAAATATTTATATACAAAAAATAATAAAACGACTCATTATATAAAGTATTTTCATTTAGAAGCTACTAATATCACATCTTTATATATTACAATACTTCAAACCTTATAATTACATCAGAAAAAACATTGGCAACGACACTATACAAACAAATGCTTTATCTTTACTACTTAACAACACACAATTATTAAAATGAAAACAGATATTGAAATTGCACGCGAGTGTAAGCTTGAAAAAGTACAAGACATTGCCAATAAAATTGGTGTAGATCAAGAAGCATTAATTCCATACGGAAAGCACATGGCAAAAGTTTCACTTGAAGAAATTAATGCCGAGAAAATTAAACAATCTAATTTAATCCTTGTTACTTCAATTACCCCTACCAAAGCAGGAATAGGTAAAACGACTGTTTCAATTGGTTTAGCATTAGGATTAAATAAAATTGGTAAGAATGCCATAGTAGCATTACGCGAACCATCATTAGGCCCATGCTTTGGAATGAAAGGTGGAGCAGCTGGAGGTGGTTACGCTCAAGTATTACCAATGGAAAACATCAATCTTCACTTTACAGGAGATTTTCACGCTATCACATCAGCACATAATACTATTAGTGCATTATTTGACAATTACATTTATCAAAACAGAGCTTCTGAAAATGGTATAAAAGAAATACTTTGGAAACGAGTATTAGATGTAAACGATCGTAGCTTACGCTATTTAGTATCAGGACTTAGAGGAAGTGCGAATGGAGTTCCACAAGAAACAGGTTTTGACATTACCCCTGCGTCAGAAATTATGGCTATACTATGTTTAGCAAGTGATATAGATGATTTACGCAGAAGAATTGAAAACATCTTATTAGGATATCGCTATGATGGCAGTATGTTTACTGTCAAAGACCTTGGTGTAGCTGGAGCAATAACAGTCCTATTAAAAGACGCTTTAAACCCTAACTTAGTTCAAACAACAGAAAACACTGCAGCTTTTATTCACGGAGGACCATTTGCTAATATTGCGCACGGATGTAACTCTGTAATTGCAACTAAAATGGCTATGAGTTTTGGAGACTACGTAATAACAGAAGCTGGCTTTGGTGCAGACTTAGGAGCAGAGAAATTTTTTGATATTAAATGTAGAAAATCAGGGCTACAACCAAAGCTAACAATTATAGTAGCTACAGCACAAGGCTTAAAAATGCACGGAGGAATTCCTATTGAAGAGATTAAAACTAAAAATACAGTTGGAATTACTAAAGGATTAGAAAACTTAGCTAAACACATTGAGAACATCCGTTCATTCGGACAAAATATAGTTGTAGCCTTTAATAAGTACGCTTCAGACGATGCAGAAGAAATTGCTATTGTACAACAATATTGTAAAGACAATGCTATTGGTTTTGCCTTAAACAATGCATTTGTTGAAGGAGGAGAAGGAGCAAAAGAATTAGCACAAACTGTTGTAAATGCAATCGAAACTGCACCGAGTAAAGAGCTAACATTCCCATATAAAGACGAAGACACTATTGCCTACAAAGTAGAACAAGTAGCTAAAAAGATATATGGAGCAACTCACGTAGAATTTTCAGCAGTTGCTAAAAGAAAATTAGCACTTTTAAAATCAACAGAAATGGATAAATATCCAGTATGTATTGCTAAAACACAATTTTCTTTCTCTGCCGATGCTAAAGCTTTTGGAGTAGCAAAAGATTTTGAGATTCTTATAAACGATATAGTTATAAATAGAGGAGCTGAATTTATTGTTGCTATTGCTGGAGATATCATGCGTATGCCAGGACTACCTAAAGTTCCACAAGCAACTAAAATTGACTTAGTTAATGGTCTTATAGAAGGATTAAGCTAATTGGCTATCACTTTAAAATAAAAAAAGGTATTGACACTATGATCAATACCTTTTTTTTAATTGCATTAAGCTTTAACAGATTATTACAAATAACAACAAAATATTTTTATTAACAAAATTTTTTTTAATCATTCACATTATTATTTATAAAAATTATTTTATTATATTTGAAATGATACTTTTGATGATAATTTATCTTAAAAGTGTTTAAATATTATTTAATTATTTCAAATGAACGAATTAATTTATCATTTATTCAATCCTTTACCTAACGCTATTATGACAGTGTTAATGATAATCTCGATTATTTATTGGATTATCTCTTTTTTAGGTGGTGGAATAGACAATACCGATATTGACCTTGATTTAGATGTAGATATTAATGCTGACATTGGTGTTGATGCAGATGTAGACACAGATTTTGATCTTACCAATAATAACGTTGATACGATAACCGACAACAATATTGATACAACCGTTCATAGCGATCCAAGTGTATTCATAAAGTTTCTTCATTATATAAATGTCGGTAAAGTACCATTTATGATAGTACTTACATTACTTAAATTCTTTACGTGGGCAGGGACTCTTCTTGCTACAACAATACCAACTGTTTCTAACTTAGGAATGAAATCCGTTGTAATACTAATACCACTTTCTTTTATCGCAATATTCGTTACACACTATGCTACTACCCCTATTGCACGATTTCTTTACAACACGGGGTATCACGGTGAAGAAGCTATTGATTTTATAGGAAAGGAAGGTAAAATGATTTCCAGCATATCCGCAGTAAAAAAGGGGAATGTTGAAATTCTAATAGAAAACGACCCCGTTAAACTACTCGTTACAAGTAAAGATGGCCAACCTCTCTCTTTTGGAGACAAGGTTTTAATCATTAATAAATCAACAGACAAGAATGTTTATATCGCAAAGAAAATAAACACATAACTATAACCATTAAATAAAAATTGAACTATGGATTTTGAATTCGGATTAGGAACTTTAATAGCCTTAATAATTGGAGCGCTATTCCTACTTATCTTACTATTTTTTGCAATACTTGCTTCTTTTTACAAGAAAATTCCTCAAGGAAAAGCGATTGTAAGAACAGGAGTTGGTGGAACAAAGATTGCATTTAATAAAGGTATTTATGTAGTACCAGTATTCCATAAAATGGAAATTATGGATATCTCTGTAAAAAAACTACAGATAGACCGTATGCAACAAGAAGGATTAATATGTAAAGATAATATTCGCGCCGATATTAAAGTTGCATTCTTTATCCGAGTAAACAAATCAATTGATGACGTAGTTAATGTAGCACAAACATTAGGTTGTGAAAGAGCAAGTGATGTTGAAACATTAAGAAACATCTTTGAAGCAAAATTCTCAGAAGCATTAAAAACAGTAGGTAAGAAATTTGAATTCATCGAATTATATGAAGCGAGAAGAGAGTTCAGAGATGAAATTATCAATATTATTGGTACTGATCTTAATGGCTATATCTTAGATGACTGTGCGATTGATTATTTAGAACAAACAAATATCTCCTTCTTAGATCCACAAAATATCTTAGACTCAGAAGGTATTAAGAAAATCACTGAATTAACAGCACAACAAAACATCAACGCTAACCTTATCCGTAGAGATGAACAGAAAGTTATTAAAAAACAAGACGTTGAAGCAAGAGAAGCTATTCTTGAATTGGAAAGACAATTAGCAGAAAAAGAAGAAAAACAACGTAGAGAAGTTGATAACGTACGTGCCCGTGAAGAAGCAGAAATACAAAAAGTACGTGAAGAAGAACGCTTAAAATCTGAAAGTGTACGCATTGCTACAGAAGAAAGTTTAGCTGTACTTGAAGAAAACAAATTACGCCAAGTAATTATTGCAGCTAAAAACAAAGAAAGAACTGATGCAATTGAAACAGAGCGTGTAGAAAAAGACAGAGCATTAGAGCAAACTGAAAGAGAGAGAATTGTTTCTTTAGCACAAATCAACAAAGAGAAAGCTGTTGAAGAAGAAAGAAAATCTATTCAAGATGTTATTCGCGAACGTGTTTCTTTAGAAAAAGGAGTTGTTGAAGAGCAACAAAACATCAAAGATGTTGAAGCATTACGCGAAGTAGAAAGACAAAAACAAGTTGGAATTACACAAGCGAGTAAAATTGCAGAAGAAAACTTAATCAAAACAATCAAGGAAGCAGAAGCTAAGAAATTTGCGCAAGAGCAAATATCTCAACAAATGTTGATTGAAGCAGAAGCACAAAAAGAAGCTTCTATCAAACAAGCAGAAGCACGTAAAATATTAGCAGAAGCCCAAGCAAGAGAAGATGCTACACTTGGACTTGCTGAAGCAGAAGTAATCAAAGCAAAAGCAGAGGCTGTAGAACAACAAAGTATTGTAGAAGCAGCTAAAGTACAACGTATGGCAACGGCAGAAGCAGCTGGAATTGAAGCTAAAGCAGAAGCTAAGCGCAAAGAAGGTTTAGCCGAAGCAGAAGTTATTAAAGAAAAAGCTTATGCAGATGCAGAAGGTCTGAAAGAGAAAGCAGACGCTATGAAGCAAATGGATGGCGTAGGTAAAGAACACGAAGAATTCAAGTTAAAACTACAGAAAGAAAAAGAAGTAGAACTTGCACATTTACATATCCAAAAAGACATTGCTATGTCACAAGCAGAAGTTTTATCCTCTGCCCTTCAATCTGCAAACATTGATATTGTAGGAGGAGAAACAATGTTCTTCGAAAACATAGTAAACCAAGTAAGTCGTGCTAAAGGATTTGATAACCTAATTGGTAAGAGTTCAAATGCGCAAGACATTAAGCGTGCTCTTTTAGGAGATGGTACTTCTGTAAATCAAGGAGAACTATATGAAAACATCAAATACTACGCTAAACAGTTTAATATTACTTCTGAGGATTTAAAAAACCTAAGCATTGCCACTTTAGTTCTAAAGATGCAACAAAATGCAACAGATGAAAATAGTGGTTTATTAAACAGTATTGCTGGTGCAGTACAAACATTAGGTATAGGAAACAATAAACTTTCTTAATTTACTGTATATCACTCCTTGCTTACAAGGAGTGATATACTATATTATCCTCTACCCCTTTCATTTACCTACGTATATACTATATACATAGTCCTTTTACACTATGGCTGAATTAGAAAACCAACATATCGTCGAATCGCTTGATTCTAATACATACGAAATTATACAGCGAAGACTTCAAGACCAGAAAAGTGAGTTAATCCAAAAACTTAATACTTTAAATGATAGTCGTAAAGAAATCTTTAGTTCTGTTGACTTAAAACTTATCGCCAACCAACGTATTACAACAGAAAACAATTGTATTGCCAGAGGAATTATAGCCTTTGACAACATTTGTATTTTCGGTTATAACGTACATTTTGGACTAAAGAAGGAAATACAACTGAGTGATGTTTTTAGTATTTATCGTTTTGAAAACAATCAATTTCAACCTGAAAGTCTTGATTTTATAGCCGATGATAACTTTATCAACGACTACAATAACTTATACAAATATTACAGGGATTCTATCTTTAGTCGTTTCAAAAAAACGGAGAACTACCTATATATGGTATTTCAAACGAGTTCGAAAGTTGACGACCTAAAAGCTTTTAAGTGGTTAATTAAAGACAATAAACTCTATTATCAAGACGATAGAAGTGTTCACGAAGTAAAAAAAGCCAGTCAATATGAATTTACTTGGCAAAAAACTACCATAGACAATAGACGTTTAGGGATACATCCTCACGTCTCTATTTTAGATAAAGTATTTATTGAAGCTGTAGGTGGAGATATTACTTTCAAAATAGAAGACAATACACAAGATGGAAAAGGAATCTATAGTGAGCCTGTGAAAAATATAGACCAGCAACTTGATGATGCTGACTACTATTTTGCAGACTTAAACAACTTTATACTTATACGTATAAAGCCTTACCAAGAAGATTTCAGAGCGTTTATATTTAACAATAGAACAAAACAAGTAATCAATGTTCCTGCTTTAAATGAAACAGGAATATTATTACCCGATAACCAAGGTGTAATCTTTTCAAATGGTTATTATCTTCAGAATGGTGACTACAAGATTTTTGAAAACAATGTCCCTAATCTTGAATTTGTAAGAACAATACCTTCACATAATGGAGAAGACTTTTTATATATATTCTACCAAGCGGAGAACAATATATATGTTCTTATGTCTTACAATATCATTAAACAACATATAGAGACACCTATAATATGTAACGGTTTTACACTTTTCAACGATGGTAAACTTACCTATTTCCGTTCAGAAAACGAAGCCGTAAAACACCACGTAGTTCAAGTATGGGAGACGCCTTATGCCACTACCCTACTGGAAAATAAAGAACAAAAAGACAATCACCTTTATAAAATTGGAAATAAAGACATTGTAAAAGCAATGGCTGAGTGCCAAGAAATCATACACCTGATTGACAAAGAAGATTCGTACGAAGGCCTATATAATGACATAGCTAAAAAAGCTAATGATATTATAGATGCTTATTTTTGGATTAATGACTTAGAAACACAACAACTATCTACTCCTCTTTCACAAATTAGAAATATTGCTAATACTGCAATTGACGAGTTTGAGAAAGTACAAGAACAGCGAAAAAGAGCTTCAAGTCAATTAGAAGAATTAAAAACTAAAGTAGATAAACAACTCTTTAATGTTAAGAATGCTAAAGGTAATACCTTAGAAAGTTTAGTACAATTACTTGCTGACAACAGAAAACTGGTAGGTGAAGTTATCAATGCTAAACAAACAAAGTACACCCATATTCCAACATTAGAGGCTTATTTAGAGGCTCTTTCTAAAACCAATAGTTCACTATCAGAAAAAACAATAGCCTTTTTACTACAAGAGCACGCTTTAGTACCATATGAAGACAAAGTTATTGCCCAAAAAGCAAAGGTAAACGAAGTAGTCAAAGTAATTGACGCCAATGCTATTGATGAAAATTGTAAGAAAATATCAGCAGAATTAGAGTTACTAATAGACATCTTAAATAGCTTAAAGATTGAGGATACAACCCAAGCAACAAAGATTATTGAGAAGATATCTGTTATTTTCGCTTCTTTAAACGAAGTACGTTCACAGCTTAAACGCAAGATAGACTCTTTGCGTACAAATGAATCTATTGCTGAGTTTCACGCACAACTAACTTTATTAGACCAAAGTATTATCAACTTTTTAGAGTTGTCAAATACACCTGAAAAATGTGATGAATACTATTCTAAAGTCAGTGTACAAGTTGAAGAATTAGAAAGTAAGTTTGCAGACTTTGAAGAATTCATTCTAAAAATTGCGGACAAGCGAGAAGAAGTTATCAAAGCTTTTGATACGCGTAAAACACAACTTGTTGAGCAAATCAATAGACGTACAAGTTCACTTGAACAGATTGGTCTTCGTATTTTAAAGAATATTGAAAACAAATCTGCCTCTTTTAAAACCAAAGAAGATATACACGCTTTTTTCTCTACGGACTTAATGATTGATAAAGTTCGCCAATTAGTTCACGATTTAAAAGAATTAGGTGACGTATCAAAAGCTGAAAACCTTGAGAATAGCATCAAAACAAGTCAAGAAGACGCACTGCGTACGTTAAGAGATAAACAAGATTTGTTTGCCGATGGAGAGAATATTATTGCGCTGGGAACCAATAAATTTTTAGTTAACAAGCAACCTTTAGACCTTACCATTGTCAGAAGAAATGATATTTTATTTTATCATCTAACAGGTACAAGTTTTTACTATCCTATTCAAAATGATAAAATATACACCTATAAAGAAATTTGGAATCAAGACTTAGTATCTGAAAACAGTGCAGTTTACCGCGCTGAATACTTAGCATACCAAGTTTACAAACAATACCAAAAAGATAACACATTAGTTCTTTCAGAGACAATAAAACACAGAACAGAACAAAATTACGCCGAAGGTTATCTAAAAGGCGTACACGATTTTGACGCCTTAGAAATTTGTAACAACCTACTTTCTTTAAATAAGGAATTAGGCATACTAACCTATGCCCCAGCAATTCGTGTAAATGCACAGCTTTTTTGGTACAGCTTACCAGAGAATACAAAAACAAGCATTCTTAAAAACATCGATAGTGCCACTGCAGTGATTAAAGTATTCCCTAAAAGTGAAAACTACACGTATGTTTTAGAACAAATACAAGACCTGTACAAACAATGGAAGTCATCAATGCGCTTAAATAAAAATGAGTTACAAATTGCAACTTATATTTTTAAAGAGCTTTCAACAGGACTGTATTTTACAAAAAGTAATCAAGCAACCCTATTAAAAAAACAGTTTACAACGTACTTACAACAACAAAATGCTTTGTTGATTTTCGAAGATGATAGTAAAGACGCTAAACTATCAATGACAGATCGTTTTCTATTAATACAAAACTGGTTGCATTCCTTTATTGACACGCAATCACAAACAGCTGATTCTATCAAATACATACAAGAAGCAACGTGTCTATTGTTATTTGAAAGCACCTATAATTACACACTATTAGAAGCCAAAGACGAAGTGGTTATTTCTAATTTAAAAGGAAACCATCCACTAATTGTACAAGATAATTACACTTTAGATTATCATCAGTTTATGGATAAACTATTCACTTTTGAAGAAGTATCCGTTCCTGCTTATAACGACTTTAATAGTACAAAAGACAATATCTTAAGTGAGTACAAAAAGTCGTTAAAAATAAATGAGTTAAAACCACGTGTATTAACCTCTTTTGTTAGAAATAAACTAATTAACGAAGTTTACTTCCCTTTAATAGGAAACAACTTAGCGAAACAAATTGGTGTTTACGGAGATAACAAGCGTACAGCGAGAATGGGAATGCTATTATTAGTATCCCCTCCTGGATATGGGAAAACAACACTAATGGAATATTTAGCCAATGCATTAGGATTACATTTTGTAAAAATAAATGGTCCTACAATTGGACATTCCATTACCTCAATAGACCCAACAGAAGCTAAAACATCTGGAGCAAGAGAAGAATTAAAGAAGATAAACTTGTCATTTGAAATGGCTGACAACGTTATGCTTTACTTAGATGACATACAACATTGTAGTTCTGAATTCTTACAAAAGTTCATTTCATTAGCCGATGGGCAGCGTAAGATGGATGGTATTTTTGAAGGAGAAAGTAAAACATATGATTTAAGAGGAAAGCGTTTTTGTATCATTATGGCAGGTAACCCATATACAGAAACGGGAGAGAAATTTCAAATTCCTGATATGTTAGCCAATCGTGCAGACACCTATAACTTAGGAGATGTAATTGGAAATACTGAGAGTTTATTTAAACTAAGCTTACTTGAGAATGCTATTGCTGAAAACAGTTATTTACAGCGTCTAAGCAGTAAATCATTAGATGATTTCTATAAACTAATTCAACACATTGAAACTCGCTCTGAAGAAGCATTAGATTTAGAAGGTAATTTTAGTGCTCAAGAATTAGAGGAATTTATAGCTGTGATTAAAAAAGCGATGATGGTAAGAGATATCGTTCTTAAAGTAAATCAGAATTATATCTTGAGTGCGAGTATGGATAATGCTTATCGCGTAGAGCCAGCCTTTAAATTACAAGGTTCTTACAGAGATATGAATAAGATGATAAGTAAAATTGTTCCCTTAATGAATGAAGTCGAAATAGATGAGTTAATCTTAACGCATTATGAGAATGAATCACAAACATTAACTTCAGATACAGAAGCCAACCTTTTAAAGTTAAAGGAAATCACAGGCAAACTAAATTTAGAAGAAAAAGAACGTTGGGAAACAATCAAGGAAATTTTTACAAAACAGAATAAATTAGGTGTCGCAGGCAAAGACAATCAAGTTGGACAAATATTAAGTCAGCTTATGGATTTTAATCACAATTTAGAGGGTATTGTACAAGCTTTAAAACGCAATTAGCAACACATACAACAGGATTTAATTCTTTAAAAAAAAAGTATAAATGCAAAGCGGTCTATTCATAAAATAGACCGCTTTTTTATTAGCATTTAATGTATGCCACTATCTTAAAAAAAAGTCTGTATCTATTAGATACAGACTTTTTAAAATTTTATTCTTTCTAATTTACTTCTATCACACTTCCCTTTTCTTCATCTTTCACTACTGTAAGTGACATCGGTATTCTCTCTTGCAATTCTTCAACGTGAGAAATAATTCCAACTATACGGTTCTCCTTATGTAAATTACTCAATGTTTCAAATACGATGTTTACCGAGTCTATATCTTGTGTACCAAACCCTTCATCAATAAAGAAGAAGTTCTTATTAGATTTCGATAAACTTTGTACACTTTCTGCCAAGGCTAAAGCCAAAGAAAGCGACACCTGAAAACTTTGTCCTCCTGATAATGTTTTCACACTCCTTGCTTTCCCGTTGTTCAAATAATCAACAATCTCAAAATCATTGCTCTCATTTAATTGCAAACTCAGCTGATTATTTGTCAGACGATGAAAACGGTGATTAGCCATATCACATAAGTTTTTCAAATAAATACCTGAAACGTAATTTACAAAACCAGCACCTTTAAACATATTGTCAAGCACACTGATATTCTTTAAGCGTTTTTCTACTTTATCGTGTTCTATTAATAAATCTTTCTTCTCGGCTAACTCCTTAGTCAATCGTTCAACCTCACCCTTTAGCTTAGCCGTTGATTCAGTCAATGTCTTAACCTCCAATTCAAGCTTTTCAATAACCTCTTGTTGTTTCTCAAATTTCTCTTTATCAAAAGAAACTTTCTCCAACTTCTGTTCTAAAGCAACAACATTGTTTTTAACCACTTCCAGTTTTACCTCAAAAGCTTGAATAGCCTCACGACCACTCTTAACATCCAACTGCGTTTCTAAAATAGCTTTTACCTCATCTAATGTATTTAATCCATTTGCATGAACTAATACCTCTAATTCTTTCTCAAGCTTTTCTTTGCTTACTTTTAGCTCAGCAATTTCCTCTACTAATCCCTTTTGTTCTGATTGAAGAGCTGCTAATTTTGGAGATAACTCTTGAAACTCTTTCGTCAACGAACTATGTTTCTTTTCCGTATTGTCAATTCTCAATTGACGTTGTTGTTCTTCTTGAGCAATTAAACTTTCTTCTAACCCTAAATAAGCTTGTAAGTTTAGACGAACAATTTGAGAGCTCTTTGACTGAATCTCACTTTCATATTTAGCTTTTTCAACTTCCAATTCAGCTAACCTTGTTTTAGCTTGGTCTGCTTTATGTCTTAACTTTTCAACCTCTTTCTGAAGAAGAGCATACTGATTCTCGCACACCTCAACTTGTTGTTGAATTGCATTAGCGCTCTCTTTTAATTGAACAAACTGTTCCTTATGACCAACTTCAATTATATTCCAAGTAAACTTACTGTGGTGCAATTGTACTGCCTGTTGGTTCGCCTGTTCTTTTGCTTTTAACTCCTCTAACTGAGTTAAAAAGAAATTATACTTATCAAACAATGCCACTGCTTTACTTTCGTATGCATTCAACCTTGTTTGTTTATCTTTAATATCGCTTAAAGTACGTTCAGCATTTGCAATAGCTAACGACACATCATTGCCTTGCAAAACGTGCGGATGCTCTAATGATCCACATAACGGACAAGCTTGTCCATTGTGCAAATCACTTGCATACTGCGTTAACTGCTGCGACACTCTTAAATGCGCTAACTCTTGCTCTGCTTGCTCCTGCTTTTTATTAAACGTATTTCTATAACCACTAATCTCAGCTTGCCAATTATCAATATTCTTTAATTTTAGTTTTTGAATATCCTGTTGTACCTGCTGTAAGTCAGCTGTAGATTTACCTATACTCTGATTTGCTTCCTCCGAACTCTTTTTCAATAATTCAAAATCCTTAAACCACCCTTCAATATCCATAATCAAATTACTATCAATTCGATTAGCTTTCGTTTGATTTAACTCATTCTCTTTTTGCTGTAAGTTAACCTGAGCTTCGCTAAAATGCTGATTAACCTCATTGACAAACTTGATTCCCTTTTCAAAGTGTTCTTGATTTTCTGTATTCTTTAGAGAAGCTTCTTTTATTCCCTTGATTAGTCCAAGTTCATAGCATTCCGCTTTTTGTTGCTCTAACGTAGCAAAATCCAATTGCACCATTTCTAATTCCTTAGAAACCTTTGCAAACATCTCTTGCGTTTGAACAACAGAAGTAGTCAGCTTTTCATTCTTTTCTTCCTTAAAAGTTAGCTTAATACCTGTATTCTCAGCATCAGCTAACACCGTAGCAAAGGTTTTTTCAACTAATTCAAAACGCTCAAGCTCTTTCTTCTTTTGTTGAAAACCGGGCAACTGTTCGTTTAAAGTCGCCAATTCCTCTTTCTTTACTACTAAACTTTCAAAGTCTTCTTTTACAGCTTTTAACTGTTGGTAACTTTCATTCTCTATTTTAAAAGAATTAGCTGCCTTTTCTAACTTATCTTGTTCATCAACTAATATCTTTTGTTGTTCCTCAATTGTTTCTTGCGTAACCTTAGCAAAACCTTGTAATCTACCTTTAAGCTGATCAAAACTTTCCTTTGTTTTTCCGTAAATACCCTTAACTTTTGAAGTCAAATCAAAACGATCTAACCCAAAAATCTGTTGCATCATACGCGTACGATCAGCCCCTTTCAAGTCAATAAACTCTCTGAACTGTCCCTGCGGAATAATCACAGTACGCTTAAAGTTATCGTAACTCAATCCTACTATTTCATCCATATTCAAATGAGATAGTGGCATCCATTCATCTCCCTCCCACTGATACAATACAGCATCACCACGTTTCACATCTTCAAATCGCTTAGAATTACGCTTAAACTCTCGTCTAATTCTATACTTTTCATCTGCGAAATTATAAAACTCAAAATCTATCACAGCGTGATCAGACTTTAAGTTCATCATATTATACGCGCGATTATCTCTTGAATTTAATCGTTCGCTTTCTCCATATAATCCAAAAGAGATTGCCTCTAAAATAGATGATTTTCCAGAACCTACCTTTCCGAAAATTCCAAACAATCCAGCCTCAATTAACTGTGTAAAATCGATTACTTGTTTTTCTTGGTAAGAATATAAACCTTCAAGTGTTAATTTAATTGGTATCATCTATTCTTCATTTAAAATTTCATTAAACAAATCCATTATCTCTTCATTAGGCAATTGCCCACTATATCGCTGTTTAAAATAATCAGAAAACAACCCTTTAATATCTTGTTCCAAATTCACTTGATTCACTTCCTTATCTCCAGCTTCCTTATCCATATTCACAATTGGGATGATAGATATAATACCATCGTGTGCTTGGTTTAACCTCTTAATATCATCAGCATTTAGGAAAGTATCACTCACCAAGGTTAACTCAACCAATGGCTCAGGATTAGACAATAGCCAAAAGATAGCCTCTTCAATATTTGCAAACTTCACTCGCGAAAGAGGTCTTCCCTTTTGCAAAGGCATTTGTCTGTAAGTAACCGGCTTATTTGCCTCTGCCTCAATTATCATAACGCATTTACGCTGTCCTGCTTCGCTAAAACTATAGCCCAATGGACTACCAGAATACACCACAGGGCGATCATCCGGTCCTATTTGATGTGCTCTATGAAGGTGACCTAAAGCAGTATATTGTATTTGCTCTGGAATGATATCACTATAAATCAAATCTGCATTACCTATTTTCAATGGTTTCTCTCCATCTGGTTCCTCTAACATCTCCCCATTTCTATTCATCATATACAAATGAGAAATCAATAAATTCACCCCTTTCGTCTTACAGTACTTATCAGCCAATGCTTGCCACGTCTCCTGTAAAACACTATTCAATGCCTCCGTTTTATCCTCTACATTCAATGCCTTTCTCAGCCTTACTTCATTAGCATAAGGCGTATGTATAATACGAATAGGTTGTTTGAAGTCTTTCAGTCTTATTTCAATAAATCCAGGTGCCGACTTAGAAACCTTAAAATGATCTTCTATCGCAAATGGTTTAACCTCAGCATTAGGAAACCCAACAAAGATAATTCCACACTCCCTTGCCAATGGATCTGGCGCATCAATACGTTCAGGACTATCGTGGTTTCCTGCAATAGCAATTACAGGCCGCTCTCCATTCTTAGCCAATCGCTTCAATGTTTTATAAAACAAATCAACTGCTTCAATCGGTGGGTTAAACGTGTCAAACAAATCACCAGCCAGTAGAACTAAATCCACTTTCTCTTTATCGGCGATTTTACAAATTTCTTCTAAAACCTCCTTTTGTTCGTCAAGTCTACTATAATTATCTAATCGTTTTCCAAGGTGCCAATCGGCTGTATGTAGTATCTTCAATGCCATTGTATGGTCTGTATTTTCTGAATATTCAAAGATAAGGACAAATAATTCGACTCCTAATGAATTTTACTAAATATAGCGTAAATAAACACCTTAAAAGCAACAAATGACAAATTGGCTTTGCGTGATAAAAACGTAGAATCTACAACGACTACCTCATTCGTAAACGAGATACATAAATTGTAAAACAGTATGCTAAAAACAGAAAAAAACAATTCTATGCACATTGTAATATTAGCATCATCTACCTTGCTTATACCTTCTTATTTTAGTCCACAAAAAAAGGGCAATGCGATAATTAGCTTATCTCATTGCCCTTGATGTATATATTGATTGTGCGACTTAAATCTCACATCCTTCCGGTCCACAAGCACCTGCGTCTTGATTTCCTTTCATTTCAAATTGTGGTTTACTTTCTTGGTAAGCTTGCGTTAATGCTTCAACAAACGCCTCTACTGGTTGCGCTCCAGATACTCCGTATTTTCTGTCTAACACAAAAAATGGAACACCAGACACACCGATAGCTTGTGCTTCTTGAATATCTTTTTGTACCTCAGCTGTTTGCTCTTCTGTTTCCAAAAATGCTTTAACCTCAGCTTTATTCAATCCAACTGTTTCCGCTAACGTCGCTAATACTTCAATATCACCAACATTTTTACCTTCTGTAAAATGAGCTAAGAACAACGCTTCTTCCATCTCGTTCCCTTTACCTGCTTTTTGAGCAAAGTGACTTAAACGGTGCGCTCTAAAAGTATTTACAGGAATAGCAATATCTTGTCTGAAATCAATTCCAACAGCAGAACCCGCTTGTTGTAAATGAGCTAACATTCCTTCAATTTGCTCCATTGGCATACCTTTTCTGTTTACCAAATACTCTTTAGTAGACATATTAGCACCTTCTTCTGGCAATGTTGGATCTAATTGGTAACTCTTCCATTCCACTTGAATCTTATCTTTAAAAGGCAATTGTTCTAATGCACTTTCAAAGTGTTTTTTTCCAACAAAACAGAAGGGACACATAACGTCTGACCATATTTCTACTTTCATATTGTTTCAATTTAATGTGATACTATGTTCTGCAAAAGTGCAGCTTCTCAAAGATACACTTTAAATTACACATCCATTCCTGCTTTAACAAACCTTAAATAAATGTTCTTTCAAAACGATAAGTCTATTTTTTGTATTTTTACCCTTATGGGAAAGTCAATTATATTTATCGGAATTGTCATAGTTATTATCGGACTAATTGTACAATTTACACCATTCAACTTTAATTGGTTTGGCAGACTACCAGGAGATATTCACGTTGAACGCCCTGGCTTCTCTTTCTTTATGCCTATCAGCAGTATGATAATTTTGTCTATTGTAATTAGTGGACTAATTTGGCTTTACAATCGTTTCTTTTCTTAGCGATTACTTAACCCAAGTATCTTTTCCTGCAATAATACCAGAGATCAAAAGGGTAACTGACATAACTAAAAGGAAAATAAAAGACGATGTCCAACTTCCTGAGAAGTCGTAAAAAGCACCAAATAACGGAGGACCACAAGCTGCTATTAAATAACCAAAAGCCTGTGCCATTCCAGATAATTCAGCCGATTGTACTGTACTACGAGTACGCAAGACAAAGAAAAGCATTGATAAACTAAATGCTAATCCACTTCCAGCTCCAATAAGTACACACCACAATACGATGTACTCAGTTTTGAATATAAGGATTCCTCCTATTCCAACAATAAACAACAACCCTACTATCAGTGAAAGCAATTTTTGATTATTCATTTTACTTGCTATAATAGCACCAGCAAATGTCATTGGCAATTGAGCAAACTGAACGTAAGACAATATCCATCCAGAGTCTTCTATTGACATTCCCCACGTTTGAGCTACTTTAGGTAACCAAGCAGCCAAACAATAGAACAATAACGATTGTACTCCCATAAATACCGTTACAGCCCAAGCTAATCCTGATTTATACAAGTTTACCGTATTCTCTTCAATAGGAAAATCTCCCTTAACTGTTTCTTCTTGCTTCTTCTTTAATTGTGGTATCCACACTACTATAGTCACTAAAGATAAAACCAACCAAATACCAATTGATCCTTTCCATCCAAAATTTGTGATACGCCCTAAGCTAATGCTGAACCCCGCCGCTAATGCCGCTGTTAGATTCATAGCTACAGAGTATACCCCCATCATTGTTCCTACTTTATTGCTAAAGTTATTTTTAATAAATGCAGGCATTAATACGTTTCCAACTGTAATTGCCGTACCTACTAATGCTGCTCCAAGAAATAGAGAGACAATACTTCCTAAAGGTCTAATGATTAAACCGATTGT
The DNA here is from genome assembly GCF_038039755.1 of Myroides sp. C1519. Lineage (NCBI taxonomy): Bacteria > Pseudomonadati > Bacteroidota > Flavobacteriia > Flavobacteriales > Flavobacteriaceae > Myroides > Myroides sp. C1519. The sequence continues at coordinate 20,952 of NZ_JBBPHM010000027.1, forward strand.
CAACAATATAATGGAACCAAGTAATACTAATTCCATTCCGTATTTACGAGATACTTTTGGAACAACACCTGATAACAAGGCAAATGCCATTAGGGGAATTGTAGTAATTAATCCTGCCGCAGTATTTGACAAGGATAAAGCTTTACTTATCTCTGCTACTACTGGACCAACAGAGGTTAGTGGGGCACGTAGATTAGATGCTATAAATATTACACCTAAAAACATCAGTATCTTCTTCATTTTTGAGACATCACCCTGACTTGTTTCTACTTTTGTATTCATTTTATTCTGTGAGTTTTTAAATATGACACAAAATTAAGTGGTTATTTTTAATTATATTCGCCATATATCATAACTAAAACGACAAGTATGGATGGGCATAAATTAGTAGATGAAGTTGGAAAAGACGTTTTTGTGTGGCACGCAAAACAGTGGAAACACACAGATGAATTTCACTCTCACAAAAAAGCACAATTAGTATTTGTAGAAGAAGGATATCAATATCTACATATTGAAGAGAATCACTTCTTACTACCACAAAATCACGTGGCTTGGATACCTTCAAACGCTATTCACAAAACAACTACCTCATCAGAACACGTATCTCTGCGCACGTTGTATTTTGACATTGATAATCTCCCGCCTTTCTATGATGAATCGTATTTATTTGCTATTCCGCCTGTACTTAAGGAAATGATACTTTACACAGAAAAATGGTCAATGCTAAAAGAAGAAAACAAAAGTGAGTCCCTATTTCTAAAAGCGATATTGCACGAGTTACCTTCGTTTATTGACAATGCTGTACCCTTGCGAACTCCTGTACCCAAGAGTAAGAACTTAATAGATATTGCTGCTTATATACATCAAAACTATCAACATAAAATAAACATTGAAGAAGTAGCGACAATGTTTCACTTGAGCATTCGTACGTTAGAACGACAGTTTAAAAAAGAAACAGGTATTAGCATTGCAAAGTATATACAAATGGTCAAGATTATTAAGTCCATTGAGTTACTTAGTGAAGGTGTATTAACCATCAATGAAATCGCTTTTAAAGTAGGCTATAGCAGTGCGCAATCTTACAGCAATGTATTTACAAAATTAATAGGTAGAAGGCCGAGTGATTTCTTAAATCAAATTAAGGGTCAGGCACAAAAGTTAGGATACTAAGCGTAAACATCCCTTTTCTTTAAATCAACAAGACACAAAATAAACGAAGATTTAAAATATAATGTACTATATTATGCTTGTGATAATGAACATATCAAAGCGTAGTTTTAGACACACCATGTTCGAGACATTTACCAGTCAAGTACCACAGAGGCTCGTAAAAAAAGCCTTTTTACCGAAGGTGTCTGGTATTTGTGTGGTACTTGTCCGAAACAAGTATAAAAGAAGCACTTAATAACAATACTTTAAAACCTCTCTTTTTAGTTAATGGAAATACCAAAAAACAATTACTAACCAAGGTCTATTCATCTACTATACAAAAGTCAATACAATTAAACTCAATATCAAAAAAACATCCAATTTAACTTATATCCAAATTTTAAAAAGGCAAATGATTTAGTTGTTGATAATTTACGTAGAATATATAATTTAAAAATACCAAAACAAGTAGCTATTATTAAACTAACTCATAGAGAGTAATAATGTTCATAATACTTCTCTAATACCATTATAAAGACTTTAAAAACACATTGCTTATATATTATTAATTACTTTAATGATAGAGGTACGAACACTTCTGCCGAATCCCTGAATGCGAAAGTAAAGTACTTTAGATAAATCATAATTCTTGCTTACACTCTACCTTTTATTGTTGATCCCAAATTAATAAATAGCTATTTAACTTTACTGCATAAAAAAAGCCAACCTCTCGGTTGGCTTTATCTTTTATACTAAATTGATTAGTTTTCTACTGGTAAGAAACTATACTCTTTAGCGTAGTACAACATTTGAGCTTCAAAAGACTCTGGTTGTTTAATTTCGAAATCAGTAATCTCTCCTTTATCATTTTTCACAGGAACGATATAAGGATTTACGAATCCTCTGTATGGAGCAGAATTAAATTTAGCGTTTCTTGCTAATACTTCTTTGTGAATAGCTTGATCAACTTTCACTCCGTAGTTTTCAACTAAAGCTTTTGCAGCCTTAAAGTCTCCTTCAGATTTGATACGTTGAGTTTCTCTTAATAACTGACCAAATAATTCGTGTAGTTTTTCATAATCAGTAATATTGAAATATGTTTTACCATCGCGAACAACTTTCTCAATTACGTTGTCTTTTTTACCTTTTTCGAATACCCAAGCACTAACCCATTGGCGGTTTCTCATATGAGCTTCCTCAATATCAGCACCTGGCTCTAAACGCACTAATTGTAACATTAATCCGTTTCTGATGTATCCATCATAAGCTGCTTTTCCTACTGCTTTCCAATCATCTACTAATCCTAACTCTTGTAATTTAGGGTTGTATAAGTAGAATAATCCAACTAAGTCAGCACGTCCTTCTTCTAATGTAGAAGCATAGCTTTTTAAAGTTACTTGTGGTTGTCCAACACCAGGGTTAATTTGCCCAGACGCGTGTCCGATAACTTCGTGTAAAGCTGTATGTAATTTATCAGCTAACTCACCATATTTTTCCTCCAATTGGAATTCCTCTTCATCGTGAACAAACTCTTTCAAACGATCAGAACCACTTGCGTGATTATAAGAGTCAATAATATTACCTAATGAAATTGATTTAGAACCGTGTTCTGCTCTAATCCAATCTGCGTTTGGTAAGTTTACTCCGATAGGTGTACTTGGAGATGCATCACCAGATTCAGAAGCAACGATAACAGTTTTGTAAGTTACCCCTACTACACTTTTCTTTTTATGTGCGTCAATTAACGGAGAGTTATCCTCGAACCACTGTGCCTCGTGAGATAAAACTTCCATTTTCTTAGACATATCAAAGTCTTTGATTTGAACAACACTCTCATAAGAACCTTTATGTCCTAATGGGTCATTGTATACTTCAATAAATCCGTTATTATAATCAATATTTCCTTCAGTTGCTTGTACCCACGCAACATTATAATCATCCCAAGATTTTAAATCTCCTGTTTGGTAGAATTTAATCAACAAGCCAATAGCGTCAGCTTGCTTTTGGTTTTCAGCAACAGTCTGTGCTTTTTCTAACCAATAGATAATTTGGTCAATAGCAGGACCATACAATCCTCCACTTTTCCAAACTTTCTCAACTAACTTACCGTTCTCTTTTACCAATTTAGAGTTTAAACCGATAGACAAAGGACGATTAGCATCAGGGCTTGTCATATTAGCATAGAAATCCTCTGCTTCTTTAGCTGTAACACCTTCTCCATAGAAGTTTATAGCAGAACCAACTACTAAATCCTTAGATGCATCTAAGTTTACTTTCTTATTATCAACATCATTAAAAAGAATCTCTGCAACATTATTATCTAATGTTGTATTTGTTTCTTTCAATAAAGTATCAAAGTATGCTTTTGCAAATGCAGGTTTAATTTTGTCATTTGAGTAGTGGTGGTGAATACCGTTAGAGAACCATACTCTTTTTACATAAACTACAAAATTTTTCCAATCTTCAGTTGTTTTATCTCCTTGGTAGTTTACATAGATATTTTCAAGAGCCTTACGGATCTTTAAGTTATGCTTATAGTTTTGGTCCCACATAATATCGCGACCTACATAACCAGCTTGGCTCAAATAATATACTAATGTTTTTTCTTTTAAAGTCAAGTCATCCCATCCTGGAATTTGATATCTTAAAACCTCGATATCTCCAAACTTGTCTACACTGTATTCAAAGTTCTCCACTTCTGTTGCGTTCTCGTTATTTGTTTTATTCTCTTTATCTTTCCCACAAGAAAGGAACATTGCTGAAGCAAGTGCAATACAAGCAATAGTGTTTAATCTCATAATGTTTCGTTTATTCGTGTTGCAACAAATATATAAAATTCTATACGGAACCCCTATACCTTTTTCCGTTAGAAATTATGAACTACAAAATTTTGAGCTTATTTGTTTAAATAATCATCGAAAAAACACCTTTCTTCTTTCAGATTACTAAATTTCACTTACTTGTAGTCTTGTGTTTTATTTTTAAAAAAGCTTAATTTTTAGGAATCAAAACATAGCAACAGTACTTATAAAAGTAGCTGTAGATAAATGTGCTACAAAAAAAAGAGATAGTAATAAGAGATGAGCTTACTTCGTCTTTCATAATGCTTGTAGATTACATTAGAACATCAGGACAAAGTATAGAAAACAAAAAAAGTAACCCGAAGGCTACTTTTTCTTTACTAAAGGATGATTTAATCCCTTTACATTATTATTAATAACCTCATAGGTTTTTAAATGCTTAAACAATTCTGTCAGGTTTCTAAAACCATAATCACGAGCATCAAAACTTGGATTAAGTTTACGGATATTACCTCCAACTGTTGAGATATAAGCCTCTACTTCTTCGTCAACTGACATATTAAAAGCTTTATCTATCAATCTAAATTCTTTCTTAGTTAACGATTTATTGTCATCATCATCGTTATTATTCGCTTTTTTAGCATTGCCATTACTTCCTTTTTCCTTTTCAGTTTCCTTAGGCATTAGGGTTTCACAATAAGTAAATATCTCACAAGACTGTACAAAGGCATTCGGTGTTTTCTTTTCACCTACTCCCATAACAAATATACCACCTTCTCTAATTCGCTTAGCTAAACCTGTGTAATCACTATCACTTGAAACAATACAAAACCCATCAACTGATTTGTTGTGTAAAATATCCATTGCATCAATAATCAGAGAACTATCTGTAGAGTTCTTCCCTGTTGTATAGTTGAATTTTTGAATAGGCGAAAATGACAGGTCATTCAGTAGGTCTTTCCAACTCCCCATTTGTGGAGTAGTCCAATCTCCATAAATTCGTCTTATCGTTACTTTACCATACTTAGACACCTCTTCTAATATTTCTTCCAGTAGTTTTGGTTGCGCATTATCGCCATCTACCAGGATCGCTATATTATTATTTATTTTTTCCATTCGTTAGTTTCTAATTACAAAGTCCCTAAAATACAAAAATCCCATTCAAAATGGGATTTTTATATGCTAATATATTTTTAAATATGCCTTTTTATTACTTAACATACGTAAATGTACCGTCTACAAAAGAACTTTCACGTTTTCCTGATTCATTTGTCCAAGACCAAAAAGCTTTAACTTCTCCCGTTTTAGTATTGATTATTTGACTCACTGTAAAGCCAGTTTTCTCAATCCAATTTAAAAAGTGTAACTCCTCTGACAACCTTTTATAACTTACTTGTTCATCACCTTGGTTAACAGTACCATCTTTTGCCTTTGTACTCCAATGCAATGTTTTCTCACTTGTATAATCAGTTATGGCACTCATTTCTGGAAAAGAAATTTCGCCCTTTTTACCAATTAAATCCAAAGAAATTGTTGCTTCGCTTTTAACTTCTTCTCTTGTACTTTCATTCTGTTTACAGCTTACCATTGTAAATAAACCAACAGTAATCATAATTAGTGTTATTCGTTTCATATTCAAATATTTTCACCAAAAGTACAACCTTGAAATATCAAAAAAATTGAACTACTTCAATAAATACTAAATGCGTTTTTTTCTGATTTTACTCAAGAACTCTTGTGTAATACCTAAATAAGACGCAATTTGAATATTAGTCAACCTCTGTACCAACAAAGGATAACGTTCACAAAAGTCGTCATACTTTTGAGCTCCTGTCATAGACAACTCATTAACGATACGCCTTTGTAAAGCAACACATTCTTGTTGTGTCATAATTCTATAAATTCGTTCAAGTGGCGCAACCTTAGTATAAAGTTCCTCTTTCTCCTTTTTATGAATAATCAATATTTCGCTGTCTTCTAAAGCCTGGATATAAAGCTTAGAAGGCTTGTTAAAATTATAACTCTCTAAATCTGCCAACCACCAATCTTCTATAGAGAAGTGAACGATATGTTCTTCTCCTGTTTCATCAACACAGAAAACACGAAAACATCCTTGTACAACAAAAGCTTCAAAGTCACAAATAGTACCAGCTTCTAACAAATACTCTTTCTTCTTAAGTAATTTTGTTTGAAAAGTATTCATAATTATTTCTCGCTCTACATTTGAAAGCGCAACACCTTTCTTCTCAAAATTAGATATCAAACAAGCTTTTGTCATTTATTTCCTTTATTACTTAATCCACTTAACTGTTGTAGGAGCTACATAAGTTTTCATCAACACAAGAAGATCATCAATATTATTTGCAACTACAATCATATCTCTATTTTCCTGTTTTAAAAAACCATTTGCTACCATTGAGTCTGCCATTTGTAACAATGGAGTATAGAAGTCATCTATATTTAACAAGGCAACTGGCTTTTTATGCAAACCTAATTGTGCCCAAGTCAACATCTCAAAAAACTCCTCCAATGTACCATATCCACCTGGCATTGCAATAATACCATCAGACAATTCGTCCATTTTAGCTTTGCGTTCGTGCATCGTTTCTACAATGATTAAATCGGTTAAACGAGTATGTTCCAACTCAACACTTTTCAAGAAAGTAGGTAAAACACCTATTACCTCTCCCCCGTGCTCAAGTGCTCCATCTGCTACTGCGCCCATTAAACCGACTCTTGCTCCTCCGTAGACCAAGCCTATTTTGTGATTAGCCATTGTTTGTCCCAGTCGATAAGCTTCTGTTTTAAACAATGTTTTTGATCCTGAACTCGAACCACAAAAAACTGTATATCTCATATTTATTTTGATTACAAATAAGATTTTAATAATTGATTACCAATGACTTACAATATTTTTTGTATTGATTTATTTTTTTTACAAAAAAAGTGTGTAACAAATAGTCAAATACTGTTACTACTATGATAGCAACCCAAATTAAAACAAATAAACTTAACTCAATAACAATTATGAAATTTAAACTAAGCATTTTCCTTTTTTTAACCATGGTGTGCTCTACGTTTGCACAACAAAAAGGAAAAATAACAGGTATCGTTTTCGATAAAACGCTTAATGAAGCAGTTCCTTATGCTACAATTTCTTTGAAAGATGGTGAGGCTATTGTAACAGGTCAGATGACCGCAGAAGACGGAAAATTTGAGCTATCTGCTCCGATGAAAAAATATACAATCGAAGTACAATTTATTGGTTACAAAACATTTACTAAAGAATTCGAATTAACTGAAGCTATTCAGAACTTTGGATATATTAACCTACAACCTGAAGCGACAACTTTAGATGGTGTTAATATTGTAGCTGAGCAATCTACTATTGAACAAAAGATCGACAGAAAAGTAATTAATGTTGGAAAAGACTTAACAACAGTTGGGGCTACTGCATCAGAAATTATGAATAACATTCCTTCTGTTAATGTTGACCAAGATGGTAAAATCTCATTAAGAGGTAATGAAAATGTGCGTATTCTTATTGATGGACGTCCAACAAATATCTCAGCAGATCAATTATTAAAACAGATTCCTTCTACTTCAATTAAAAGTATTGAGTTAATTACTAACCCAAGTGCTAAGTACAATCCAGAAGGAATGTCTGGTATTATTAATATTGTATTACACAAAAATACAGCTGATGGGTTCAATGGTTCTGTTGATACAGGTTTGACTATTGCAAAAACGCCTAAGACAACAAACTCATTAAACTTAAACTATAGACAAGGAAAGTTAAACTTCTTTGGTAATGGTAGTTTCAGCAGTGGGAAATATAAAAATGAAGGAGATATGGTCCGTCACGACATTTCTTCTCCAACAGAAATTAGAATGCGTTCTAAAAACAACTCTTACTTATATAAAGTAGGTGTTGACTATTATATTGATGACAACAATACTTTGTCTTTTTATACAAATCAAAGTAATGGGTCAAATGATTTAGACTTATATACATCTACTGTTTATCCTAAAGGTGATTTTGAAGATATCTTCCAAAAAACTTATTATGACGGATCAAGCAGATATAGTTCATATAACTTAGCTTACAAACATTTATTTGAGAAAAAAGGACACACATTAGACGTTGAAGTTAACTTAAACGATAACAAACGCACAAATGATGGGGACTACAACACTAAAACAGGTATAGCTAATAATCTTTACCAAGACTTTTCAGTTGACAAGAGTACAATGACAACTGTAAACGTTGACTATGTAAATCCTTTAAACGATCATACGAAACTTGAAATAGGTGCTGAAGCGAGAATTTCAAGAGCAGAGAATAATTTTAATACAACTCTTGTTGGAAAAGATATTGTTAACAATGATTACAACCAAGATATCTATTCAGCTTACGTTACTTTTGGACAAAACTATGGCAAGTTTAATTACCAAGTTGGAACAAGATTAGAAAGCTATAAAGTAGATTCTAAAACAGCAGGTAAAACAATCTTCAAAGATGATTACGTTACTTTATACCCTTCTGTTTACTTAGGATATAATATGACTGACAATGACATGTTTAACTTGAGCTATAGCCGTCGTGTAGATAGACCAAGTGTTTCTCAAACAAATCCAATCAGACAGTTCTCTACTCCATTAATGTCAATGGTTGGTAATCCAGAACTTAAACCTCAGTTTACAAACTCTATTGAGTTAAACTACACAAGAATGTTTGCTAAACAAAGTAGTATTACTGCTGGAGTTTATTACAGAAACATTAATAAAGAAATCAACCACGTGATCTACAAAGATCCGTTGAATGATAACCCAAATGCGTTATTAATGACGTATGACAACTACAAATCAAATGATGCTTATGGGTTTGAGGTTTCTGCTAATATAAAAGTTACGCCATGGTGGGATATGCAACCTGCTATTGATTTCTCAAGTATTAAACAAACTGGTGTAGTTTCAGAAATCAAAACAACAGCACAAGGAATAGAAACAGAAATGATTATGCGTTCGATTACTGCTAATGCGTTCAATGCACGTTTAAACAGTAACTTTAAAGCGACTAAGAACTTACGTTTCAACTTATTCGGATTCTATAGAGGTGGTGTAGATGGTATTACTTCAGATTCTAAAGAAATGTATAAGATAGACGCTGGAGTTAGATATTCTTTATTAAACAATAAAATGAGCATCAGTGCTCGTGTAAACGATATTTTCAACACAATGAAATATGGTTATAACTCAATCTATCCTTATCCTGCAACAGGAGAATTTAGATGGGAAAGCAGATCATTATACATTGGTGTAAACTATATGTTTGGAGGTGCTAAGAACCGTGCTTTACAAAGAAAGTACAGAGATTCTAACACGAAACAAAGTAGTGGCGGAGGTGGAGGATTATTCTAATCCACAACCCGTCAGACAATTCTTTTTTTGATTATTACTGAAAAAGCTGCTATTTTAAGGATAGCAGCTTTTTTTATTTTGTCATTTAATATTTTAAAAGAAACTCTCTTACTTTACTTTGCACCTTTTTTATAACTTCATCTTTGGATAAAAATAAATCGTGTATACCATTATCAACACAAGCATCTACAACTACATTACTCAATCTATTTCCTACCCGTTTAATATCATTTACATTTAATACAATATCTGATTCAAATACTGTTTCATTCCACTTTTTAGGATTACCCGATTTTGAACTATACAATAGTAAAATTGGCAATTCACCTAAATCAGAAGATTTCACCAACCTATCTTGTGCTTGTTTCACAGCAAGTATCCAAGCATAAAATACTGGAAAAGGCTTAATTGGTTTTAATCGTTTGTCATAATCCCAATTGCCTTTATAATCTTTATGTAAGGACTCGCCATATATTTCTGGTAATCCATCTATACATCCAAAAGGATTACTGTTCTTTCTATTTTTAGCAAAAAAGCTTACAAACGGTTTCACGTAAAAAGGAATATTGAAATCTAAAAATGGAGAGTTTAAAATCAATCCTCTTAGCCTCTCTCTCTTCTTTCCAAATTTAGCGTAATAAGTTGCTAAAAGTCCCCCTGTACTATGTCCTAAAAGATAAATTTGAGTCTCTTTATTGTCGTTTAGAATAAAATCTAAACCAAACTCTATATCAGGAAAATACTCGTCTAAGCTTTGGCAATAATTTGGGTGTTGATGAGTAAGAAGAGACCTACCACATTTTCTTAAATCAAGAGCATAGAAATTAATTCCTACAGAATTAAAGTATTCCATGATATGCTTTTGAAAGAAATAATCACAAAAACCGTGTATATATAAAACAGATTTATACGCCTCTTTTTGGTTTCTTTTCGATTCGATAAGCGTAGTAATTACCCTACCCTCATAATCGTTTGCAAAAGTATGTTGATGTGTTATATAATCTTGATACGTAAAATGTAGATTCATAGTCTAAAAGCAAAGTGATTATAATAATGGCGAAAATAATCGAATGAAACTATTTTTCAGTCGATGCCAATTAGATCGTTTATTCCAAAAGCTCAATTCTAATTTAATTGAATCCTTACAATCATTATAGAACATTTGTCTCATCTTATTAGCAAAAGCTTCATCATAAGTAATTACATTAACTTCGAAATTCAAATCAAAACTTCTGTGATCTAAATTACACGTACCAATTGAGCTTACCCCTGAATCTGTCACAAAAGTCTTAGCGTGAATAAACCCTTTTTTATACAGATAAATCTCAACACCATACTCTAAGAGTTCTTGAAAATAAGATTCTGATGCAAGCTTTACAATATGTGAGTCTGTAATACCAGGTAAGATAATCTTTACCTTTTTACCACTTAATACGGCCATTTTTATAGCCAACTGTAATGATTCGTCTGGAATATAATATGGAGTTGTTATCAACACCTCACTCTGGGCTGTTTGTATTGCTTTTAAGACACTATAAAGGATAGAAGGCACATCTGAGTCCGGTCCAGAAGAAATCACCTGTACAGGCACATTTCCTGCAACATCCCTTGCTACTTTAGGAAAATACTTTTCATCAAAAGCAATTGACTGCTTACTACAGAAATTCCAATCCGCTAAAAAGACATATTGTAGTCCATATGCACCAGGCCCTTCTAAACGAAGATGTGTATCTCGCCAAAAAAACTCATTTAAGTCCTTTTTACGGTTGTCATATCTATCAGATATATTTATTCCTCCCGTATAACCAATAAGTCCGTCTATAACGACAATTTTGCGGTGATTTCGATAATTAAGTCGATTTGCAAAAGCCAATAGTATAATTTCATTAAAAGCATAAGCTTCTACTCCGTTTGCTCTTAAATTACGAGCTATATTTTTTCTTATATCACGGCAACCAAAATCATCATATATGAATCTAACCTCAATTCCTTCTTTTGCCTTTGCTATTAATACCTCTTCTATTTCTCTCCCAATGTCACTATTTTCAAAAATATAATATTCGATATGAATACTTTTTCTTGCTTGTTTTAAATCTTGTAGTAACCTCGGAAAAAACTCCTCCCCATTCTCTAATATTTCAGCTTTATTGCCAACCAACAAAGGTCCATCTCCTAATGCAGGATTAGATAACATATTGATGAATGAGCGATTTTTATTTACAATTGGATTGCCATTTTCACCTAAATCTAAATGGACTTCTCGTAGGCGCTTTGACAAACGTTCACTATAGTCATCATTTACCTTTAACTTTTTAGAATACATTTTTCTCTTGCGGTAATTAATACCAAAAGAAAAATAAAACAACATTCCAAAAATAGGCACAAAAAAAATAAGGAGTAAATACGCTAAGGTTTTAGAAATAGAATCTGTATCATATACAATTCGAATAGCTACACCGATAGCAATTAAAAAATATATAATTTCAAAATATATAAACCAATCTGCTTGTATTCTAAAAAACATATCAAATGTATTTATTCACGAAACTCTACACTATCACATCTGTCAAATAAAGACAGACTTTTAGAGAATTAATAAATTTAAAAAAATAAATCCAATGAATAATGAATACTAAGATAAAAAGAGTGTAAAACAAAAAAGCCTCCCTAATAAGGGAGGCTTTTGAGCCAGTGGAGGGACTCGAACCCACGACCTGCTGATTACAAATCAGCTG